>CAYPAX010000058.1:0-28975 GCA_964408735.1 uncultured Rhodospirillaceae bacterium | reverse complement strand
ATCAGACACAGCGACACGCGTCCAGAGCAGACTTCGTCAACGGGCTGGTAAGCGCCAGACTCCGGCCATGTGCGAACTTCTCGGCATGAACGCCAACGTTCCGACCGACATCTGTTTCAGCTTTCGCGGGCTGATGCAGCGTGGCGGGCGCACGGACGTGCACCGCGACGGCTGGGGCGTCGCCTTCTACGAAGGCAAGGGCTGCCGCGCTTTCCATGATCCGGAAGCAAGCGCCGAATCGGAGGTAGCCAAGCTGCTGCGGGGCTATTCGATCAAGAGCCGGGTGGTCGTGAGCCATATTCGCAAAGCGACCCATGGCAAGGTCTGCCTGGAGAACACCCATCCCTTTCGCCGCGAGTTATGGGGCCGTGACTGGGCCTTCGCCCATAACGGCAAGCTCAAGGGCATCAAGAAGCGCCCGCTGAGCTTCTATCGGCCCATCGGCACGACCGACAGCGAACACGCCTTCTGCTGGATGCTTGACCGCCTGCGCGAGCGCTTCCGCCAGCCGCCGGCCAGAGCAGCGACGTTGGCGCGGAGCGTGAGCGAGTTTGCCGCAGACATCGCCGACCATGGTACCTTCAATATGCTGCTCAGCGATTCGCACTCGCTCTTCACGTTTTGCTCGACCAAGCTTTGCTGGATCACCCGCCGTCATCCCTTTGGCGCCGCCAGCCTGATCGATGAGGACTGGACAGTCGATTTTGCAGCCGAGACCACACCGCGCGACGTTGTTACCATGATCGCGACACGACCACTCACCCGCGACGAATCCTGGGTTCCGATGGAGAGCGGCGAGTTCAAGGTATTTCGCGGCGGATTGTCGCGATCGTTACGGCACTAACCGACGACTAGGAGAGCACTACATGGACTTCGTTTTTCGCGGCGCGCAGGTAATCGACGGCACCGGCGCAGCTGCCCAACAGGCCGATATCGCGATCGCCGACGATCGAATCGTCGCCGTCGGAACTATTGCGAGCAATAATGGCGCGCGCGAGATCGATGCCAAGGGATTGACGCTCACGCCGGGCTTCATCGACGTGCATACCCACGATGACAGGGCCGTGCTCTCGAACCCGACCATGGACTGCAAGGTCAGCCAGGGCGTGACCACGGTCGTGACCGGCAATTGCGGCATCAGCCTGGCACCGCTGTCGCCGAGCGAGACCCCACCGGCTCCCGCCGATCTCATCGGCGACCGTCCGGAACAGTATTTCGCCCGCTTCGGCGGCTATCTCGATGCGCTGGACAAGGATCCCGCGTCGGTCAACGTCATTGCCCAGGTCGGCCACAGCACCTTGCGCATGGGCGCCATGGACACGCTCGATCGGGCCGCCACGGCGGCCGAGGTAGCGACCATGCGCGGGCGCCTCGAAGAGGCGCTTGCCGATGGCGCCGTCGGCATGAGCACGGGGCTTTTCTATCGCCCGGCCAATGACGCGCCCACGGACGAGGTGATCGAGCTGGCACGCGCCCTGGCGCCCGCGGGTGCCATGCACAGCACCCATATGCGCGACGAGACCGTGGACGTGCTCAAGTCCATCGACGAGACCTGTACCATCGGCCGCGAGGCCGGCGTGCCGGTCGTGATCTCCCATCACAAATGTGCCGGCCAGCCCAATCACGGACGCACCAGAGAAACCCTGCCGCGCATCGCCGCAGCCCACGAGCACCAGCCGCTGGCGCTCGACGTCTACCCCTATGTCGCCGGCTCCACCGTGCTCGACGCGCGGCGCATGATGAATGCCAGCCGCGTCATCGTCACCTGGTCGAAGCCCCACCCGGAGGTCGCCGGACGGGACTTCGACGATATCGCCAAGGAATGGGGCCTCGGCACCGAAGAGGCTGCCGAGAAACTGAAGCCGGCCGGTGCCATCTATTTCATCATGGACGAGGAAGACGTGCAGCGCGTCCTCGCCTCGCCCCGCGCCATGATCGGCTCGGATGGCCTGCCGCACGACTCCCATCCCCACCCGCGTCTTTGGGGCACTTTTCCGCGTGTGCTCGGCCACTATGCCCGCGATCTTGGCCTTTTCCCGCTGGAAGACGCGGTGCGGCGGATGACCGGCTTTCCCGCGGCCCAGTTCGGCATTACCGGACGCGGCGTGATCCGGGAAGGCGCCTATGCCGATCTGGTGCTGTTCGATGCGGACGCGATCATCGACCGCGCGACTTTCGCGGACCCCATCCAGCCGGCTGGCGGAATCTCCATGGTCATGGTCAATGGTCGCATCACCTGGCAGGAGGGCGCGCACGCGGGCGCCCGTGCGGGTCGCGCCCTGCGACTGTCCGAGCTTGGCCCCAAGGGCCGAGACTCATGATCCGCAATTTCTTTTTCACCCTAACGATTTGTCTCGTCGGCGCAATGCCGGCGTGGTCTGAGACGGTCCTGAGGGTGGTGCCCCATGCGGACCTGAAGAACATCGATCCGATCTGGACCACGGCCTATATCACGCGCAATCACGGCTATATGGTCTACGACACGCTGTTTGCCCTCGACGAGAACCTCGAAGTGCAGCCGCAGATGGTCGATAGCTGGTCGGTCAGCGACGACGGTCTGATCTGGACCTTCACTCTGCGCAAGGGCCTGCTCTGGCACGACGGCGCCCCCGTTACGGCCGCCGACTGTGTCGCCTCCATCAAGCGCTGGGGCGCGCGCGACGCCATGGGCCAGCGGTTGATGGATGCGACTGCCAACCTTGTGGCCGTCGATGACAGCACCTTCGAACTGGTTCTGTCGGCGCCATACGGGCTGGTGTTGGAATCCCTCGGCAAGATCAGCTCCAATGTCGCCTTCATGATGCCCGAGCGCCTGGCCCAGACCGATCCCTTCGAGCAGGTGCCCGAGATCATCGGCTCAGGCCCCTTCCTGTTCGTGGCCGAGGAATGGGTGCCGGGCGCCAAGGTGGTCTATGTGCGCAATCCCGATTATGTGCCGCGGGCGGAGGCGCCGAGCTTCGCCGCCGGCGGCAAGCGGCCCAAGGTCGATCGCGTTGAGTGGCACTATATTCCCGACGCGGCGACGGCGATGAATGCGCTGATGGCGGGCGAAGTCGATTATTTCGAGCTGCCGCCGCACGACCTGCTGCCGATCATGGAGAGCGCACCGGGCGTGGTCGTGGAGACTCTCGACCCCTTGGGCTTGCAGGGCTGGCTCAGGATGAACCACCTGCACCCGCCATTCGACGACGTGCGCATTCGCCGGGCCGTGCTCTGGCTGGTCGATCAATCGCTATACATGAATGCGGCCGTCGGCGATCCCCGTTACTGGCAGACCTGTCCGGCCATCTTTGCCTGCGACACGCCGCTCGCAAGTGATATCGGCGCCGAAGCCCTGATGGACCAAAACATCGACAAGGCCAAGGCGCTGCTGTCCGAGGCGGGCTATGACGGCACGCCGGTCGTTATCCTGCAGCCGACCGATATCGCCATCCTCAATGCCGCGTCCCTGGTCACCGCCCAATTGCTGCGCCAAGCGGGCATGGTCGTAGAGATGCAGGCCATGGATTGGAGCACCCTGACCTCGCGCCGCGCCATCAGCAAGCCGGTCGGCGAAGGCGGCTGGAACCTCTTCCACACCTGGGCCATCACCGGCAATGTCATGGATCCCGTGAGCAATGCGGTGATCGGCGCCGGCTGCCTGGAGCGCGCCTGGTTCGGCTGGCCCTGCGATGCCGAGATCGAGCGCCTGCGCGATGCCTTCGCGCGCGAGAGCGATGCGGATGAGCGCAAGCGCCTGGCAGATGCCGTCCAGGCCCGCGCCTATGAGGTCGTCACCCACGCCACCTTCGGCCAATGGCGCAATCCGGTCGCCTATCGCGACCATCTGCGCGGCCTGATCAGGGCGCCGGTGCAGCTGTTCTGGAACGTGGAGAGCGCGCGGGAGCGGTAGCAGCCTTGCAAGGAATCAGCCGACGCAACGCCACCAGCCTGTTGGCGATCCTGGCCCTGGCGGCGAGCCTGGTGGTCGCCAGCCAGCGCTGGCTGCCTTTCGTCGGCGGCGCCGAGAACATTCTCTCCGACTTGCGCCTGACCATGCTGACACCGGCAATGCCCCAGGATCGCCAGATCGTCGTCATTGCGATCACCGAGGCCACCCTGGAGCGTTTCACCTACCGCTCCCCTGTCGACCGCGCCTTTCTCGCCGATCTGATTACCGCATTGGACGCCTCGGGTGCCTCGGCCATCGGCATCGATATTCTCTTCGACCAGGCGACCGAGCCGGACAAGGACGCCGCCCTCGCCGCCGCGCTCAGTGCGGCAAAGACGCCGATCGTCGCCATCCGCGCCGGTGCGCGCGATGGCTTGACCGAGAGTCAGGTTCGCTATCTGGACCTGGCAACCGCCAATATCGAGACAGGCTTTGCCGGCCTTCCCCGCGATGCCTATGACGGCATTGTCCGCAACTACGCACCCCGGCGTAGTGGTCCCCATGGCCCAGAGCTTTCCTTCGCCGCCGCCATCGTCAAGACGCTCGGCCAGGAAGTGCCTGCCGGCCCCTTCGCGCTTGCCTACCGCCCACCGCCCGACGACGGGTCGCAGCCATTCGCGAGCTATCCCGCGGAAACCGTCACCCTGCTGCCGGAGCCGTGGCTGGCCGGCAAGATCGCCCTGATCGGTGCCGATCTTGCCCATAGCGACCGCATCCGCACGCCGCATTCGACCGCCGGCGGCGAGGACATGGCAGGCGTCGTCGTCCACGCCCATGCCCTCGACCAAATGCTGGAGCGCCGCAGCCACCCGGCCGTTGGCGGCATGGGGGTGGGGCTCTTGGTGTTGCTGGCGGCTGCCGCAGGTGTCGCGGCTGCCACGATTTCGCGATCACTGACAGCCTCGCTTGCCATGGCTACGGCGGCATTGACGCTGATCTGGGGCAGCAGCTTCGCCATTACGGCAGCCGGCGGCCCCATGCTGCCGGTTATCGCCCCGACCCTCGGCCTAAGTGTCGCCGCCGGCATGACCGGGGCCTATTGGCGGCGGCGGCGCGCCAACCGCTAGAGACCAGTGCCACGCGCATGGCACCGCCCAAGCCAGGGCTATGGCGGCGGCGCGCGCTGTTGACTACACTCCGCCGCGGAGACGAAATAGCCAAAATCGGCAGAGGATCGAGATATGGATGGCGACGGTCTGGCCACGGTAAGCCTCGAAGACAAGTACACGGCCGCGAGCGGACGGGTGTTCCTGTCCGGCGTGCAAGCACTGGTCAGGCTGCCGCTCATGCAGCGCGAGCGCGACCGCGCCCAGGGCTTGAACACTGCCGGCTTCATCTCGGGCTATCGTGGCTCCCCCCTGGGCGGCTATGACGGTGCCTTGTGGCAGGCTGCGGCGCATCTGAAACAACACGACATTCTCTTCCAGCCGGGCCTCAACGAGGATCTGGCGGCTACCGCGGTGTGGGGCACGCAACAGCTCGACTTCGTGCCCGGGCGAAAGGTCGATGGCGTGTTCGGCATCTGGTACGGCAAGGGTCCCGGCGTCGACCGCTCGGGCGACCCGTTCAAGCACGCCAACTATGCCGGCACTCACCCCAATGGCGGCGTGCTGCTGGTCTATGGCGACGACCACCCGGGCAAGTCCTCGACCATCGCCCACCAGTCCGACCAGGCCCTGGCAGCGAACAGCATTCCGATACTCTACCCTGCCAATGTGCAGGAATTGCTTGACCTCGGCCTGCACGGCTTTGCCATGTCCCGCTTTTCCGGCACGCTGGTGGGCTTCAAGACCGTCAACGAGACCATCATCGCGACGGAGACCACCTCGGTCGATCCGGGCCGGGTCAGCATCACGCTGCCGGACGACGCGCCGATGCCCGAAGGCGGCGTGCATATCCGCATGGAATACGACCCGATCGGTCAGGACCAGCGCCTCGCGCGATATAAGATTCCGCGCGCCCAAGCCTATGCCCGGGCCAACAAGCTCGATGGCGTGCGCTTCGGCGCCGAGCGGCCGACCCGCCTCGGCATCGTCACCGCCGGCAAGGCCTATCTCGATACCGTGGCGGGCCTGCGCTCGCTCGGCATCGACGACGCGGCCGCCAAGGAGCGCGGCATCGGCGTCTACAAGGTCGCCATGATCTGGCCGCTCGAGCCTGAAGGGCTGAAAGCCTTCGCGAGCGAGTGCGATGAACTCATGTTCGTCGAGGAGAAGCGCTCCTTCATGGAAGAGCAGGCGCGCGCCATGCTCTACGACATGCCCAACCGGCCGCGCATCAGCGGCAAGACCGATGGCGCAGGCAACCCTCTGCTGCCGATCGACGACCAGATCGAGGCGGCGACTGTCGCCGACAAGGTGGCGAGCCGCATGCAGGCCTGCGATCTCATGGACGAGGACTGTGAGGCCCGCTGGACGCGCCTGCGCAGCCGCATCGGGCGCAATCTGCCGGGCATCGGCGACAGCGCCGTGCGCTCGCCGTTCTTCTGTTCCGGCTGTCCCCACAACACCTCGACGAAAACCCCCGACGGCTCGATGGCCATGGGGGGCATCGGCTGTCATGGCATGGCCGTGCTGGTGCCCGAGCGCCGCACCATGCTGGGCACCCATATGGGCGCCGAGGGGGTCACCTGGACCGGCATGGCACCGTTCACCGAGACCAACCACATCTTCCAGAACCTCGGCGACGGCACCTATACCCATTCCGGCTCGCTGGCGGTGCGCGCGGCCGTCCAGTCCGGCGCCAACATCACCTACAAGATCCTCTACAACGATGCCGCCGCGATGACCGGCGGACAGCCTGTCGAGGGCGGCCTGACAGTGGCCGAGATCGCCGAGCAGATGCATGCCGAGGGCGTCAAGGATCTGGCCATCGTTTCCGACCGGCCGGAGAAATTTCGTGGCCTCTACGAGCTCCCTAGCGGCACCCGCGTCTATCACCGCGACGAGCTTGATGCCGTGCAACGGCGCATGCGTGATATCCCCGGCACCACGGTCCTTATCTACGAACAGACCTGCGCGGCCGAGAAGCGCCGGCGGCGCAAGCGCGGCGCCTTCCCAGATCCGAATAAGCGCGCCTTCATCAATCCCCTTGTATGCGAAGGCTGCGGCGATTGCTCGACCAAGGCCAATTGCGTCTCGATCCACCCGGTCGAGACGCCATTCGGGCGCAAGCGCAAGATCGACCAGTCGAGCTGCAACAAGGACTATTCCTGCCTCGAGGGCTTCTGCCCCGCTTTCGTCACGGTCGAGGGCGGCGACCTGCGCCGGCCGGACGTCGCCGAGCTTCCCGCTGGCGTATTCGATGACCTGCCCGAGCCGGCAGGGCCGGCGCTCGACGAAGAGTGGAGCATGCTGGTGGCCGGCATCGGCGGCACCGGTGTGGTCACCATCTCGGCCGTTCTCGGCATGGCCGCGCACCTCGAAGGCAAAGGCGTGTCGATCTTCGACATGACCGGCCTCAGCCAAAAGAACGGCGCGGTCTACAGCCACCTGAAAATCAGCGCAGCACCCGGCGCCGAAGTCTCCCACGGCGTCGGCCTCGGCGAAGCGGACCTGTTGCTCGGCTGCGACCTGGTGGCCGCGGTGGCACCCTCGGCCTTGCATGCCGTCGAGCCCGATCAGACCCACGCCGTGGTCAATGCCGATGTGACACCAACGCCCGCTTTTCAGCTCGCCCGCGACCTGGCCGTCGACGGCAGCCTGCTTGTACAGGGCCTCACCGATCACGTCGGCGCCGACCATACCCATACTGTCGATGCCACCCGCATCGCGCTGGCGCTGACCGGCGATACCATCGGCGCCAACAGCTTCATGATCGGTTTCGCCTTTCAGCGAGGCTGCCTACCGCTCTCCGTTTCCGCCATCGAGCAGGCCATTGCCGTGAACGCCGTTGCGGTGCCGTTCAACCTGCTGGCATTCCGGCTTGGCCGCTTGGCCGCGGCAAAGCCCGACACGGTCGCGGCATTAATGCCCACGGCGACTGAGCAAGCGCATGCGGAAAGCCTCGAAGACACGGTCGCGCGCCGCGCCGACGCTCTCACCGCGTATCAGGATGCCGACTACGCCGGCCGCTACCGCACCTTGGTTGAAGCGGCCCAGCAGGCGGAGGCAAAGCTTGGCACCGGCAATACGGACTTTGCCACGGCGGTCGCACGCAACGCCTTCAAGGTCATGGCCTACAAGGACGAATACGAAGTTGCGCGGCTGCATCGCGAGGCAAGTTTCGCCGACCAGCTGAAGCAGACCTTCAGCGGCGACTACAGCATTCGCTATCATTTGGCACCGCCGCTTTTATCGCGGCGCGATCCGCACACCGGGCTGCCGCGCAAGAGCTCCTACGGGCCGTGGATGGGCAGCGTGATGAAGTTGCTGGCCGGCATGAAGGGACTGCGCGGCAGCCGTCTCGATGTCTTCGGCTGGACGGCGGAGCGCCGCGCCGAGCGGGCGTTGCGCGACCGCTATATCGCCGACATAGAGCAACTCGCGGCTTCGCTCTCTCAGGACTCTCTTGCCACAGCAATTGCCTTGGCGGAAATTCCGGAGCAAATTCGCGGCTTTGGCCATATCAAGGAACAGGCGATGAAAGCCGCAGACGGCGAGCGTGAGAGCCTGTTGGGTACGATCGAGACATCTTCGGGGCGCGCCCGCGCCGCTTGAGAACAGAACAATGACACTTGGGGAGGGATTGAGATGAACGTCGGCGACGCGTTGGTGAGCATGCTGCAGAAGGAAGGCGTGACGCAGTGTTTCTGCTATCCCTTCAGCCCGGTAATGGAGCCGATGTCCCGGGCAGGTCTGCCCAGCATCGTCGCGCGACAGGAGCGCGTGGCGGGAAATATGGCCGACGGCGTGTCACGCTCGACCAACGGGCGTCAGATCGGCACCATTACGGTCCAGGGAATGGCGGGGTCGGAAAACGCCTTTGCCGGCGTCGCCCACGCCTATACGGACTCGGTGCCCATCCTCTTCCTTCCCGGCCATCCGGGGCTGCGCTATCTCGACACGCCGACCATGTTCGACAGTGCCAGAAACTACGCAGCTACCGTCAAGATGTCGCAAAAGCTGATAGTGCCGGACCAGTTGCCGAACTATGTTCGACGCGCTTTCACCGCCTTGCGCTCCGGCCGGCCGGGCCCGGTCATGCTCGAGGTGCTGGGCGACGTCTGCAACATGGACTGGGATGGCGAGATCGATTACACGCCCGTTCCGCGCCTGCGCTCCGCCGCCGACCAGGGTGCCGTGGAGGAAGCTGCCGACCGACTGCTGGCAGCGGAGCGGCCGCTGATCTGGGTCGGCCAGGGCGTCCATTTCGCTGAGGCCTATGAAGCCCTGAAAAATGTTGCCGAGCTGCTCGGCGCTCCTGTGAAGACGACCTTGCAGGGCAAGAGCGCCTTTCCCGAGACCCATCCGCTTTCCGCCGGCATGGGCGGTCTGGCAGCAACTGCGATGGTGGTTGAAGAGCTCGATGCCTGCGACACCTTGCTCGCGGTCGGCACCAGCCTCAGCCATGCGGCGTTCACCCGGGTGGTGCCCGACGGCAAGACCATCATCCACGTCACCGTCGATGCCGGCGATATCAACAAGGACTATGCCGCGGCTACGGGCGTGATTGCCGATGCGAAGCTGTTCCTCGAACAGCTGGCAGCGGAGCTGCGCAAACGTATCGGCGATGGTGGTCTGGCTGAGAAGCGGGCCGCGGCCGAGGCGCGGCTCGCCAAGACGAAAGCGGCCTGGCTGGCAGAGTTCGAGCCGCTGTTCAGCGACGATTCCGAGCCCATCAACGGCTATCGCATGTTCCGCGAGCTATGGGCCGGGCTCGACCCCGACAACACCATGATCACCCACGAGTCGGGCGCCTCGCGCGATATTCAGAGCGTCTTCTACCAATCTACAACGCCGCGCTCTTATCTTGGCTGGGGACAGTCCTCGCAACTCGGTTTCTCGCTCGGCCTCGCCATGGGCGCCAAGATCGCCAACCCGGACAAGACCGTCGTCAATGTCATGGGCGACGGCTCCATCGGCATGACGGGGATGGACCTGGAGACCGCGGCGCGCAACAACATCGGCACGATCACGGTGATCAAGCACGATTCCGTGTTCAGCGGCTACGACAAGAATATCCCGGAATCCATCAAGCGCTTCGATTCCGCAACGCAGCACGGCGATTACGCAGCGCTGGCACGTGCGCTCGGCTGCCATGCGGAGGTGGTGACCAAGCCGGCAGAGATCCGCCCGGCGCTTGACAGGGCACGGAACGCGACGAGCGAGGGCCAGCCCGCCGTGCTCGACATCATTACCGCCGAGACACGCGAGCTGTCGCACAAGAAGATGCCTCCAGGGAGAAAGCGCGGATGACCGACACCGACCTTTGCTACACGCCGGCGACCGAGCTTGCCGCGCTGATCCGCGACAAGAAACTGTCGCCGGTCGAGCTCATGGAGGCGGTGCTTGCCCGCATCGAAGCCCTCGAGCCTGACATAAATGCCTTCGCGACATTGACGGCGGACGCCGCCATGGATGCCGCGCGCAAGGCCGAGAAGGATGTCGCCGATGGCGTCGCCCTTGGGCCCCTGCATGGCATCCCCGTGACCATCAAGGACCTTGTCGTCACGGAGGGTATTGCCACGGAACGCGGCTCCTTCAGCCATAAAGGCGTGGTGCCGGATACGGATGCCCCCTGCGTGACACGGCTCAAGCAGGCCGGCGCCATCGTGCTCGGCAAGACCACGACCTCCGAGTTCGGCTGGAAGGGCGTGAGCCATAGCCCGTTGACCGGGATAACCTCCAATCCCTGGAAGAAGGGCTACAACGCGGGCGCATCGTCAGCCGGTGCCGGGGCCGGGGCTGCCGCGGGATACGGACCGTTGCACCAAGGCTCGGACGGCGCCGGGTCGATCCGCATGCCGTCGCATTTTTCCGGAATATTCGGCCTCAAGCCAACCTATGGGCGGGTGCCGAACTGGCCTGTCCCCAATAACGACCAGTCCTCTCATATCGGCCCGATGACCCGCACCGTCGCGGATTCCGCCTTGATGCTGGAAGTCATGGCCGGACCGCACCCCTGGGACCACACCTCGCTGGAGGCGCCGCCGGAGGCCTATCCTTTGCACCTCGGCGACGGCGTCGCCAATCTCAAGGTGGCCTACAGCCCCGATCTCGGCCACGCCCGCGTCGATGACGAGATCGCCGAGCTGGTATCCGCCGCCGTCGATGTCTTCGCCAGCGATCTGGGCTGCCGGGTCGAGGAAGTGGTGCCATCATTCGGGCCTGACGGCCCCGAGCTGATCCGATTTCTTTGGGCGGCCCACGAGCAGGCCTTCGCGCCCCTGCTCGACGAATACAAGGATCGCATGGACCCGGGCTTGCTCGCCTGCATGGAGTTCGGCAGGGGCCATAGCCTCGAAGACTACCTCGATACGCGCCAGCGAAAGATCACCTATGTCGAGGAAATCCACCGGACCTTCGAGCAATGCGACCTGATGCTGACGCCTGCGGTTTCCGTGGCGGCTTTCCCGGCGGATCGCCTGCAGCCCGAGCATTGGCCGCAACACCCCTGGGATTGGGTCAGCTGGGCCGAGTTTTCCTATCCCTTCAATTTCAGCGGCAACCCTGCTGCCTCCGTGCCTTGCGGCTTCACCAAGGACGGCCTTCCTGTTGGTCTACAAATCGTTGGCCGGCGCTTTGCCGACCTCACGGTGTTGCAGGCCGCGGCCGCTTTCGAAAAGGCACGACCCTGGGCCGACAAGCGCCCGCCGGTTTGAAGGAGCCAACACCATGGCCGTTCGTCAAATCGCCAAGATGGGACACCCCATTCTGCGAAAGATCGCCGAGCCGATCGCGGATCCGACCAGCCCGGATGTCGCCGAGCTTGCCGAGGACATGCGCGAGACCTTGGCGCATATCGGCGCCAGCGGCATCGCCGCGCCACAAGTCTTCGTAAGCAAGCGCCTAGTCGTCTATCGAATGATCGCCGCGCGCATACCGGCAGGCTCCGGCATAGAGCCTGTGGATTGGACGGTGCTGGTAAATCCGCAAATCACGCCGTTGACGGACGAGACCGTCCCAGTCTGGGAGCGTTGCCTTTCAATACCCGGCCTGCACGGCAAGGTTCCCCGCTATCCCCGAATTTCCCTTGCCTATCAGACACTTTCGGGAGAGAGCATGACTGTGGAGGCACATGGCACCTGGGCGGCGCTGTTGCAGCATGAGTGCGACCATCTCGACGGACGGCTATACCCGTCGCGCATGGACGACATATCGATGCTGAGCTACGACGATGCACCGGGTGCCCTGGCAGAGGATGCCGCCGACCGGGCCGAGCACGTCGATCCTCTCTTTCTCGATCTCGTGCAGCGTTGGCCCAATCGTGAGCGTTGGTTGTCTCAGGCGGCGGATTGATCAATCGCCGCCTTCCATCACCGTCCCCAGCAGCGACAGTGCCGCCTTGGTGAAGGCCCACATGTTGGCTTGGCGATCGGCCCTGGCGGTCTCGACCGTGACCACCTTTCCCCGCGGACCGGACACCGCAATGCAGGTATGACCCGGCGCATCGCCATAGCGATTGCCGGTCGGCCCCGATGCGCCCGTCTCTGCCAACCCCCAGGTGCTGCCAAGATGCTCGCGCATGGTCCGGGCAAGCCACAGCGCATAAGGCTCCGACGCGCTTCTCACGCCGTCCAGGGCGGAACCCGGATCTGGCAACAAGGCACCCCGCGCGGCCAGCGTGTAGACCACCCCGCCGCCAAGGAAGTAGGCGGAAGCGCCCGGCACAGCCAACAGCGAAGCGGAAATCAGGCCGCCGCCAGACGATTCGCTGACCGCAACGGTTTCCCCCGAAGCGATCAGCCGTGCCGCGACTGGCGCAGCATAGGTGGTCAGATCTGTCATGCCCCACCCCTAGCGGTTCTGCGATGGCCGGTCAATTGTTCCCTCGCGACGTCGCCATGAAACCCGTTGCCGGCCCCCTTGCCGCGACCATGTTGGTGCAGGCCATGGTCGCCATGGCCGTAAGCGCCCTGCCCGTCCTGTCGCCTGTGCTCGCCGAAACCTACGGCTTGCGTTCCAGCCTTATCGGCATCTACGCCTCCCTGGTTTTTGCCGGAGCAATATTCTGTACGGCGCTTGGCGGCACGCTGGTCAGCCGCATCGGCCCCATCCGCTGCAGCCAGGCAGCACTTATCGTGGCCGGGGCCGCGCTGGCGGTAAGCGCCAGCGGGCCGCTAGTCGCGATCCTCATTTTCAGCGTCGTGACTGGCATGGGCTATGGCTTGGCAACCCCGGCGGCAAGTCACATCCTGGCGCGTGTGACACCGCCCGAGCGCCGCGGCGTCGTGTTCTCCGCCAAGCAAAGCGCGGTTCCGATCGGCGGCCTGTTTGCAGGCTTGCTCGCGCCAGTGCTCGCAACCGCCTTCGGCTGGCAAGCCGCCGTCGTCACGATTGCCGTCGTGGTCGCGGCAACGTCCCTTGTGATACGTCCTTTGCGCAGCCGCCTCGACGACGACCGCGACCCCACTGTTGCCGTTTCATTGCGCTCGCCGCTCACGGCCATCATTGGAGCAGCACGCGACCCGGCGCTGCGCGGCCTGACCATGGCAGCCTTCGGCTTCGCAGCACTGCAATCCTCCATCTTCGCCATTTTCAGCGCCTTTCTCGTCGATCGCGGCGGCCTCGACCTGATCACCGCGGGCCAGGCCTTCGCAACGCTGCAGACAGCTGGAATTCTGGCACGCCTGACCCTGGGCTGGGTCAGCGATCACTGGCTTCCGGCGCGCAGACTATTGGCCTTTGTCGGCATCGGCATGACCGCCGTAAGCCTCCTTGTGGCGCAGCTTGACCCGAGTTGGCCCTTGCTCTCGGTCTTCGCCATGTCGGCACTGGTGGGATTCGTCGCGGCGGGCTGGCCCGGCGTCTATCTCGCGGAAATCGTGCGCTCCGTGCCGGCAGACCGGGTGAGCGTGGCAACCGGCGGCACGGTCGCCTTCAGTTTTCTCGGTGTCGTGATCGGCCCGGCCCTGTTCAGCACCATCGTCACTCTGTCGGGCAGTTATGGTCTCGCCTTTGCCATCTTCGGCACAGTAACCGCATGTGTCGGTATCTGGCTCTGGCGCGGGACACGTTAAGCTGCCGGCGTCTCGCCTCTGGCAAGGGTCTCTATCAGAAGCCGGTGGCGTGGCAACAAATCGGCCAGCGCGAAACGCTCGAGAATGGTCTGGCGTGCAGCGGCACGCAGGCCGTCAAACTTCTCCGGTGCCGCCAGAACCTCGCAGACGCGTGTCGCGATCTCGTCGGGTGAAAAGAAGTCCACCAAAACGCCATTCACGCCATCTTCCAACACTTCCGTCACCGGCGGCGTATCCGATCCTACGATCAGGCACTCGCAGGCCATGGCCTCCAGCATCGACCAGGAGAGCACGAAGGGTACCGTCAGATAGACGTGGGCGCGCGAGACCTGCAGCACTTTCAGATAATCGCCGTACGGTAGCCGGCCAAGGAAGTGAATGCGCCCGCTGTCGATGGGCGCTTCCTCGAGGAAGAGCTCGCGATAGCTCTTTCCCTCCGGCAACCGCCGGCCGTAGCTTACTTCGTCTCCCCCGGCCACCAGTATATGGGCATTAGGCCGCTGCTCGAGGATCAGCCGGGCTGCGCGCAGGAAGTGATGAATGCCGCGATAGGGCTCGAGATTGCGCACGGCATAGGTCACGACCTCGTCGTCCCGGCTGAGTTCGCGCCCGTCCGCCAAACGCCAGAGCGCGGAGGGATCCGGCACCACGGCTTCGGTATCGATGCCATCATGCAGCACCGATATTCTGGAGCGAAAGAATTCTGGATATTGCGCCCGTTGCCACTGCGTGGGACTGAGCCCCCATTCGGCGCTTTCCAGGCTCACCAATTGCGCCGCATTGCGGCTGCGCACCCGTGCATTGTCCACGTCCGAGCCGAGGAATTCGGGATCGAAGTTCACGTCCGCGCCCTGGGCGTGGTAAAAGAATTCGGCGTAGAGTAGCCGCGGCACGCCGGGATAGACATCACCCACATACATGTCCTCCCCCCAGCCCGGATGGGCGACGATCACATCCGGGCGATAGCCCTTCTGCTTCAATGCGCTCGCCACACGGAAGACGGCCTGCCCGTGTCGCACTTTGCCCTCGTAGTCGCGCACGAACGGGTTCGCGCTCACACCGCTACCCTCACGCAGGGTATAGAGCGCATTGCGAACGCCACGCACCCGCCCAGCCGTGGACTTGCCGATAGCGACCAGGCCGTGGCCACCCTCGCGGGCATAGGACAGCGCCACATGGCGGTATTGGGCCGGGAAATTCTGGTGAATGAAAAGAATGTTCATGGCCGGCCGATGAGAGATAGCGCCTTATGGAATGAGGAAATCTTCCTTCGAAAGGGCCGCCCTACCAAGGCTTTTCGGCGGCGGAGTCGCGCATGCGCGCCTGGCGCCATTGCTGACGCATGGCTTCGGCGGCACGCGCCTTGTCACGCACAAGGTCGACCATCTCCTGCGCCTCTTCGGCCGACATGTCGCGTTGCGCGCCATCGGGATCGGCCTGAGCACCCTGGTCGTCCGGCGGCTGTCCCTGGGACGCAGCCTCGCCTTGCTCGCCTGCGGCATCGGCATTGGCTTCCGCCTCTTCATCCTGGCTTTCGGTGGGCTTGTCGCCGGCCTCTTCATTGAAAAGTTGGGCTTGGCTAGCCGACGTCGACTGTTCGCGAATGCGCGGGTTGGCTTGTGGCTCCACGCGTTGTTTGGACAGCTCGTCGAACAGGCGATCGGCAAGCTCCAGATTGTACATGGCATCGACCAGGTCGGGATCAAGCGCCAGGGCATCGCGATAGCTCTGCATCGCTTCACGCAGCGGCGCTACGGCATCCCGAAACGTTCGCATAGCATTTATCGTACGCTGGTAATGCACGTTGCCGAGATTGTAATAGATCTGCGCCGCCAAAGGGCGCGACTCGGTTTCCAGCGCGCGCATATACTCCGCAGTCGCCTGCGCCAGGTCCCCGAGCTTGAAGTAGGTATTGCCCTGGTTGAAATGCAGTTCCGGCGCATCCGGCAGGTCGGCCAGCGCGATGGCGTAGAGATCCGCCGCGTCGCGATACATCTCCTCTTCGTATGCCTGATTTGCCAGCGGCACGGCATCGTAGGGCGACTCGATGTCAACACCTTGGGCGGACACAGCCGAGGGCATCCACACCAAAGCGGCAACTAGAGCAATAGCGACTCGCATGGGTCAGACCTCCTCAACCGGCGTCGGCCGCTCTCTGATTACCATTTCCAGCGCCAGGAACATGACCGCCAGTATTACGAACCAATGGTAGCGATGTATCAAGGCCTCACTTGCCGAGGTCTCCAAATCGCGTTGTGCCTTGCCGGCGATATGATCCTCGTAAAGGCTGATGAAATCCACCGGATCGGTACGCGACCGCACATAGGTGCCATCGCCGAGACGCGCCATATCCCGCAGCACCATTTCCTTCATCACCGACACCACGTCCTGGCCTTCGAAGCGCATATAGCTGCGTTGGCCGCCGCTGCTCTCGATGGGTATGCGCGCACCCTCGCTCGCATCCCCCACGCCGACGGTGTAGACACTGACCCCCTCGTCGGCGGCCGTCTTGGCGGCGTCGATCGGACCGCTGCCGTGATCCTCGCCGTCGCTGACGACGATGATGTCGGTGTAGGTGGGGTCGATCGCGCCAAAGCCGTACAGCGTCTTCTGGATGGCACTGCCGAGCGAGCTGCCCCGGCGATCCACGCTTTCGGGGCTTACCAAGGCCAAGCGATTGAGAAAGAAATCGTAGTCGAGGGTGAGCGGGCTTTGCAGGCTGGCGCGGCCGGCAAAGCTGACCAAGGCAAGCCGATTGCCGCCGTACTGGCGCATGGCATCGACAAAGGAGGCGATTCCGGCCTTGGCCGCTTCCAGGCGGCTGGGATCGGCATCCTCCGCCAGCATGCTCAAACTGACGTCGAGCAATATGAAAATGTCGCGGCCACGGCGCGAGGTATCCTCGAGATCCTTGCCCCACTGGGGCTGCATGAGGGCGATCGCGAGAAAGCCCACAGCCGCAACAAAGCATGCGGCCTTAGCGGCACGTCTGGTCCAGCTATAGCTGCCCACCAGACGCGGCGCCACGGACAGGGCGACAAAGGCCGACAGCGCCTGGCGCCTGCGCCGGAAACCCCAGAAATAGAAGCCCGCCAGCACGGGGACCAGCAAAAGCAGGGCTGCAAGCTCCACTTGACCGAGCGTCATGGCAAAGCCCGCAAGCGCGTATTGACCAGCACACCTTCGAACACCAGCAAGGCCAGGGCCGCGAACAAGAGGAAGGGATAGCCCTCCAGATAGCGCTGATACTGTTCGGCAATATTGGTCGATTTTTCCAGGCGATCGATCTCGCTGTAGATTTCGCCCAGGGCCTCGCCATCGGTCGCGCGGAAATACTGCCCGCCGGTCGTCGTCGCCATCTGGGTCAGGGTGTGTTCGTCGATGAACACCTGAACCGGCGCCAATCGCGGCTCCGCGCCGTCACTGTCGCGTATCGGTGTCATGGCGGTGCCGCGCGTGCCCGTGCCGATGGTATAGACCTTGACGCCCAAGGCGCTGGCGGCCACCGCCGCCTCGACGGGGTCCGTATTGCCGGCATTGTTGCTGCCGTCCGTCAACAGCAGCATGACCTTGCTCTTGCCCCCGGCGCGCTGCAGAACCTCGGCGCCCATGATCATGGCATCTCCGATGGCCGTGCCGTCCTCCTCGGGCAATTGCACGATGGTGACTTCTTCCAAGGCGCCGAGCAAAGCCTCATGGTCGAGCGTGAGAGGGCTCAAATTGTCGCTGAAGCGGGCGAATGTGACCATGCCGATCATATCGCCCTCGCGGCCAAAGGGCATCGCTTCGTCGTCGCTCGAGTCCGTGCCCTCTTCGCCGGTGACGAACGCGCGAAAGGTTTCCTTCACCACCTCGAGGCGGTTGGCCGGCTCGTCACCGATCTGTAAGTCCAGCGCCGCCATGCTGCTGGAAATGTCGACCACCATGACGATACCGATGCCATCGCGATAGATCCGCGTGACCTGTTGCCCCCACTGCGGCCGCGCCAAGGCCACGATACAGAGAATAAGCGCCAGCAGCCGCAGATAGGGCAGCACTATACGCAGTCGGGTCATGAATGTCGGAGTCAACCCGGCAAGCTCACCCACCCTCGGATAATCGACCGTCGCTTGCCGCCCAAAGCGCCGTGAAAAATGAAAGAGAAGCGGCACCAGGAGCAACAGCAACAGCATGAACGGGCTTTCCAGCCTCATGCTGATCGGTTCTCCTTATGCAGTTGCTCGATCATCGCCCTTCGCCGAGGCGGCGCTCGCGTCTCCGGAAGAAGCGCATTAGCGGGCCGACATAGGTTTCGTCCGTATGCACGTCGACCGAATCAAGGCCCATCGACCGGAACATCCGCTTCCTGTCCTGAGCGGCCTTGCGTCGGGACTCAGCAAAGTGTGCTCGAACTGCCGCGCTGTCGGTATCGACCAGAACTTCCTGTCCGCTTTCCAGATCATGCAGGCGCACGAAACCGACCGCCGGCAGCTCCATGTCACGACGGTCGATAAGGCAGACGGGTATGACGTCATGGCGGCGGTGCAGAAGGCGCAACGGCTTGTCGAACGAATCGCCAAAGAAATCGGAAATGACAAAAACCACGGAGCGCCTGTGAGTCACCGTGTGAAGGTACTCCATCGCCTTGCCGATATCGGTGCCTTTGCTCTCAGGCTCGAAGGTCAGCACTTCGCGTATCAGCCTGAGAGCGCGATTCTTACCCTTTTGCGGCGGAATGAACTTCTCGACCTTGTCGGTAAAAAGTGCCATCCCGACTTTGTCATTATTGGTGATGGCGCTGAGCGCAATGACGGCGCTGAGCTCGGTCGCGATCTCGCTTTTCAGGCGGGAGACCGTGCCGAACTGCCCGGATGCGCTCATGTCGACGAGCAACATGACGGTAAGCTCGCGCTCCTCGACATATTGTTTAACGAACGGTTGGCCGACACGCGCGGTGACGTTCCAGTCGATCGTGCGGATATCGTCGCCGGGCATGTATTCACGCACTTCGGCGAATTCTATGCCACGGCCTTTGAATACGCTGTGATATTCGCCGGCAAAAATACCGTCGACCAGACGACGCGTGCGGATATGGACCTGGCGGACCTGCTTGAAAACCTCGACCGGCAGCATGGCGGACTAACCCTGGATGCCGTCTAGGGGACGGGCAGGCGGTCGAAGATCTGCTGGATCAGGTCCTCGGCGGTGATGTCGGCCGCTTCGGCTTCGTAGGTAATCAGGACACGGTGACGCAGAACGTCTGCCCCGATCGACTTGATATCCTGGGGCGTCACATAACCGCGCCCATGGATAAATGCGTAGGCCTTACCGGCCAGCGCAAGATAGATCGAGGCACGCGGCGAGGCGCCGAAGTCGATATAGGGGCCGATATCGAGCCCGTGTTCGCTCGGCTCGCGTGTCGCGTGAACGATATCGACGATATAGCTCTTAATCTTGTCGTCGACGTAGATCTGGTCGACCACCTTGCGCGCCGCAACAATGGCATCGGTATCGACCACCGGCTCCAGGGGTGCCTCCTTCGCCGTGGTGGCCATGCGCTCAAGGATCTCGAGCTCCTCGTCGCGCGCCGGATAATCGATCTTCAGCTTGAGCATGAAGCGATCGACCTGCGCCTCGGGCAGCGGATACGTCCCCTCCTGCTCGAGGGGATTTTGCGTCGCCAGCACCAGGAACGGCTGCGGCAGGTTGAAGGTGTCCTCACCAATGGTCACCTGGTTTTCCTGCATGGCCTCGAGCAGCGCGCTCTGGACCTTGGCCGGCGCGCGATTTATCTCGTCGGCCAGCACCAGATTGGCAAACACCGGGCCCTTGCGCACCGTGAATTCGCCCGACTGCGGCTGATAGATCAGCGTGCCCATGAGGTCCGCCGGCAACAGGTCAGGCGTGAACTGGATGCGCTGATAGTCCGCATGCAGGGCCTGAGCCAATGCCACGGCAGCCCGCGTCTTGGCCAGGCCCGGCGCGCCCTCGATAAGTACGTGGCCATTGGCCAACAGCCCCACCACCAGGCGCTCCAGCATGTATTTCTGTCCGACGATCGAACGCTCCAGCGCCTTCATCACATCGTCGACGAACCCGCCCTGGGTTTCCACGAGGGCGTTGATTTCGTTCACATCTAACGGCATCTGTACTTTCGAGCCTTTCTAGAATCAGCCTGCGGCGCGTGCACATATAGCACAGCGACTGGCAGTCTCAACAGCGCCGGTGAATATAGGTCTGCATACCCTTGCCGGCGAATGGGCGGATATGGTCAGCTAGCGCCCGATATCGTCATGCTTCTCAAGGCGAGGCGAGACATGCTTTCGAGCAAGGGAAACGACGCCTTCACGGCGTTTCTGGTGCAGGTAGACCGCGAGACGTTATCGATGCGCAAGACCGGGCGCATGCTCGGGTGGATCCCCATTGGATTGGCCGGGCTGCTGGCGCTGGGCTCGGCACAAAGCTGGTTTGGTGCCGAGTCGGACTCGGTTGCTGTTACCCTGGCGTTATGCGTTTGCCTTCCCTTGTGGTTCCTGTTGCAGCACTTCGCGCAACGGCAACTCGACCACGGTTTGGACGAGATGGCAGCTTGCTTCGTCGACCTTTATCCTCACTTCGCGGACAGTTATCCTGTCGCCCTCAAGGCCCTTGCCACCAGTGCGACGGGCAGTGGCGTCGAAGTCGAGCTGATGGCCCGCCTGCCGGCACCGGACGATATAGGCGACGATGAGCCGAGTAACGCCGACGCCTAATCCATGCGCACACTATTCTGTGGCAAATCAAAATAAGAACTGAGAACAGGGAGTACACTGCGGATCATGCGTAGCTATCAGGTTACCGAATGGGGACAGCCCCTCACACTATCCGAGCGCGAGACGCCCGAGCCGCAGGGAAGCGAGGTGCTTCTTCGTGTCACGGCGTGCGGCGTCTGTCATAGCGACGTGCATATCCGCGAGGGCCATATCGATCTCGGCGGCGGCGAGAAGCTGGAATTCGGCAAGCGTGGTGCCGCGTTGCCCCTGACCCTCGGCCACGAGACCGTCGGCGAAGTGGTGGCTCTCGGGCCCGACGCCAAGGGCGTATCGATCGGCGACAAGCGCATCGTATTCCCTTGGATCGGCTGCGGCGAATGCGAGTTCTGCCGCGGCGGCAACGGCTTCCTCTGCGGCACGCCCAAATTCATCGGCGCCCGCGTCGACGGCGGCTACAGCGACCACGTTCTAGTCCCCAACGGCCGCTTCCTGATTCCCTATGGCGACGTGCCCACCGCACTTGCCTGCGTCTATGCCTGTTCCGGCATCACCGCCTACAGCGCCATCAGGAAGGTCGGGCCGCTCGATGCCAAGGACCATCTGCTGATCATCGGCGCCGGTGGCGTCGGCCTGAATGCCGTCTATATCGCCCGTGCCATGTCCGAGGCGCAGATCATTGTCGCCGACATCGATGCGGACAAACGTGCCGCTGCCAAGGCGGCCGGTGCGACAATGGTCGTCGACAACGCCGATGCCGAGGCGCTTGAGGAAGTGCGCGAGCTTTCCGCAGGCGGCGTCGCCGGTTCGCTTGATTTCGTCGGCATGCCGGCTTCGTCGCGCTTCGGCATCGACAGTTTGCGCAAGGGCGGAACGCATGTGATCGTCGGCCTCTACGGCGACAAGCTGGCATTGGCCCTGCCCATGTTCCCGATGACCGCGATGAGCGTGCGCGGCTCCTATGTCGGCCGCCTCGACGAGATGCGCGAGCTGATGGACCTCGTCATCGCCGGCAAGGTGCCGCCGCTGCCGGTGCACACGCGCCCGCTCGACGAGGCCAACCAGGCGCTCGACGACCTGCAGGCCGGCAAGGTCGTCGGCCGCTACGTGCTGGAGCCTTGATCAGCGGCAAACATAGCGGGCGTCACGCACGCTGACGGCGGGCACGTCGCCTCGCGTCTCGAAAATATCGTGGCACACTTTCAGGTCTTGCCAGAAGGCGTGCCATTGCGAGTCGCGCTGGGCCTGGAGCCAATCCTCGCTCAGGCGGGCCGGAAAGGCGTGTACCCAAAAGCGGTTCTGCCCGCCATTCAAGGCCGCTTCGACAAGCGCGTAGATTTCCTCGATGCCGGCATCGGTCATGGCGTAACAGCCGATCGAGGCGCAACTCCCATGCACCATCAGATAGCTGCCGGTGCGCCCGTTGGCGCGGTCATGAGCGTTGGGAAAGCCGAGATTGAAGGCGAGATGAAAATTGCTGTAGGGGTTGAGCTGATCGGCGCGCACGCTGTACAGGCCCTCGGGCGTCCGCATGTCGCCCTCACGCAGCTTGGGGCCCAGCCCGCCGGAATATCGGCATATAGGATAGGTTCTGAAGAGCTGCCAGCCGTCGCCCGCCTGCAACCACACTTCAAGTTCTTCGGTTTCCTTGAAAATCCGCAGGAAGACCGGCGCGCCGAGCGACAGGTCCTCGGATAGCAGCTCGGCTGTCAGCTTGTCACGCGCCGCTGCCAGGCCGGCAACGCGGTCCCGGGCTTCGGCCGGCCAGGCGGCCAGCAGCAGCATGAGAGCAAGCCAGATCCTCAACATGACGGGAACCATAGCGGCGGATCATGGCCAAATTTCGACGGAAATCAGCGCACCCTGCGGCGCGCCCAGGACGACATATAGTCGATGGCCAGGATGGTCAGGCCGACCACCAGGATCAGCGCCGCCGCCTGATCATATTGGAACAGGCCCATGGTGGTCTTGATCTCGAAGCCGATGCCGCCGGCACCGACCAGTCCCAGGATCGCCGCCATGCGAATATTGCGGTCGAGAATGAAGATCGTATAGCCGACCGTTTCTTGCAGCACCGACGGCCAGCCGGCCCACATCACCGTTTGCAGAAATCCGGCGCCGGACGCACGCACGGCCTCGTAGGTGCCGGGATCCACCCGCTCCAGGTTCTCGGCAAAGACCTTGCCGAGAAAGCCGGATACATGCATGCCGATGGCCAGCACGCCGGGCAAGGGCCCAAGTCCCATCGCCGCCACGAACACCATCGCAAACAGGAGATCTGGCATGGCGCGGAGAAAGTTCAACAGCTCGCGCGCGCCTCGATAGACCAGCGGATGCGGCGCGAGGTTGCGAGCGGCAAATGGCGCGATGATGAATGCACCGAGAAAGGCGAGCGCCGTGCCCCACAGCCCGATGGCCACCGTCTCGCCCATCAATATCAGATAGCGGTCGAGGCGGCTGAAGTCGGGCGCACCGAAGCGCCCCATAAACTCGGCCATGTCCGAAGCGCCCCAGGCAAGGGCGCGAAAATCGATCTCCAAATCGTGCGTGGCTGCAACGAACACCGCAGCCAGCGCCGCCAGCCAAAGGGGAAAGGTATTGATCGGCTTGCGCGGCAGGGGGGGCAAATCGCTCATATCACCCGCGCCCGAATGCGATCGGAAAGCCGATCGAGGATGGTCACCGCCAGGTAGATGGCAAGCACGATCAAGGCCAGGCGGTCGTAGCGGAACAGCCGCATTGCCATGGTCATGTCATAGCCGATACCGCCGGCGCCGACGATGCCAAGCACCGTGGCCGCCCGCACATTGTGTTCGAAGACGTAGAACGTGACGGCGATAAAATCGGGCCAAGCCTGGGGCATCAGGGCATAAAACCGCACTTGCATGCGATTGGCGCCATGCGCCACCACGCCCTCGACCGGCGCGTCCGGCACGGCCTCGATGGCCTCGGCCAGGAACTTCCCGAGATAGCCGACGCTGACCAGGGCGATGGCAGCAACGCCGGGCAATGGCCCCAGGCCGACAGCGGTCACGAAGAACAGCGCCCACATCAATTCGGGCAGCGAGCGAATCGTCGTCATGGCCGCGCGTACCGTATGCGAAACTGCCGGGTGCGGGGTCGCGTTACGCGCCGCCAAAAGACCGAGGGGCAGACTGCATACCACCGCAATCAGCGTGCCCAGGAAAGCCATCTCGATCGTCTCGAGCATCTTCGCCGCCACGGTCGGCGCATAGGACCAGTCGGGAACGGCAAGAATGTTTCCCAGATACTCGAACAGACGGCCGAGGGAGGCAAAAAAGCTCTTGCCGCCGAGCTCGAGCATCGGGGCGGCGGCGCCGAGCACAAGAACCACCCCGACGGCAGCTGCCGTCATGGCGCGCGGCGGCCAGCCGCTAGCCGTCGGCCAAGCTAGTCCGGCCATTCTGGCGCCCATAGATGGTTTCGAGAACGGCGTCCGATAGCGCCTCGGGCGGACCATCGAAAACCACGCTGCCGTCATTCAGCCCGATAATCCGTTCGGCATAGCGGCGCGCATACTCCACCTGGTGCAGGCTCACCACCATGGTCATTCCCTGCTTCTGGATCTTGCTCAGCAGATCGAGAATCTCCTCGCTTGTCGCCGGGTCGAGGCTGGCGACGGGCTCGTCCGCCAGCATGATCGTGGGTTCCTGGGCGAGTGCGCGAGCAATGCCGACCCGCTGCTGCTGGCCACCGGAAAGTCGATCGGCACGGTCCCAGGCGCGGTCGATCAGCCCCACCCGGTCGAGCGCGCGCCGCGCCACATCGAGGTCGTCCTTGCGCATGAGGTAGAACAGGCTGGCCAAGGTTGAGCGCTTGCCAAGACGGCCGCACAGCACATTCGCCATGACATTGAGCCGGCTAACCAGATTGAAGCGCTGGAAGACCATGGCGACGCGCGTGCGAATGGCACGCAGGCTGTGCCTGTCGACAGCCCGCCCCTCGACGACGGCGCCCCCGGCGCTCGGTGTCTCGAGCCCGTTGATGCAGCGCAGCAGCGTCGACTTGCCGGCACCGCTCGGCCCCAGCACGACGACGAAGCTGCCGGCCTCTATGATGAGATCGACACCGGCCAGGGCCACGACGCCATTGCCGAAGCGCTTGGCAAGCCCCGCGACTTCAATGGCGGGCTCAGTCGAGGAGCTGCTCGTCGGCAATGCCAAGCTCGATCACCATATCGCGGATAACCGCATAGTCGGCCGGGTCGGCGCGCTCGAAACGCGCCGTGCCGACGAGCCCCGAGACATCGGTATGATTGTGTGCGTCCAGGAAGGCCTCGACCAGCCACGCCTTCTTCGCTTCAGACAGGTTGCCACGATAGGCCAGTGGCGCACCGGGCAGGGCATCGGAGGTAAGCAGAATGCGGTTGCTCTCGCCAGTAATAAGGCCAGCGTCGAGCATGCGCTCGTAAATCATATCCGCTCCTGCAGCAGCATCGACGGTGCCGTTCTTGACGGCAAGCTGAGCGGCATCGTGGGTTCCGGCCCAAATGACGCGGCCGAAGAAATCCTCAGGCATTAGGCCTGTCATGCTCTTGACCACGAAAGTCGGCATGAGCCCGCCGCTGGTCGAGGCAGGATCGACGAAGGCGATGGTGCCGCCGCGCAGGTCCTCCAGGCTTTGCGCCGCCGAGTCCTCCGGCACGGTGATGATGCTGTGATATTTGGCGCTGCCGCCCGGTCGGATGCCAATCGCAAAGGCTTCCGCGCCGGCCTCGCGCTCGGCCAGGTAATAGGACATCGGCCCATACCAGGCCACGTCGATGCGGGATTTGCGCATGGCCTCGATAATGCCGGTGTAATCAGTCGCGGTATAGACGCGCACCTTGGAGCCCAGGCGCTGCTCCAGATAGGCGCGCATGGGCTCGAAGGCCGCCACCATCTCGTCGTTGTTCTCAGCCGGGATGAGGCCGATCGAAAGCCCTTGCGCCCGCGCGCTGCCCATGGCGAATGACAGGGCCAACATCAGCCCGACAAGTCGTATCAATCGCATACCCAGTTACTCCTGTTACGCCACCCGCATACCACGCCGCCAGACGCCACGCACGACGGGCACGCCGCCCACCGTGCGCACGCGCACGAGATCCGCCGCCAGGCCCGGCGCGATCTCGCCGCGATCATCGAGACCGACCGCGCGAGCCGGCGTGCGACTCACCGTAGCGACGGCACTGGCGAGATCCACACCAAGCTCGTCATGCAGCACGAGAGCCCCGTAGAGCAGGCTCGACGGCATGTAATCCGACGAGAGGATATCGACCAGACCTTCACGACCCAAGTCCCTCGCCGAAACATTGCCCGAGTGCGATTCCCCCCGCACTAGATTGGGCGCACCGGCGATCACATCGATGCCCTCAGCATTGGCGGCCTTCGCCGCCACGATCGTGGTCGGGAACTCGGCCAAGCCGACGCCGAGAGACTTGGCTTCCGCCACATGATCAGCCGTCGCATCATCATGGCTTGCCAATGGCAGGCCATGCTCGCGGCAATGGGCAGCGATACGCTGACGGTTGGGCATTGCGAAGCGGCCGGCAAGCGCATCCTGGTTCGCGATGAAGGCATCGATCTCGGCATCACTGACATGCCATTTTTCTTTGTAATAGGCGCGGTAATGCGCGAGATCCTGAAACTGGCGCTGGCCCGGCGTGTGGTCCATCAGCGAAACCAGCCCTACCAGGGCATGGCTTTCGAAAGGCTCAAACAGTTCGGACAGGGTCGCGCAGGCGACCTCGCAGCGCACATGCAAGCGGTGCTCGGCACGAAGCATCTCGCCATCTTGCGCCTCGGCAAGCGTATCGGCCATGTCGGCCAGGTCGCGGCGGCGGGCGCTGTCGGCGTGGATGTCGCCGACAAAGAGGGCGTCGAACACCGTGGTAATTCCGGCTGCGGCGATCTGGGCATCGTGCGACAGGGTCGCGGCGAGCGATGGCCAGCGGACCCCGGGCCGCGGCACGAAGTGATGCTCGAGATTGTCGGTGTGCAGCTCCACCAGGCCCGGCAGAAGATAGTCCCCCTCGAGATCGAGCGCCGCTGGCAATGCGCTCGGACTATCGTCGACGGATGCCAATGTGCAACCGCGCACCGCGACGCTGCCCGCGATCACATCATCGCGAGCGACCAGGCGAGCATTGGTCAACACGGTTTCGGCGGTCATAGGGGCAAAGTGAGGATATCAGCCATGCTGCGGGCGTGAGACAGGGCACGGAGTATACAGCCGCATCGCACAAATATGCCACGTTCGGCTGCTGCCGGCTTGCGACTGCGGCGCCTCGCCCCAAGATATGCAGGGAATGCGGCCCAGGGGATCACGGCAGTCCATGACAGTGCAATGCGGCAATTGCGATTTCGACAATCCGGCTGACGCGCGCTTTTGCGGCAATTGCGGCGCCGGGCTGACAACCACGTGTGGCGCTTGCGGCCATGCCAATCCGGTCGCGTTCAATTTCTGCACCAGCTGCGGCACGCCGCTCAAAGCCGATCCACAGCCTATATCGGTGCAGGAGGCTACAAGCACGAGCCCCGGTCAAAGCTGGCCCATGGTTGAAGATGTGGGACCGGAACGACGGCATCTGACGGTTCTGTTTTGCGACCTTGTCGGCTCGACCGAGCTCGCGCAGTCGCTCGATCCCGAGGACCTGCGCGCGGTGATGAGCGCCTACGAGCGCGCTTGTAGCGACATCGTCGAGGGGCTTGGCGGCTATGTGGCCCAGTTCTATGGCGATGGCGTGCTGGCCTATTTCGGCTATCCCGTGGCCCATGAAGACGCGGCCGAGCGGGCGGTCCGCGCCGGCCTGGAAATGGTCGAAGCCGTCAAAGACGTTCCCTCACAGACAAAGCTACAGGTCCGTATCGGCATCCATTCCGGCATGGTCGTCGTCGGCATGGAGAAAAGCGGTGTGCCCGGCAAATCCAACAGTGCGGTTGGCGAAACGCCGAATGTCGCAGCCCGCCTGCAGGCGCTCGCTGAGCCAGGCACGGTGATGGTCAGTGCCGCGACGGCGGACCTTGTCGAGCACGCTTTCCGCTGCGAGGACAAAGGCACGCACCCCTTGCGCGGAATTACGGAGCCGGTGCGCGTCCATGCCGTTCTTGGTGTCGCCGATTTGGGCCAGGATGTCGGCCATCCGGATGCGGGATTCGTCGGTCGCGAACGCGAGCTCGATTCCATCATGGAGCGTTGGAATACCGCGCGCGACGGCACCGGCCAGGCCGTGTTGATGAGCGGCGAGGCGGGAATCGGCAAGTCGCGTCTGGTGCAGGAGCTGCGCGATCGCTTGCGGGACGAACCGGTCCTGCTCATGCGCCATCATTGCTCGCCCTTCCACACCACCACCCCCCTCTACCCAATCTCGCGGGCGATCGAGGTCGCCCTCGACTTCTCTTCCGGGGACAGCGCGCAGCAGCGCGTGGACAAGGTCCGCGATATGTGCCTGAGGCGCGGCCTGGACCCGGATCATGCCCTGCCCTTGCTGGCCGACTTGCTGTCGATTCCCCCCTGCGAGACGTGTCCGGCGCCGTCTCTCGACCCGGAAGCCATGAAGAGCGGCATCATGGAGGTTCTTCTGACACTGCTGGCCAACGTTACGGAGGAGAAACCGGTCCTGTTCGTTGTCGCCAACGCCCAGTGGGCCGATCCTACGACGCTTGACTTCCTGGGTATGGCCATCGATCAGATCGCGACCTTGCCCGTGCTTCTGGTCGTCACCCACAGGCCAGAGTTTCAGGTGCCCTGGCCGGCCCGGGCGCATGTCCTGCCGCTGACCCTGACGCGCATGAGTGTTGAGGAATCGCGCGTGATGGCGAATAGCGTTGCCGGCGAGGGGACGCTCCCCGCAGAAGTCCTCGATACCATCGTCGAGCGCGCGGATGGCGTGCCGATGTTCGTGACAGAGCTGACCGAAACCATGTTGGCGTCGGATTATCTGGCGCCGACCGCCGGGGGTTGGGCCCTCACAGGCCCGCTGCCACCACGCGCGGTACCAGCCAGCCTGCACGATTCGCTTATGGCCCGCCTCGATCGGCTCGGCCCTCACAAGGAAGTCGCTCAGATCGGCGCCATGTTGGGCCGCAGCTTCCGCTATGGGGTTTTGGCTGCCGTAAGCCCTCTCGATGAAACGAAGTTACGGCAATCACTGAACGAGCTGGTGCGCGAGGAATTGCTGCTGCAACGAGGGCTTCC
>CAYPAX010000057.1:0-29672 GCA_964408735.1 uncultured Rhodospirillaceae bacterium | reverse complement strand
CTGCCGTCTGCCTTGTTGCTACGATATGCTATTGGTTATGAGTCTGGAGCCTAGGGCGAACCGGCAGGTGACTGCCACGACCGCAATGGTTCAAGGGCGGCTGTCGGTGGGATATCACTCGGAGCCCGCACCACATTTGGCAGCGGGTGTGATTGGTCGAAAAGCGGAAGTTGCTTAAGGCCCGTCAACTCCCTAATCGTGGACGGTTCCGGTCCTTGGTCCCCTCGCTTCCGCTTGCCCTATCGATGTCTTGATGCGGGAGCGAGGGAGCGGGAGGCTTGGCGAGCGAGCAGCGCTTATGTTTTTGCGACTGCGCGGGCGCCCACGCGCCAAGCCCTAACCCCGCCGCCCGCTCGCGAAATTCACCGCTTCTTCCGCCGCCCGGATCAATGCCCGCGCCTTGTTGCGGGTCTCCTGGTACTCCGCCTCAGGGTCGCTGTCGGCGACGACGCCGCCGCCGGCCTGGACGTACATGGTGCCGTCTTTGACCACCGCCGTGCGCAGCACGATGCAGGTGTCCATGGCGCCGTCGGCGGCGAAATAGCCGACGCAGCCGGCGTAGATGCCGCGGCGCTCGGGCTCGAGCTCGTCGATGATCTCCATGGCGCGGACCTTCGGCGCGCCCGAGACCGTGCCGGCGGGAAAGCCGCCGATCAGCGCGTCGATGGCATCGTGGCCCTCGTCGATCTCGCCTTCGACGTTGGAGACGATGTGCATGACGTGGCTGTAATACTCGATCTCCATCTGGTCCGTGACCTCGACCGTGCCGATCTTGGCGACGCGGCCGACATCGTTGCGGCCGAGGTCGAGCAGCATCAGGTGCTCTGCCAGCTCCTTGGGATCGCCGAGCAGATCGTCCGCCAGCGCCTGGTCCTCGGCCCGGTTGGCGCCGCGCACGCGGGTGCCGGCGATGGGCCGGATGGTGACCTTGCCGTCACGCAGGCGCACCAGGATCTCCGGGCTCGAGCCGACCACGGAAAAGCCGTCGAAATCGAGGAAGAAGAGGAACGGCGAGGGGTTTAGCCGGCGGAGCGCGCGATAGAGCGCGAATGGCGGCAGCGAGAACGGCACGGCAAAGCGCTGCGAGGGCACGACCTGGAAGATATCGCCGGCGGCGATGTACTCTTTCGCCTGCTCGACCATCTCGTGATAGCGCTCGCGCGTGACGTTGGAGGTGGGCTCGGGCAGGGGCTCGCTGGCCGCCTCGGTGGCGCGCGTGGCGGGCAGGCTGCGGTCGAGGTCGGCGACGATATCCGACAGCCGCTCGCCTGCCATGCCGTAGGCCGAGCGCGCATCGACGCCCGCGTCGGGGCGCACCGGGGTGACGGCGGTGATCATGTCGTCGACGGCATCGAAGATGACCATCACCGTGGGCCGCAGGAAGAGGCCGTCGGGCACGCCGAGCACATCGGGATTGTCGTCCGGCAGGCGCTCCATCAGGCGCACCATGTCGTAGGACATGTAGCCGACCAGGCCGGCGGCCATGGGCGGCAGGCCCTCGGGCAGCACGATGCGGGACTCGCGCTCGATGGCACGGAAGGAGTCGAGCGCACCTTGCTCGCAAGCCTCGAAGGCGTTGGCGTCGTAGCGGGCGCGGCGATTGACCTCGGCCTTGTCGCCTTGGCAGCGCCAGATCAGGTCGGGCTTGAGGCCGATGATGGAATAGCGCCCGCGCACGGCGCCGCCCTCGACCGATTCCAGCAGGAAGCTGTTGGGCCGGCCGTCGCTGAGCTTGAGCATGGCCGAGACCGGGGTTTCCAGATCGGCCACCAGACGCGTCCAGGCGACCTGCGCCTGTCCCGCCTCGTAGGTCTCGGCGAAACTGTCGTAGTCGGGGAGGATGACCATGCGCCCCGCGCCTCAACTCTAATAGATGGTGTCGATCAGGGCGCGGTCGATGCTGACGCCATATTCGCGGCGCAGGAAGGCGTCATAGCCATCGAGCACGTCCATGCGGTAGGCCTCGGCGATACGGCTGGCGATGGCGCTCTTCGCTTCCATGTCGCCGTCGTCCGCCGGCAGGACTTCGAGCAGCTGGGCAACGACCTGGGTGCCGCCGGTGGTGGCGACGGGCCCGGAGGTCTCGCCATCGCCCAAGGTGAACACCGCCTCGGCCACGGCGCGGTTGAGGCCCGGGTCCAGATCGCGGCCCTCGCGCGTAAAGGCGGAGGTTTCCATGGTCTCGATCCCCAACTCCGCCGCCGCCGCTGCCAGACCGCCGGCCGATATGGCGGCGTCTGCGAGAGCGGTCGCCAAATCCGCGGCCGCCTCCTCGCGGCGCTCCGTGCGCCAGGCCTCGGCGACCTGCTCGCGCACCCCATCGAGCGGTTTGACGGCTTCGGGTTGGATACTGTCGACCCGGAAGACGTAGAAGATATTGCCCGGCGCTTCGATAAGGTCGGACTCGTCGCCTTGCCGAGCCTGGAAAGCGTTGTCCAGGAAATCCGCGATCGGCGGCATGTCCTCGATGGCCTTCTCCTCGGCGTCGCGGCCGTAGCGATCGAGCGGGCCGAGAGAGACTGGCGTCATCCCCAGCGCCCGGCCGGCTTCCTCGAGCGTGGCGCCGCTGGCGCGCTCGTCCTCGAGCTGGCCACTGAGCGCCCAGGTGGCGTCCGCCGCCTCCTCGATCTTGAGTTCGAGGCGGATCTCCTCGGCCATGTCCTCGAAGCTCGGCGCGCCGCCCGGCATGTCCGCGTTGACGCGCACCACATGCCAGCCGAAAGCGCTTTGGAAGGGCAGGGCGACGGCATCGACGGGAGCCGAGAAGATGGCCTCGGCGATCTCCGGCAACAGGTCGCTGTCTTCGACAACGCCGAGGCGCATGTCGTCTTCGGTGTTGCCCGTGATATCGGCACCGACGGCGAAGAAGTCCTCGCCGTCTTCGATGCGCCGGCGCGCTCCTTGAGCGGCTTCCTCATCGGCGAGCACGAACATGTCGATATCGCGCCGGTGCGGCTCGGTGATCTGGTCGAGGCGGGCGTCGTAGGAGGCGCGCACGTTTTCGTCGGCGACCTCGATTTCGTCCAGCATGTCGGCGGGGCGCAGCATCAGGAAAGCGACGCGCCGCAGCTCCTGGGCCATGAACCGGGCTTCGTTCTCGGCATAATAGGTCGAGATATCGCCATCCGTGGGCTCGGCGATGTCGGTCACTGTCTCGGGCATGATCGTCGCCACCGTGGCGCGGCGGCGCTCGCCGCGATGGGCGTGCAACAGATCGATGACCGCCTTCGGCGTCGCCAGCCCCCCGGTCAGGCTGCCGATGACCTGGGCGCTGGCGAGATCCTCGCGCAAGGTCGCGACATAGCTCTGCTCGTTGTAGCCGTTCTCGCGCAGGGCGGCCTCGTAGAGCATGCGGTCGAACAGCCCGGCCTCGTTGCGGAAGCTTTGGCTGTTGGTGATGGCGCCGCGCACCGCATCGTCGGACACGCCGATGCCGATGGCATGTGTCTCCTGCGCCATCAGCGCCCGTACCACCAAGGTCTCGATGGCCTGGTCGAGCACGCCGAAGTCGCGCGCCTGCTCGTCGGTCAGTTGGCCGCCGGTCATCTGGCGGAAGCTTGCCAGCGCGCGGCGGTACTGATTCTGCAGTGCCGAGGCGCGGATCGACGTGGCGCCCGCCTCCGCCACCGCCGGGTCCTGGGAGCCACGGAACATGTCGCCGATACCCCACACCGCGAAGCTGAGGGCGAGCAGGATCATGAAGCCCTTGACCACCCAGTTCTTGGTTCGATTTCGTATGGCATCAAGCATGCCGCAAGCCCTCGCGCCTAAGCGCTCAATCGTTGTTGCCTCAGGGAAAACGCGGCGCATCATAGGAGTGGCGTGGTACAGCGGCAACAGGCATCTCGGCTGCGGCGTTCGAGTGTGCTAAATCCATCCGCGAAACGGCAAGGAGCAGACGATGGCGACGACCAGACGGCCCCTGGTGGCCGGCAATTGGAAAATGAACGGCCTGCGGGCCGACGGCAGCGCCTTGGCGAGCGCGGTGCGCGCGCGCGCCGATGATGGCTGCGATGTGGCGCTGTGCCCGCCTGCCACCTTGCTGACCACGGTGGCCGCGGCGATTCAAGGCTCGCCGCTGCTGCTCGGCGGCCAGGACTGCGCCACGGCGACCCATGGCGCCCACACCGGCGACATCGCCGCGCCCATGCTGGCCGACGCCGGCTGCAAGCTGGTCATACTCGGCCATTCCGAGCGCCGCCACGACCACGGCGAAAGCAGCGCCCTGGTGCGCGCCAAGGCGGAGGCGGCCGTGGCAGCGGGCCTGGCGCCCATCATCTGCGTCGGCGAGACCGAAGCCGAGCGCGATGCCGGCAGGGCGCTTGCCGTGGTCGGCCAGCAGCTGGCCGAATCCGTGCCCGATAGCGCGCCCGGCCTGGTCGTCGCCTATGAGCCGGTATGGGCGATCGGTACCGGGCGCACAGCCAGCCCGGAGGATGTCGCGGAGGTTCACCAGCACTTGCGGAACAGTCTATCCGCCATCGCCGGCATCGATGGGCCGGGGACGCGATTGCTCTATGGCGGCTCGGTCAAACCGGGCAATGCGGCGGAGCTTTTTGCGCATCCCGATGTCGATGGCGGGCTGATCGGCGGCGCGGCCTTGAAGGCGGATGACTTCTGGGCCATTTGTCAAAGCGCGGCTGAGGCTGTATGACGGCCCGCGAATAGTGAAAGAGGTGAGACAATGACCGCGGTGATCCTGGTGATTCACGTGCTGATCGCCATCGCCCTGGTGGTCACGGTACTGTTGCAACGCAGCGACGGCGGTGCTCTTGGCGGGCTCGGCGGCGGCTCGTTCGGCGGTGTCATGAGTGGGCGTCAGTCGGCCAATCTGCTCACCCGCACGACCGGCATCCTGGCGGCCTGCTTCATGGGCACCAGCATGTTGCTGGCGATCATGAACTCCGGTACCAGCGCGCCGACGTCGATTCTCGATGCCGGCGAGCCGCCGGCCGCCGAATCGACCATGCCGGCTCTGCCGCCGGCGGATCAGGGCCCGACCGTTCCGGTCGACGAATAAGCCTTTGCCGCTAAGGACTTGCCGGCCAAGCGCTTTTGCCTTGGCCGGGTCCGTCGCGAGGCATTAGGGTAAACGCCCATGACGCGGTTCATTTTCGTTACCGGCGGCGTGGTTTCCTCGCTCGGAAAAGGCTTGGCTTCGGCATCGCTCGGCGCCTTGCTGCAGGCACGCGGATTCAAGGTTCGCCTGCGCAAGCTCGACCCCTATCTCAACGTCGATCCGGGCACCATGAGCCCCTATCAGCACGGCGAGGTCTACGTCACGGACGATGGCGCCGAGACCGATCTCGACCTCGGCCATTACGAGCGCTTCACCGGCGTGCCGGCGCGCAAGAGCGACAACGTCACGGCCGGGCGCATCTATTCCGAGGTGCTGGCCAAGGAGCGCCGCGGCGACTATCTCGGCGGCACGGTGCAGGTGATTCCCCATGTCACGGACGAGATAAAACGCTTCGTCGTTGCCGATACCGAAGATGCGGATTTCGTGCTCTGCGAGATCGGCGGCACCGTCGGCGATATCGAGGGCCTGCCGTTCTTCGAGGCCATCCGCCAGGTGGGCTGGGAGCTCGGGCGCGAGCGCGTGCTCTATATCCACCTGACGCTGGTGCCCTACATCCCGTCCGCTGGTGAGCTGAAGACCAAGCCGACCCAGCATTCGGTCAAGGAGCTACGCAGCATCGGCATCCAGCCGGATATCCTGATCTGCCGCAGCGACCGCGAGATCCCCCTCGGCGAGCGTCGCAAGATCGCGCTGTTCTGCAATGTCGGCGAGGAAGCGGTGATCCCGGCCATCGATGTCGGCAACATCTATGAAGTGCCGATCACCTATCACGAGGCTGGGCTCGACACCCAGGTCTATGCCAAGTTCGGCATCAAGGCCGAAAACGAGCCCGATCTCAGCGCCTGGCAGCGGGTCGTCGCCCGCGCCAAGGGCCCGGAAGGCGAAGTGACCATCGCCGTGGTGGGCAAGTATATGGGCTTGCAGGACGCCTACAAGTCGCTCACAGAAGCGCTCACCCATGGCGGTATCGCCCAGAATGTCCGCGTCCACCTGGATTGGATCGATTCCGAAATCTTCGAGTCCGAAGGCTTCGTGCAAAGCCTGGAGGACGTCAACGGCATTCTCGTGCCGGGCGGCTTTGGCGAGCGCGGCGTGCTCGGCAAGATGGCCGCGGTCACTTTCGCCCGCGAGCGCAAAGTGCCGTTCTTCGGCATCTGTTTCGGCATGCAGCTGGCGGTCATCGAGACGGCGCGCAATCTCGCCGACCTGCCTGGCGCGTCTTCGACCGAATTCGGCCCCTGCGAAGATCCGGTGGTGGGCCTGATGAGCGAATGGCTGCGCGACGGTATGATCGAGACCCGCAGCGACGCCGACGATCTCGGCGGCACCATGCGCCTCGGCGCCTACGAGGCGGTTTTGGAAGAGGGCACCAAGATCGCCAAGATCTATAATGGCCACCCGGTCAGCGAGCGTCACCGTCACCGCTACGAAGTCAATGTGCGCTATCGCGAGCAATTGCTGAAGGCGGGCATGCACTTTGCCGGCATGTCGCCCGATGGCCGCCTGCCGGAGACGGTCGAGCTCGACGGCCATCCCTGGTTCATCGGCGTGCAGTTTCATCCCGAGCTGCGCTCGAAGCCTTTCGATCCGCATCCCTTGTTCGCGTCGTTCGTCGCCGCAGCGGTCGAGCAGTCCCGACTCGTGTGATGACCGCTCAAACGCACATCGAGATCGGCAAGTTTCGCATTGGCAACGACCTGCCACTGGCGCTGATCGCGGGGCCATGCCAGCTTGAAAGCCGCCAGCATGCCCACGACATGTGCGGCGCCCTTGTCGAGCTGGGCAAGGATCTCGATATCGGCGTCGTCTACAAGACCTCGTTCGACAAGGCCAACCGCACCAGTCTCGGTGCGCAACGCGGGCTCGGGCTCGACGCCAGCCTGCCGATCTTTGCCGAGTTGCGCCAGACCTATGGCTGTCCGGTGCTCACCGATGTGCACGAGCCGGGCCAATGCGCTGCCGTGGCCGAGGCCGTGGACGTGCTGCAAATCCCCGCTTTTCTCTGCCGCCAGACCGATCTCCTGATCGCCGCCGCCGCCACCGGCCGCGTGGTAAACGTGAAGAAGGGGCAGTTTCTGGCGCCCTGGGACATGGTCAACGTGGTGCGCAAGCTCGAGGAGTCCGATTGCCACCGTATTATGCTCACCGAGCGCGGCGCCAGCTTCGGCTACAACACCCTGGTCTCGGACATGCGCGCCCTGCCGGCTTTGGCCGATACCGGCTATCCCGTCGTCTTCGACGCCACCCACTCGGTACAGCAGCCCGGCGGGCTTGGCGGCAGCAGCGGCGGCCAGCGGGAGTTCGTTCCCGTGCTGGCGCGGGCGGCCGTGGCGGTGGGTGTCGCCATGGTCTTCATGGAAACCCACGAAGACCCGGACAAGGCCCCGAGCGACGGGTCAAATATGCTACCATTAAAAGAGATGAAAGAGCTTCTTGAAATGTTGATTGAACTTGATGGCGTGGCCAAGAGGCACGCTGCATGACCGCCATTATCGACATCCGCGGACGTGAGATCCTGGACAGTCGCGGCAACCCGACGGTCGAGGTCGAGGTTGAGCTGGAAAGCGGTACCATCGCCATGGCGGCGGTTCCCTCAGGCGCTTCGACCGGCAAATACGAGGCGGTGGAGCTGCGCGACGGTGACGCCAACCGCTATGGCGGCAAGGGCGTGCGCAATGCAGTGGCAGGGGTAAACGGCGAGATATTTGACGCCCTGTCGGGGCGCGACGCCGAGGACCAGGTCGCCATCGACCACCTTCTGGTGAGCCTGGATGGCACAGAAGACAAGAGCCGACTCGGCGCCAACGCCCTTTTGGGTGTCAGCCTGGCGACCGCAAAAGCGGCGGCGGCTGATGCGCGGCTGCCGCTCTATGCCTATGTCGGCGGCAGTTTCGCCCATACCCTGCCGGTACCCCTGATGAACATCGTCAATGGCGGCGCCCATGCCGACAACTCCCTGGATTTGCAGGAGTTCATGATCGTGCCCTTGGGCGCGCCGAGCCTCGCCGAAGCGGTCCGCTGGGGGGCAGAGGTCTTTCACGCCTTGGCTAGATTGCTCGCCAAGGCTGGCCACATGACCGCCGTCGGCGACGAGGGCGGCTTCGCGCCGAATCTCGGCAGCAACGCCGAAGCGCTGGATTACGCTTTGCAGGCCATCGAGGCGGCCGGCTATCGGCCGGGCGAGGACATTGCCTTCGCGCTCGATTCGGCCGCCAGCGAGTTTCACCAGGATGGGAAATACGATCTGGCGGGCGAGGGTAGGACCCTCGATGCCGCTGCGATGAGCGCCTATTACGGCGACTTGGCCAAGACCTATCCCATCGTCTCGATCGAGGATCCGCTCGACGAAGACGATTGGGATGGCTGGGTCGGTCTGACCGGAGCGCTTGGCGATAAAGTGCAGCTGGTGGGCGACGATCTTTTCGTGACCAATCCGACCCGTCTGCGTCAGGGCATCGAGCAGGGCGCGGCCAACGCGATTCTCATCAAGGTCAACCAGATCGGCACTTTGAGCGAGACCCTGGAGGCCGTGGAGACCGCCCATCGGGCCGGCTACCGCGCCGTGCTCTCGCACCGTTCGGGCGAGACGGAAGACACCACCATTGCCGATCTCGCGGTGGCGACCAATTGCGGGCAGATCAAGACCGGCTCGCTGTCGCGCAGCGACCGGCTGGCAAAATACAATCAGCTCCTGCGCATCGAGGAGCGGCTCGGCGCTGCGGCGCGTTATGCCGGGCGTGGCGCTTTCAAAGGGATTTGATGGCAAAAGGGCGCGGCAAAGGTCGCACGGCCTCGGGGCGGCGAATGCGCCGCGCCGCGATGCCTGCGCTATTGATCGCCACCGCGCTTTACCTCGGCTATCACATGGTACACGGCCAACGCGGCATACTTGCCTGGATGCGCCTCGAGGAAGATATCGCAAAGCTGGCCAAGCAGGTCGCCGAGGTCAGGGAAGAGCGACAGCAGTTGGAGAATCGGGTGGTCATGCTGCGTCCCGAGGGCGTTGACCCGGACTTGCTCGAGGAACGAGCCGGCGCCGTGCTCAACCTTGGCCAGCGCGAGGATCTGCTGGTGTTGGAGGAACCCGGACAACCATAAACCCGGCACGCTTGCCGCAACGCCGGCCAACCACTATTTTCGGCTCCATGCGAGCATCGTGCGGCGAGCCGCACCAATAACCGGGAAGTGGAATGGCAGCGCCAAAATCGAAGCCGAAACTCGCGGCAGCAGAGGCCGCAACGGATCGCGAGACCCTGTTCACCTACTATCGCGACATGCTGATGGTCCGCCGCTTCGAGGAAAAGGCAGGACAACTGTATGGCATGGGTCTGATCGGCGGTTTTTGTCACCTGTATATCGGCCAGGAAGCCGTCGTCGTCGGCGCCGAACAGGCGATCGGGCCGGAAGACCATGTGATCACCAGCTATCGCTGCCATGCCCATGCCATCGCCCGCGGCGCCGATCCGAAGCGGGTCCTGGCTGAGCTGACGGGGCGTGGCACCGGTGTCTCCAAGGGCAAGGGCGGCTCGATGCACATGTTCTCGCCCGATGACGGCTTTTGGGGCGGTCACGGCATCGTCGGCGCCCAGGTGCCGCTCGGCACCGGCTTGGCTTTTGCCTTGAAATACCGCGAAAGCGACCGCGTCTGCCTGACCTATTTCGGCGACGGTGCGGCCAACCAGGGCCAGGTGCACGAGGCCTACAACATGGCGGCGGTGTGGAAGCTGCCTGTGGTCTACGTCATCGAGAACAATCAGTACGCCATGGGCACGGCGGTGACGCGATCGACGGCTGAGACCGAGTTCCAGAGGCACGGCGAAAGCTACGGCATCCCCGGCATCGCCTGCGATGGCATGGACGTGCTGGCGGTGCGCGATGCTGCGCTGGAGGCGGTGTCCTACGTGCGTGCCGGCAACGGGCCGATGATCGTCGAGATGAAGACCTATCGCTATCGCGGGCATTCCATGTCGGACCCGGCCAAGTACCGCTCCAAGGAGGAAGTCCAGGACATGCGCGAAGGCCGTGACCCGATCGAGCAGATGAAACGCCGTCTGATCGACGACCACGGCGTCGACGAAGCTGATCTCAAGGCCACCGACAAGGAGGTCCGCGGCATCGTGGCCGAGGCCGCCGAGTTCGCCCAGGCCAGCCCCGAACCGGACCCGGCTACGCTCGCCACAGACATCCTGCGGGAGGGCTGAGCCATGGCGATGTGCACCGTGCGCGAGGCCTTGCGTGATGCCATGGCCGAGGAGATGCGCCGCGACGGCGATGTTTTCCTGATGGGTGAGGAAGTGGCGCAATACGAGGGCGCTTACAAGGTCAGCCAGGGCCTGCTGGCGGAGTTCGGCGCGCGGCGCGTCGTCGATACGCCGATTACCGAGGCTGGATTTGCCGGCATCGGCGTCGGCGCCGCCTTCTTGGGCTTGCGCCCCGTGGTCGAGTTCATGACCTTCAACTTCGCCATGCAGGCCATCGACCAGGTCATCAATTCGGCGGCCAAGACGCGTTATATGTCGGGCGGCCTGGTCTCGTGCCCCATCGTATTCCGCGGGCCCAACGGCGCGGCATCCCGGGTTGCCGCCCAGCACAGCCAGGACTTCGCCGCCTGGTATGCCCACGTGCCTGGCCTCGTGGTCATGGCGCCCTATTCCGCGGCCGATGCCAAGGGCATGTTGAAAGCCGCCATTCGCGAGCCGAACCCGGTGATCTTTCTCGAAAACGAGCTGCTTTATGGCCGCGAGTTCGAGATTCCGGACGACGAGTATGTGACCCCTATCGGCGTTGCCAATACGCTCCGCGAGGGCGAGGACGTCACCATCGTCTCCTACGGCCGCGGGGTCGAACTGGCACTGGAGGCGGCGGAAGGCCTGGCCGGCAATATCACCGCCGATATCATCGATTTGCGTACCCTGCGTCCCCTCGATATCGACACGGTCGTGACATCGGTCATGAAGACCAATCGTCTGGTGACGGTGGAAGATGGCTGGCCGACCGCAGGCATCGGCGCCGAGATCGCGACCCAGGTGATGGAGCGTGCCTTCGACCATCTCGATGCGCCGGTACGCCGGGTCAGCGGCGCCGATATTCCCATGCCCTATGCCGCCAATCTCGAACGCCTAACACTGCCGAGCGCCGAGGATGTGGCCGAGGCGGCAAAGGCTGTGTGCTATCACTGAGCGGTTTCCTCGTATCGGAAACGGCTCTATACAAACGAAACCGTCTCTCAGAGGCCCCCGCGGGGGAGAAAAACCATGCCGATACCCGTCCTGATGCCGGCCCTGTCGCCGACGATGACCGAGGGCACGTTAGCCAAATGGCTCAAGGGCGAGGGGGATAGCGTCGTCTCCGGCGATATCATCGCCGAGGTCGAGACCGACAAGGCGACGATGGAAGTCGAAGCCGTCGAGGAAGGCGTGCTCGGCCGTATCCTGATAGGCGAGGGCACCGAAGGCGTGCCCATCAATACGCCGATCGCCGTGTTGCTGGAAGAGGGCGAGGACTCGAGCGCCGCTGAGGGCTTTTCGGGCGATGCCGCACCGGCCGCGGCTCCTGCCGCAGCACCGGAGGCCGCACCGGCGCCAGCGCCAGCTCCTGCCGCCGCACCTGCACCCCGTGCCAATGGCGCCCGCATTATCGCCAGCCCGCTTGCCAGGCGCATGGCGGAGCAAGCCGGGATCGATCTCGGGGCCGTCAATGGCAGCGGCCCGCGCGGGCGCATCGTCAAGCGCGATATCGAGGCGGCGATCGCCGGCGGAACTGCTCCCGCAGCCGCGGCGCCGGCACCTGCCGTTGCGGCGCCGACGCCCGTTCCGGCCGGAGCGGCCGTGACGGAGCAGCCGAATTCCGGCATGCGCAAGGTCATCGCCCAGCGCCTGCAGGAATCGAAACAGACCATCCCGCATTTCTACCTCAGCGTGGATTGCGAGATCGACGACCTGCTCAAGATCCGCAAGGACCTCAACGGCCGCTCGGACGATATCAAGCTGTCGGTGAACGACTTCGTAGTCCGTGCCCTGGCGCTCGCCCTGCGCAAGGTGCCCGAGGCCAACGCCTCCTGGGGCGATGCTGCGACCTTGCTCTACAACACCGTCGATGTCTCGGTCGCCGTCGCTGTGGACGGTGGCTTGGTCACCCCGGTGGTGCGCAATGCCGACAACAAGGGCCTGGCGCAGATCTCCGCCGAGATGAAGGACTTCGCTGCCCGCGCCCGCGAGGGCAAGCTGGCGCCCGAGGAATATCAGGGCGGCAGCTTCTCGGTCTCCAACCTCGGCATGTTCGGCATCAAGGAGTTCTCGGCCATCATCAACCCGCCCCAGGCCGGCATTCTCGCCGTCGGCGCCGGCGAGCAGCGGCCCGTGGTCAAGGACGGCGCCTTGTCTGTCGCGACTGTGATGAGCTGTACCCTGTCCGGCGATCACAGGGTGGTGGACGGTGCGGTCGGCGCGCGCCTGCTGGCGGCCTTCAAGGCGCTGATCGAAGATCCGCTGACGATGCTGCTCTAATGGCCGATACCAAGTTCGATATCGTCGTCGTCGGCGGCGGCCCCGGCGGCTACGTCGCCGCCATCCGCGCGGCCCAGCTCGGCCTTGCCACGGCGGTGGTGGAGAGTCAGCACCTTGGCGGCATCTGCCTCAACTGGGGCTGCATCCCGACCAAGGCGCTGCTGCGCTCGGCCGAGGTCGGGCATATGCTAACGGAGCTCGGCGATTACGGCTTCAGCGCCGACAACGTCTCCTTCGATCTCGCCAAGATCGTCAAACGCTCGCGCAGGGTCTCGAGGCGGCTTTCCGGCGGCGTCGCGCACCTGCTGAAGAAGAACAAGGTCACGGTGATCGACGGCCACGGGCGCCTCGCCGGGCCCGGCAAGCTCACGGTGACAAAGGATGATAAGCCTGTCGCCACCCTGGAGGCCAAGCACATCATCCTGGCCACCGGCGCCCGCGCCCGCTCGCTGCCCGGCCTCGAGCCCGACGGCGAGCTGATCTGGACCTACAAGGAAGCCATGGTGCCCGAAACCATGCCCGAATCCCTCCTGGTGGTGGGCTCGGGCGCGATCGGCATAGAGTTCGCGAGCTTCTATCGCGCCCTCGGCGCCGAGGTCACGGTAGTCGAAGTGCTCGACCGCGTGCTGCCTGTCGAGGACGCGGAGATTTCCGCTCTGGCGCAGAAGGCTTTCGCCAAGCAGGGCATGACCATACACACCGGTGCCACGGTCAAGGCGCTCGACAAGAAGGGTGGGGCGGTCACTGCGACCATCGCCCAGGGCGACGGCAAGAGCGAGAAGCAGACGTTCGACCGCGTCATCCTCGCCATCGGCATCACCGGCAATGTCGAGGACATCGGCCTCGACGGCACCAAGGTCGAGGTCGACCGCGGCCACGTGGTGGTCGACGAATGGCTGCGCACGGGCGAGCCCGGCGTCTATGCCATCGGCGATCTCGTCGGCCCGCCTTGGCTGGCCCCCCACGAAGGCGTGCTCTGCGTCGAGAAGATCGCCGGCATCGACGGCCTGCACCCCCTCGACACCAGCAACATTCCCGGCTGCACCTATTGCCGCCCGCAGGTGGCCAGTGTCGGCCTCACCGAAGCCGCTGCCAAGGAGGCCGGCCATGAGGTCAAGGTCGGGCGCTTCCCCTTCCTCGCCAACGGCAAGGCCATCGCGCTCGGCGAGCCCGACGGCCTCGTCAAGACCGTGTTCGACGCCAAGACCGGCGAGCTGCTCGGCGCGCACATGATCGGCGCCGAGGTCACCGAGCTGATCCAGGGCTATGTCGTCGCCAAGAGCATGGAAGGCACCGAGCTCGACCTCATGCACAGCATCTTCCCGCATCCGACCCTGTCGGAGATGATGCACGAATCCGTGCTTGACGCATACGGGCGCGCGATCCACATGTAGAGCATGGCCACGTCACCGCCAACCATCGCGAAACGCCAACGCAAGCCGGCCTGGATCCGCGTCAAGGCGCCGGTTTCGGCCGAATACAACGAGACGCGCAAGCTGGTGCGCTCGCTGTCGCTCAACACGGTGTGCGAGGAGGCGGCCTGCCCCAATATCGGCGAGTGCTGGCACAGCGGCCACGCCACCATGATGATCCTCGGCAGCGTGTGTACGCGCAAATGCGCCTTCTGCAATGTCGCCACGGGCCGCCCGGATCTGCTCGACCCGCACGAGCCCGACAACCTGGCGGAAGCGGTTGCCAAGCTTGGCCTGCGCCATGTGGTGATCACCTCGGTCGACCGCGACGACCTCGACGACGGCGGTGCGGATCATTTCGTGCGTTGCATCCAGCGTATCCGCGAGACCTCGCCGGAGACCACGATCGAGGTGCTGACGCCCGACTTCCAGCGCAAGGACGGCGCCGTGGAGGCGGTGGCGCACGCTCGCCCCGATGTCTTCAATCACAATCTCGAGACCGTGCCGCGGCTTTATCGAACGGTCCGCCGCGCCGCCAGCTACGAGCATTCCTTGTGGCTGCTGAAGCACGCCAAGGTGCTTGAGCCGGCGCTCTTCACCAAATCCGGTCTGATGGTAGGCATCGGTGAGGAGGCGGACGAGATCCTCACGGTCATGGACGACATGCGTGCCCATGACATCGATTTCATCACTATCGGCCAATATCTGCAGCCGACCCACGAGCACCACCCCGTCGACCGCTTTGTCACCCCGGACGAGTTCAAAGCCTATGAGAAAGCGGCTTACGACAAGGGCTTCTTGATGGTCGCTTCGTCGCCGCTGACTCGCTCGTCCTACCACGCCGATGCGGACTTTGCGAAATTGCGAACAGCCCGCGAGGCTTTGGTCTAGCTCGGTGCATCGACACGACGAACAACGGATTCTGCCCTATACGGCGGCCCAGCTCTACGACCTAGTCGTCGATGTCGAGCGCTATCCCGAATTCCTGCCCTGGTGCATCGCCGCTCGCGTTACGGCGCGTGACACTATCGCAACCTATGCCGACCTGGTGATCGGCTTTCGCATGATCCGCGAGCGTTTCGGCTCGCGTATCGTCGGCGTTTCCCCGTCCAGCATCGATGTCAGCCCGATGAGCGGGCCATTCCGCCGCCTTGCCAACAGTTGGCATTTCACCGACCTGGAAGAGGGCGGTTGCCAGGTGGAATTCCACGTCGAGTTCGAGTTCCGCTCGCGGGTGCTCAATGCCCTGATCGGAGCGCTCTTCCATGAAGCCGTGCGGCGCATGGTGAGCGCCTTCGAGGAACGCGCCAAAGCGCTCTATGGCGAGGCCAACATGGCCAATGCATGCTCCACGGTAGAGAGCCGCACCGCCTGACGATCTCCGGGAAAGACGTGGCGCTCGGCACGCGTTTGGCCGTCACGCACGGCGAGTCCGAAATGCACCAGCCCTACGGGTTTCTCCGCACTGCCGCCGCCAGGCCCCGCCACACCGGTCACGGCTAACGCAAGGTGGGCATCGGAGCGCGCCAATGCGCCTTCCGCCATCGCCCGCGCCACCGCCTCACTGACCGCACCGTGGCTCAAGGCGTCATCGCCAACACCCAACATCGCCTGCTTGGCGGCATTGGAATAGGTGACGAAGCCGCGATCGACCACATCCGAGGAGCCGGCGATCTCGGTCAGGCAAGCGGCGATTAGCCCGCCGGTACAGGATTCGGCGGTGGCGATCATCCAGCCACGCTGGCGGCAGCGCTCGAGCAAGGTTTCGGCGTCTCGCAGCACTGCGTCAGAAAAGGTCATGGCGCTACCGCCATAACCAGCCACAGGGCAAGGCCGGCATAGACGCCCGCAGCCATATCGTCGGCCATCACGCCTGCGCCGCCCTCGACCTTTTGGTCGAGCCACGAGACCGGCCAGGGCTTGGTGATATCGGCAACGCGGAACAGCAGGAAGCCGATGGCGTAGCCCAGCAGGCAATGGGGGACTACCGCAAGCGTGAGCCACTGGCCGGCAACTTCGTCGATCACGATCTCGCCGGGATCCTTGGTGCCGGTCCGGGTCGTATAGGCCTGGGCGGCCCAGCAGCCGACGAAGAAGACGATCACCGAGGCGGCGAGCAGCCCGGCCTGACCGGCCCAGACCTGAATGGCCCAGGCGAAGGGCAGGGCGGCTAGCGAGCCCCAGGTGCCGGGCGCCTTTGGCAGCAGGCCGGTGCCGAACCAGGTGGCGAGCAGGGTAGAGAGCGTCATGCGACGAAGAGGGACACGACGGCCTGCGCGGCGATCCCTTCGCCACGGCCGGTGAAGCCCAGGCCTTCGGTGGTGGTCGCCTTGAGGCCGATGCGCTCCACCGGCAAGTCGAGGAGCACGGCAAGTCGCTCGCGCATGGCCGGCTTGTGCGGGCCGAGACGGGGCGCCTCGCAAATCACGGTGAGATCGATATTGGCGATACAGGCGCCGGCATCGGCCGCCAGCTGGCAGGCATGGGCAACGAAAATGCTCGAGTCGGCACCTCGCCAGCGCTCATCGCTGGGCGGGAAATGCTCGCCGATATCGCCGGCACCAAGGGCACCGAGAATGGCGTCGACCAGGGCATGCAAGGCCACATCCGCATCCGAATGGCCGGCAAGGGCACGGTCATGGGGGATCCTCACGCCGCAGAGCATCACATGATCGCCTTCCGTGAAGCGATGCACGTCAAAACCGCTGCCGATGCGTGTCTCGCCGCCGGTCCGGGCGAGCAGACGCTCGGCCAAGGCAACGTCTTCCGCTGTCGTCACTTTCAGATTGTCCTCCTTGCCCTCTACCAGCGCCACGCTCAGGCCTGCCTGCTCGGCGACGGCCGCATCGTCCGTCAGAGCCTCGCCTGCCGCCGCCCGGTGTGCGGCGAGGATAGCCGCAAAGCGGAAGGCCTGCGGCGTCTGCGCCCGCCACAGCCCGTCGCGCGTCACGGTGTCCGCAATATGCTTGTCGCCGCGCTTCAGGGTGTCGCGCACAGGCACCGCAAGGATGGCGCCGTCGCTCTCGCGCAAGGCGGCGATGCAGGCGGAAATCTCGTCCTGCGCCACAAAGGGACGGGCGGCATCGTGAATCAACACATGCTCCAGCGCATGCTCGGCCAAGGCGTCGAGCCCGTTGCGCACCGAATCCTGACGCTCGGCGCCGCCGGCAATCGGATCGAGCAGTGTCAGGCCATCCGTGGCCGCGTCATACAATTCGCGATCGTCGGGATGAATGACCACCGCCACAGCATCAACTTCCGGATGATCGACAAAAACCCGCGCCGTCCGCCGCAACATGGGCTCGCCGCACAGGGGCGAATACTGCTTCGGCACGGCGCCGCCGAGGCGGTGTCCGCGCCCGGCAGCGACGATCAAGGCGAAGGTTCGTGGCATCGGCGGGCACGGTAGCGCCTGGTCGTATCGTTGCCAAGGCGGCATGGGCCACTAGAATGGCCATCATGGATGTTGCCAATTTCGACCTGCGAGCGGTGCCCGATGATTTCGTCGCCGATCCCTATCGCTATTTCGCGGCGCTGCGCGAGCATGACCCGGTGCATCGCAATCCGGACGGCTCTTATGTGCTGACGCGCTATGAGGACATGACCGCGGTCTATCGTGACGCCACGCTCTGGAGCTCGGACAAGAAAATCGATTTCAAGCCCAAGTTCGGCAACAGCCCGCTCTACGAGCACCACACTACCAGCGTGGTGTTCACCGATCCGCCCGACCACACGCGCATCCGTGGCCTCTTCCAGGCCGCTTTCACGCGCAAGGCCCTGCAGGCGCTGACCTCGCGCATCGAGGCGCTGGTCGATGGCTATCTCGATGCTCTGGCGGATCGCGGCGAGATGAACGTGGTCGAGGATTTTTCCTTCCGCCTGCCGATCGAGGTGGTCTGCGACATGCTCAGCGTGCCGCGCGAGGACCGCACCCTGATCCGCGATTGGGCGGTTGCCATCCTCACCGCGCTCGAGCCCACCTTGAGCCAGGCCCAGCTCGACGAAGGCAACCAGGCCGTCGACGACTTCAAGGCCTATCTGCGCGAGCTTGTGGCCCATCGCCGGGCGAATCCCACCGATGGCTCGACGGGCGAAGTTCTCACCGCGCTGATGAATGCGGAGCAGGACGGTGAGACACTGAGCGAGTTGGAACTGCTGCATCAGTGCATCTTCATGCTCAATGCCGGGCACGAGACCTCGACCAACATGATCTCCCACGGCATTCACGAGATGCTGCGCCGGCCCGAGGAAGTGCAGCGGCTGTGCGGCGATGCCGGCCTGGTCGAGAGCTGTGTGGAAGAGATCCTGCGCTACCAGGCGCCCATTCAGATCAACAACCGGCGCTCGACGGCGCCAGCGAGGGTAGGGGATGTCGATCTGCCAAGCGGTACCAGCGTGCATCTGATGATCGGCGCAGCGAATCGTGACCCTGAGCCGTTCCCCGATCCCGACAGGTTCGATATCGGCCGCCGGCCGAACAGGCATCTGTCGTTCGGGCTCGGTGTGCATGTCTGCGCCGGCAACGCGCTGGCACGCATCGAGTGCGCCATCGCCGTCGGCAAGCTCTTCACGCGTTTCCCAACTTTGCACATCACCGAAGCGGCCGAAATCGCCAACCGTATCCGCTTTCGCGAGGTTACCCGGCTCGGCGTTGCCATTTAACGCTGATCGCCGTAGGTTGCCCAAGAATTAGGCAGCCTTGAAAGACACCAGCGCCATGACCCTGCGGATCGGCCCGATCACGCTTGATAATCCTGTGATTCTGGCTCCCATGTCTGGGGTCACCGACTTGCCGTTCCGCCGCCTGGCAAAGCGCTTCGGCGCCGGCATGGTGGTCTCGGAGATGATCGCCAGCCAGGCCTTGATTCACGCCAATCATCGCACCATGACCATGTCGCGCGGGGCCGAGGAGATGCCGCCGCTGGCGATTCAGCTTGCCGGCTGCGAGCCCAGCGTCATGGCCGAGGCGGCCAAGCTTGCCCGCGACCGGGGCGCCGCGATCGTCGATCTCAATTTCGGCTGCCCGGCCAAGAAGGTGGTGAACGGCATGGCCGGCTCGGCGCTGATGCGCAACGAAGCCAAGGCGGCGGAGATATTCGCGGCCGTGGTTGCCGCGGTCGAGGTGCCGGTAACCGTCAAGATGCGCACCGGCTGGGACGGCGATTGCCGCAACGCGCCGCAGCTTGCCCGCATCGCCGAGGACTGCGGCATCCGGATGGTGACGGTGCACGGGCGCACGCGCCATCAGCGTTATTCCGGCCACGCCGACTGGGACTTCATCGGCGAGGTCAAGCACGCCGTGTCCGTGCCGGTCATCGCCAATGGCGACGTGACGGGTTTCGCCCAAGCGGCGGAGATATTGCAGCGCTCGGGCGCCGACGGCCTGATGATCGGCCGCGCGGCCTGTGGGCGCCCCTGGTTTCCGGGGCAGGTGGCCGCGTTCCTGGCAAGCGGCCGGGAACCGGCAGCACTAACGCTGCACCAACGGCTTGATGTGGTGTTGGAGCATTACGAGGCCATGCTCACGCATTACGGAACCGATCGTGGCCTGCGCAATGCCCGCAAGCATCTTGGTTGGTACGCCCAGGGTGTGCCAGGGGCGGCGCGCTTCCGCGAGCGTGGGTTTCGCCTGACTGAGCCTGCGGCTGTCATCGACGCGTTACGCAACCTTTTCGGCGCCGAGGAATATGCCGATGCTGCATGACGGCGCGCGCGAGGACGCCAAGGCCTTGGCGGCCCGCTCGGCCATCCTGGCGGCCCTGCCGGTCGCCGTCGTCGCAGTCGATCGCGAGTATCAGGTGACAGCGGCCAATCCAGCGGCGGAGAACCTGTTCGGCGGTAGCGAGGAATTTCTCACCCGCCACCGCATGACCGACCTGGTAGCCGAGAACAGCCAGTTGTTGTCGTTGATCGAGCAGGTCTTCGACGGCGGCCATTCGGTTGCCGAATACGGTGTCAAGCTGGCCAGCCCGCGCTTCGGCGAGCACCCCGTGGATGTCAAGGTCACGCAGCTCGCCGAGTCGCCGGATATGGTGGTGATCTGCCTCGAACAGCGGGCCATGGCGCATCAACTCGACCGCCAATTGACCCACCGGGGGGCGGTGCGCTCGGTAACGGGAATTTCCGCGTTGCTGGCGCACGAGGTGAAGAATCCGCTCTCGGGGATTCGCGGCGCGGCGCAATTGCTTGAGCAATCGGTCGACGAGTCGGAGCACGACCTGACCCGGCTCATCTGCAGCGAAGCGGACCGCATTCGCGACCTGGTCGAGCGCATGGATATCTTTGCCGACGACCGACCATTGGATCGGGACCAGATCAATATTCACACGGTCCTCGAACATGTGCGCCGGCTGTGCGAGAGCAGCGCCAAAGGCGAGATCCGTTTCATCGAACGCTACGATCCGTCTCTGCCGCCGGTATATGGCAATCGCGACCAGCTCGTGCAGGTCTTCCTCAATATCGTCAAGAACGCCATGGAGGCCGTGCCGGCAAAGGGCGGCGAAATACAGATCACATCGGCCTACCATCACGGCTTGCGCTTCTCCAATGTTGGCGACGGGCGGCGACACGGCCTGCCCATTGTGGTCTCGGTTCAGGACAATGGCAGCGGCGTCCCGGATGACCTGCGCAGTCACCTTTTCGAGCCTTTCGTCACCACCAAGAAGACCGGCACCGGTCTTGGCCTGTCGCTGGTGGCCAAGATCGTCGAGGATCACGGTGGGCTGGTCGAGTGCGAGAGTGGGCGCCGGCGTACGACATTCACTGTACGCCTGCCGGCGGCGGGCTGAGGCGAGGGCAGCATGGCCATAGGCTCTACCATTCTCGTCGCTGACGACGACAACAGCATTCGCACTGTCCTGAGCAAGGCGCTCGGTCGCCTCGGCTACACGGTTCGCGCCACAGGCATGGCCTCGACGCTGTGGCGCTGGGCGGCGGACGGCGAAGGCGATCTGATCATCACCGACGTGATCATGCCCGACGAGGACGGGCTCGACATGCTGCCGCGCTTGAAAAAGGCGCGCCCCGACATGCCCGTGATCGTCATGAGCGCGCAGAACACGCTGATGACCGCCATCCGCGCCAATGAGCGGGGAGCTTATGAATATTTGCCCAAGCCGTTCGATCTCAACGAGGTCATTAGCGTAGTCAAGCGGGCTCTCTCGGAGCCGAGCCCGCAGCAAGCCGCCATGCCCGCGCAACCCGGTGAGGACGACAGCCTGCCCCTGGTCGGACGCTCGCCGGCGATGCAGGAGGTCTATCGCGTCCTGGCCAGGCTGATCGGCACCGATCTCACGGTCATGATCACCGGCGAATCCGGCACCGGCAAGGAGCTCTTCGCCCGCGCGCTGCACGATTTCGGCAAGCGGAGCACGCATCCTTTTGTTGCCATCAATATGGCGGCGATCCCGCGCGAATTGATCGAAAGCGAACTGTTCGGTCACGAAAAAGGCGCGTTCACGGGCGCCACCACACGATCGCTCGGGCGCTTCGAACAGGCCAATCGCGGCACTTTGTTCCTCGATGAAATCGGCGACATGCCGTTGGAAGCCCAAACCCGCCTGTTGCGGGTGCTGCAGGAAGGCGAGTTCACCACAGTCGGTGGGCGGCAACCGGTTCGTACCGATGTTCGCATCGTCGCCGCAACCCACCGCGACCTCGGCGCTTTGGTGGAGCAGGGGCTTTTTCGCGAGGATCTCTATTACCGCCTCAACGTCGTGCCCCTGCGCCTGCCGCCCTTGCGCGAACGCACCGAAGACGTGCCCTTGCTGGCCCGCCATTTCTTTGCCCGCGTTCAGGAGGAGGGCCTGCCCGGCAAGTCCCTGGACGGCGAGGCCATGCGTTTGCTGCAAGCCCATGAATGGCCTGGCAATGTTCGCGAGTTGGAGAATCTGGTGCGGCGGCTCGCGGCGCTTTATACGGAAGACACTATCGGCGCCACGATCATCGAGAACGAATTGGCCGGCAGCCGTCCCGTGGTCGAGGTGGCCGAGGCTGCGGAGGGCGACAGTCTCGGCGATTCCGTGGACCGTCACGTGGCACAATATTTCGCGGCTCACAAGGATACGCTGCCGGCGGCCGGACTTTATGGTCGCATATTGCGCGAGATCGAACGACCCCTGATCCAACGCACCCTGGCCGCGACCCGCGGCAACCAGGTGCGGGCGGCAGAAGTGCTCGGGCTCAATCGCAACACGCTGCGCAAGAAGATTCGCGAGCTCGGCATCCAGGTGTCCCGGGCTGTGCGATGACAGCGGGCGCCGACACCGCTCCGCCCAACCGAGTGCGGCGGGCGCTCGAATGGGCCACGCGCGTCGGCCTCAGCCGCAAGCTCGCCTTTGCGCTTGCCCTCGGCGCAGTCATTTCCGGCATTATCACCTATGGGGCATTGACCGGATCACTGTCGCCCGAAGGTGCCGATCCCAACACCATCCTGTTGTTGCTCAATATCGACCTGGTCCTGCTGCTGCCGCTCGGCGCTCTGGTCGCCTGGCGCCTGGTGCGTTTGTGGATCGCCCGGCGCCAGGGGTTTGCCGGCGCCCGCCTGCAAGGGCGCATGGTCGGCATGTTCAGCATCGTCGCGGTGGCACCGGCCATCATCGTTGCGGTGTTTTCGGCGACCTTCTTCAATCTCGGTATCCAATCCTGGTTCAATGAGCGCGTGCGCACGGCGCTGGAGCGCTCGCTTGCGGTTTCCGAGGCCTATCTCAGCGACCACCGCAGCTTCATCCGTGCCGATATCCTGTCGATGGTGGCGGTGCTCAATCGCCAGCCACCGGCGTTTCTCGATTCACCTGAGGCCTTGAACCGCATCATCGATGCCCTTGCCGTCGAGCGCTCCCTTGCCGAAGCGATCATTACCCGTGGTGACGGCAAGGTGCTGGCTCGCAGTCAGCTCAGCTTCGTGCTCGAATTCGATCCCATCGAGAATAGTGCCCTGCGCCGCGCTGCCGACGGCGAAGTGGTGATCATGACCAGCGATGCCAGCGACCGCGTCCGGGCGCTGGCACGCATCGATGCCATGATCGGCGCCTATCTCTATGTCGGACGATTTGTTGATTCGACGGTGCTCAACCACATGACCCGCCTGACCAGCGCGGTCAACGAATATCAGGCCCTGGAAAGCCGGCATTCGGGCATTCAAATCACCTTCACTCTGCTCTATGTGACCGTGGCGCTGATGCTGCTTTTTGCGTCGGTCTGGATGGGGCTGATGTTCTCCAACCGCTTGATCGGGCCCATATCCGCGCTGGTCGGTGCCACCCAGCGCGTGCGCGACGGCGACCTGACGGTACGGGTCGACGAAGGTCCCGATGGCGACGAGATCGCCGTGCTCAGCCGCGCCTTCAATCGCATGACCGGCCAGCTCGAAGGACAGCGGGCCGAGCTGGTGGATGCCAACGAGCAGATCGACAATCGCCGCCGCTTCACCGAGGCGGTGCTGTTTGGCGTTTCGGCCGGCGTCATCGGCCTGGACGACGACGGCCGCATATTCCTGCCGAACCGCTCGGCCCTGCAGTTGCTCGCATGCGAGGCGGATGCCCTGATCGGGCAACGGCTGGAAACGGCAGTGCCCGAAATGGCCGAGCTGCTCGTCAACCTGAGGCATGATCGCCGGCGCCTGATCCAGGGACAGGTCTCGCTGGTGCGTGACGGGCAGGCCCGCGACCTCATGGTACGGATCGGCGTGCAAGGCGGCGGCAGCGGTGGCTACGTGGTCACATTCGACGACGTGACCGACCTGGTTCGCGCGCAACGCGCCGCAGCCTGGACCGACGTCGCAAGACGCGTGGCACACGAGATCAAGAATCCCCTGACGCCGATTCAGCTTGCCGCCGAGCGCCTGGGGCGGAAATTCGCCGACGATGTGGATGATCCGGAACATGTGTTCAACACTTGTGTCGATACCATCGTGCGTCAGGTCGGGGCGATCCGTGGCATGGTCGATGAGTTTTCCGCCTTTGCGCGATTGCCGGCGCCGGAATTCGCCGATGAGGATCTCGCTGTCCTGGTCACCGAAGCGGTCGCGCTGCAGCGCATGGCCCACCCGGAGATTGCCTTCCATATCGACGTCCCGGAAAGTGGGGCGGTCATCCATTGCGATGCGCGCCAGGCGAGCCAGGCTATGACGAACCTGTTGCAGAATGCGATCGACGCCATCGATGGACGCGTAGCCGAAGCCGGTTCCGAGCTGGTTCCCGGGCGAATCGATGTCGCTATCGATGAAGGCGAATCGGAACACATTGTCGTCGCCGTTGCCGACAACGGACGTGGCCTGCCCGACGATCTGTCACAGCGTGCGCGCCTTACCGAGCCCTATGTGACCACGCGCGAGGGCGGGACGGGTCTCGGTCTTGCCATCGTCAAGAAGATCATGGAGGATCACCGGGGCGAGGTTGTTCTCGTCGAGGGTGACGAAGGCGGAACACTCGCCCGCTTGCGCTTTCCGCGACCCGAGCAGAGCGATGATCGGCACGCTGAAGCGGCCAAGGAAGCCATGACCACGACCCGAGCCGATGGCGACTGACATCCTCATAATCGACGATGAGCGCGATATCCGTTCGCTCATTTCCGGGATTCTCGTGGACGAAGGCTACGAGGCTCGCGAGGCGGGCGATGCCAACAGTGCGCTTGCCGAAATCGAAGGTCGTCAGCCGAACGCGATCCTGCTCGATATCTGGCTGCAGGGAAGCCGCCTGGACGGCATAGCCCTGCTCAAGCTGCTCAAGGAGCGGGCCTTGGACATGCCGGTGATCATGATCAGCGGGCACGGCAACATCCAAACCGCCGTGACCTCGATCAAGCTCGGCGCCTATGACTTCATCGAGAAGCCGTTCGAGGCAGATCGTCTGCTGCTATGCCTTGAGCGCGCCCTGGAGGCTTCCAGGCTGCGGCGCGAGAATGCGGAGCTCCGTTTGCGCAGCGGGCCGCAGGTCCAGATCGTCGGCGAGTCCCAGTCGATCAAGCAGTTGCGCAATGCGGTTACCAAGGTTTCCCCCGCCGGCAGCCGCGTCCTGATCAACGGTCCCGCCGGCTCGGGCAAGGAAGTCGTGGCCCGCGCCATTCACGCCCAGTCCGGGCGCGAGCAAGCCCCCTTCATCGCCATCAACGCCGCCGCCATCACCCCTGAGCGGATGGAGGAGGAATTGTTCGGCGTCGAGGGTGGCAGTGCGGCGCCGGGCGCCGTGAGCAAGGTCGGAATGTTCGAGCAGGCCCATGGCGGCACGCTCTATCTCGATGAGATCGCCGACATGCCCTTGGAGACCCAGGGCAAGATCCTGCGCGTGCTGCAGGAGCAGACTTTTCAGCGCGTCGGAGGCAGCCGCCGCATCAAGGTCGAGGTGCGGGTCATTGCCTCCACAAGCCGCGACCTGCAGGAGGAAATTGCGGAGAAGCGCTTCCGCGAGGATCTCTACTATAGGCTCAATGTCGTGCCGCTCAGGGTGCCGCCCCTGAACGAGCGCCGCGATGACATCCCCTTGCTTATCCATCATTTTCTCGAAAGCGCTACGGCCATGAGCGGCTTGGTGCCGCGCCAGCTGACCAGTGATGCCCTGGCGGTGTTGCAGACATGCGATTGGCCGGGCAACGTGCGGCAATTGCGCAATGTCATCGACTGGGTGCTGATCATGGCGCCGGGCACCAGCACCACGCCGGTGAATTCCGACATGCTTCCGGCCGAGCTTTTGATGCAGACGCCGGCCGCATTACGCCCCGAGAATGGTGCTGAAATCATGGGACTGCCACTGCGCGAAGCGCGCGAAATGTTCGAGAAACAATATTTGGAGGCGCAGGTGACCCGGTTCGGACATAACATCTCGCGCACGGCTTCGTTTGTCGGCATGGAGCGCTCCGCCTTGCATCGCAAGCTGAAGACGCTCGGCATCACCGGCGACGATCGCTAAAGGGTTATCTGGAGCGACATCGTGAAAGTGCTCGTTTGCGGCGCCGGTGAGGTGGGCTTCAATATCGCCCGCCATCTGGCCGCCGAAGACAATGACGTGGTGGTCATCGACCATTCGCGCGAACGCATTCAAAAGGTCGGCGAGGCGCTCGATGTGCAGGCGTTGATGGGCTACGCCTCGCACCCCGACTTGCTGCAGCAGGGCGGTGCCGAAGACGCCGACATGCTCATCGCCGTGACCCAGTCGGACGAAATCAATATCGTCGCCTGCCAGGTCGCCCATACCCTCTTCAACGTGCCGACCAAGATCGCGCGCGTGCGCAACCAGGCCTATTTGGAGCCGGCCTGGGCGGACCTTTTCAGCCGCGATCACATGCCCATCGACGTGGTCATCTCGCCGGAGATGGAGGTCGCGCAATCCATCGCTCGCCGCCTCGATGTGCCGGGCGCCCTCGACATGGCGGACTTCGCCGACGACAAGGTGAGGCTGGTGGCCGTGCGGCTCGGCGAGGCCTGTCCGGTGCTCAACACGCCGTTGCGCCAGCTCAACGAGCTCTTCCCCGACCTTGCCATCACCATCGTCTCGATCATCCGCGGTGACCGCAGTCTCTTCCCTGATTCCATGGAGCAGTTGCAGCCGGGCGACGAGATCTATTTCATTTCCGAGACGGCAGCGGTGCCGCGCGCCATGACGCTCTTCGGACACGAGGAAGAGGCCGCACGGCGGTTGATCATTGTTGGGGGCGGCAATATCGGCGTGCTTCTGGCGCGTCAGATCGAGAGCAGCAATCCGGCGATCAACCTCAAGCTCATCGAATTCGACAAGGCGCGCGCCGAATATGTCGCCGACGAGCTCGAGCATACCATCGTGCTCAATGGCGACGCGCTCGATGCCGATCTCCTGGAGGAGGCCAACGTCGCCGCGGCCGAGACCATCATCGCCGTCACCGACAACGACGAAGCCAACGTCCTGGTATCCGTGTTGGCCAAACGCCATGGCTGTCTGCGGGCCGTGACGCTGATCAATGCCGGCACCTATGCGCCGCTGATCTCGCCGCTTGGAATCGATGCCTCGGTGAGCCCGCGCGAGATCACCGTGTCGACCATCCTGCAGCATGTCCGGCGCGGCCGTATCCGCTCCGTCTATACGCTGCGGGCGGGCGAGGCCGAGGTGATCGACGCCGAAGCCATGAAGACATCGCCGCTGGTCGACGCCCCTCTAAAAGAGGTCAAGCTGCCGAAGGGCGTGCTTGTCGGTGCCGTGGTGCGTGGCGACGAAGTGATCGTGCCGCGCGGCGACACGGTTATCAAGGAGCACGACCGGGTCATCCTGTTCGCACCCCACGATGTGGTGAAAAAGGTCGAGCGGATGTTCGCGGTCGCCATCGGTTTCTTCTGAGCTGCCATGGTATCGGCCTCGCTTCTCAAGCTTCTTGGCCTGCTGCTGATCGCCTTCGCCGGGCTTGAATGCCTGCCCTTGGCCCTGGCGTTGGGTGAGGGGGAGAGTTTGGCGGCTGACGGCTTTTCGCTCGGTGCCGGCGCGGCCATGTTCGTCGGTGTGGCACTGTTCATCGTCGGCCGCGATGCCAGCCGCGGCATCGATCGCCGCCAGGCCCTCGCACTCACTGTCCTCGCCTGGATAAGCCTAGCCCTGTTCGGCGCCATTCCCATCGTCCATGGCGGCGGCGTAGGCAGTTATGCCACCGCCGTCGTCGAGGCCATGTCGGGGCTTACGACAACGGGCCTGACCGTGTTCGCCGATCCCGGATCGCTGGAGCGCAGCATTGTGCTGTGGCGCGCGATTTTGCAGTGGCTCGGTGGCTTCGGCACCTTGCTGTTCGCCGTTGCCCTGGCGCCAAGCCTGTCCATGTCGACCGATGTGGTGGTCAATGTCGGAGGGCGGCGGGGACAAGGGCCGTTCCGCCCGCAATTCGCCCAGGCCTTGAAGATCGTCGCCGTCACCTACGTCACCTTGACTACGTTTTGCCTTGTCGCCCTGGTGCTTTCGGGCCTGCCGCCTTTCCTGGCCCTGTGCTATGCGCTCGCGACCTTGTCGACCGGCGGCTTCACGCCCAACAGCGGTGGTCCGGCCGGGCTTGGCAATGGCATGGCCGAGGTGGTTCTGATCATGTTCATGTTGGCCGGGGCAATGAACTTCCTCGTTCATTGGGCCGCGATGAGCGGGCAACGGCGGGCCTACCGGCGCGACCCGGAACTGGGATTTTGGCTGGTGCTGCTCGGCGTTGCTGCAGGCTTGCTCTGGCTGGCTCAGCTCTCGGGCGGATCCGCCGGCACTTTGGCTGGCTTGCGCAATGCGATTTTTGCCGTTGTGTCGGCTGCGTCGACCACGGGCTTTCCCGGGCCAGAGACGGCGGTCGCCATGCCGGTTTTCGTGCTTTTGCTGCTTGCCGGTCTTGCCTTGATCGGCGGGGCCTCGGCGTCGACGGCAGGCGGCATCAAGCTCGTGCGCGCCTTGCTGTTGTTGCGCCAGAGCGCCCGCGAATTGCAGCGGCTCAATCATCCCCATGGCGTGGTGCTGGTAAAGGTCGGCCACGCGGCGGTGGACGAGAAAGTCATGCAGATGGTCTGGTCTTTCTTCGTGCTGTTCGTGCTCAGTCTGATTTTCATGACGGTCGGGCTGTCGGCGACAGGATTGGATTTCGCAGAGGCCTTGATGCTGGCATTGAGTGCCCTGACGAATACCGGCCCTCTGCTCACTCAAGTTGCACAGGTGAAGGCCGGGCTCGGCGACCTTGGCAGCGTCGCCCATTGGCTGCTCTCGGCGGGCATGCTGGTCGGCCGTCTGGAAGTCTTCGCCGTGCTGGTGCTATTAACGCCCGTCTTTTGGCAACGACGATCCCTGGAGCAACCATGACCCGTGTCGCTTACGTCAACGGCCGTTACCTTCCGCACAATGCGGCCCACGTCCATATAGAAGACCGCAGCATGCAATTCGCCGATGGGGTCTATGAGGTCGTTGCGGTCCTCGATGGCAGGCTGGTCGACAGGGATTGGCACCACGAGCGCCTGGAGCGGTCCCTGGGCGAGTTGGGGATCGGTAGCCCGATGAGCCGCGCGGCACTCGATAGCGTTCTCGACGAGGTGGTGCGGCGCAACAGGGTCGACGAAGGCCTCGTCTATCTGCAAGTCGGCCGCGGCGTGGCGCCGCGCAATCATGTCTTCCCCGAGAACGTCCGCCCTTCGGTGGTGGCAACGGCGCGCCCGGCCCGCCCGGCCAGCGCCTCGGCATTGACCGAGGGCGTGCGGGTGATATCCGCTCCCGATCAGCGCTGGCGGCGCTGCGACGTAAAATCCGTCGCCTTGCTGGCCAATGTGCTCACCAAGCAGCAGGCTGCCGAGGCCGGCGCCTACGAAGCCTGGCAGGTCGATGGGGATGGCATGGTGACGGAAGGTACCCACTCCAATGCCTGGATCGTCGACCACGACGGCACCATCGTCACGCGCCCCGAGAGCAATGCGATCCTCAGCGGCATCACGCGACGGCGATTGCTGGCCTTGGTGCGCGAGGCAGGCTTGGCCGTGGAAGAACGCGCTTTCAGCCTCGAAGAGGCCAAGGAGGCGCGGGAAGCCTTTCTCACCAGCACCAGCTCCTTTGTCGTGCCGGTGGTGCAAATCGACGATACCGTCATTGCGAATGGCCAACCGGGCACCGTCGCCGAGCGCTTGCTTGGCCTTTATCTCGACTTCACGACCGCCTCCTAGCCCGGATTATTCACGGCTCGGTAGAATATGGTTGGTGAGCGTATATTAAG
>CAYPAX010000056.1:0-29743 GCA_964408735.1 uncultured Rhodospirillaceae bacterium | reverse complement strand
TTCATCGTCTGGGAGTGAGAATCAGCAAAGCCACTTAATCAACGGGCTGTTACGCTAAACAGAAGTAGGAACACTAGAATAAAAGTAAGCATAAATACCATAACTTTATCTATAAGTGTTGAGGTTACGTAGCCTGTCATCAAGGCACCAGTGGCCCAACCGACAAGGCCGCTAATAAAAGCTGCAACTATTTCACCTCTATATTTCACTATAGCAGAAAAAATCGGGCTCTTCCGTAGCATGAGAAATTTTTCCTTCGAGAAATGGCTGCCGTGGCGGCGGGTGCCCTTGAACCGGCTGCATTGTCGGCATTTTGTGCAGGCGATGATACCAGTATCGCATCAATAACACAAAATATACGAGTGTTATTCTTATATGGGATATAATTGGGGGAGTATCGTGTCGCGTTTAACGATATTCGGGTTCGGAATTGGGCACGCGTGTGCAGCCACCAAAATTGAGATGCGCCACGATCAACGAAAGTGTATTGCCGTGCTGCAACGAGGGTTGGATGCCGTGATATTGGGCTAGGGTGCCTGAATTCGCCACAGCCGCTCCGTCGCAATCCTCGCGCCTTCCACCAACGAGCCGAGCTTGGCCCAGGCAATGTCGGGGTCGACGCTGGGGTGGCGGGCGAAGGTGGCGAAGCCGCAGTCGGCGCTGGCGATGACGCGCTCGCGCCCGACGACCGAAGCGAAGCGCTCGATGCGCTGCGCCACCAGGCGCGGGTGCTCGATATAGTTGGTCGTCGAATCGATGACGCCTGGCACGATGACCTTGCCGTCGGGCAGGGGCTTGTCCGCAAAGACCTCCCACTCGTGCTCGTGGCGCGGGTTCGCGCCCTCGATCGAGATGCCGGCCGGGCGCGCGCCGTAGACCAGGTCGATGATATCGGCCAGCGGCACATCGTGGTGATGAGGGCCCTCGTAATTGCCCCAGCAAAGGTGGAGGCGCATGCGCTCGGGCGGAATATTGGCAGTGGCGGCATTGAGCGCTTCGATATGACGCGCCGCCACCTTGCGGAATTCCTCGGTGCTCTTGTCCGCGTGCACCAGATGCCGGCCCATGCCGAGATCGGGGCAGTCGAGCTGCAGCATGGCGCCGGAAGCGACGATGGCCTCGTATTCGTCCTTGAGCAGGGGCACCAGGGCATCGAGATAGGCCTCGTGCGAGGGGTAGTACTGGTTCTGCAGGAAGACCGTGACCACGCCCGGCGAGCAGGCGCTCAAGAAACCATCGCTGCAGGCGTGCGCCTTGCGCGCGGCAGAGAAATTGGCGAGGTCGCGCTCGAGCGGCTTGGCATCGCGAAGCGCCAGCGATGCATCGCAGGCGGCGCCGGCCAGGGTCTTCTCCGTGCCGCCAGATTCGACCAGACGCTTGGCATAAGCGAGATAGTCGAGCAGGTCGCGCGCCGCCGGGCCCTTTTTCGCACGGCCGCCAAAACCCGACAGGCGGTCGGTGAGGTAGGTGGCGTAGCTAATCTTGGCCATCTCGCCGTCACCGAGAATATCGATGCCGAGCGCGGCCTGGCGGGCGACCACGTCGTCCACCGCACGCGCCGCGGTCTCGGCGAAGGCGGCATCGTCGATGGTCTCGCCTCGGTCGCGGGCATCGAGCAGCGCCAGCATGTCGTCGGGGCGCGGCAGGCTGCCCACGTGGGTGGTGAGAATTCGCTCGCTCATGTTTCCTTCTCCGCATCGTCGAGTGCCGCCACCAGGGCCTGGAACGGCAGGCCGACGCAATCGTGCCGGCTCTTGTGGCCGACCACCGGCGAGAATGCTGCCAGCGCCGCCCAGGCGCCGTCGGGTATCGCCCCGTCCGCCTTCAGCATGGCCGTCACCCGGTCCGCCGCCGCGCGCGCTGCCTCTGGCGCCAGCCCCGGCGCAGCCTCGCCGATCGCTGCTGCCGCCGCCTTGCAAAGGACACAGCCGCGTACCGTATGGGCGACCGCATCGATCGTCGTGTCAGCCAGCGCCACCTCCACCGTCACCCGGTCGCCGCAGAGCGGATTGGTTATGGTGGCGATGCCGCTCGCCGCGTCGAGGTGCCCGGCATGGCTCTTGTCGCGGGCCAGCGCCACGATGGCCTGGTGATAAAGCTCGTCCGACATGGCTTACCGTAGTAGCGCGATGGCGTCGTCGAGGCCGCTTAGCAGGGCATCGATATCGCCGTCGTCGTTGTAGAAGGCGAGGGAGGCGCGGGTGGTGCCGTCGAGGTCCCAATGCTCCATCAGCGGCTGGGCGCAGTGGTGACCGCCGCGCAGCGCCACGCCGTGGCGGTCGAGCAAGGTGCAGACGTCGTGCGGATGCAGGTCTTCGACAGTAAAGGAGATCACCGGCGCCCGGCCCTGACTGCCCGCCGGCCCCTTGACGGCAACGCCATCGATGGCGTCGAGGCCGTCCAGCGCGCGGGCGCAGAGCGCCGCCATATGCGCGCCCGCCCCATCGAGATCGAGTTGGCCGAGCCAACGGCAGGCGGCGCCGAGGCCGACGGCCTGGGCGATCGGCGGTGTGCCAGCCTCGAACTTGTGCGGCACAGGCGCATAGGTGGTCTCTTCCAGGGTCACTTCGCGGATCATCTCGCCGCCGCCGAGGAAGGGCGGCATGGCATCGAGTAGATCGGCACGGCCCCAAAGTACGCCGATGCCGTTCGGGCCGTACATCTTGTGGCCCGAGAAGGCGTAGAGATCGATGCCGAGGGCGGCAACGTCGACCGCGCCGTGGGGCACGGCCTGCGCGCCGTCCAGCATCACCAGCGCGCCCACGGATTTCGCCGCGGCCACCGCGCGGGGCACGTCGAGAATGGCGCCGGTGACGTTGGAGACATGGGCCAGGGAGACCAGTTTCGTGCGCGCGCTCAGCAGCCCTTCGAGGGCATCGAGGTCGATCTCGCCAGCCTCGGTGACGGGTGCGACCTTGAGCACGATACCCTTGCGCTCGCGCAGCATTTGCCAAGGCACGAAATTGGAGTGGTGCTCGAGCAATGACACGATCACCTCGTCGCCTGGCGCCAAGGTCTCGCCGAGACTGTGGGCGACCAGATTGAGCGAACCGGTGGTGCCGCTGGTGAATATCACTTCGCTCGGGTCCGCGGCGCCGACGAATTTCGCGACATCGGCGCGCGCCGCCTCATAGGCATCCGTCGCCCGCTCGGCCAGGGTGTGGACACCGCGCAGCACGTTGGCCCGCGCCGTGGTCTCGTGGTTGACGATCGCGTCGAGCACTGCTTGCGGCACCTGCGCGGTGGCGCCGTTGTCGAGGTAATGCAACGGCGCGCCGTTGATCCGCTGTTGCAGGATCGGAAACTCGCTGCGAAGTCGTGAGACGTTGAAGGCCATCAGGTGCTCTGCCGCTTGCGGAAGGCGGCGAGCGCCTCTGGCGTGTCGATGTCGAGCAGCACGCCGTCGCCATCGGCAGGCACCTCGCACAGCACTTCGGCGTTCTCGCCGATCAGGTGGCGGGCGCCGACATCGCCTGCCACGCTACCCATCTGGGCGAAGAACTCTGCCCCCCAGAGCACCGGGTTGCCGCGCTTGCCGTCGACCACGGGCACGCAGATGGCGCGGCCCTCGACCGGATCGAAGGCGGCGATCAGGGCGTCGAGCTGGTCGGCGCGCACCTGTGGCATGTCACCGAGGCAGACCAGAGCGCCGTCCACATCAGGATCGAGCTTGCCGAGACCCGCGCGCAGGCTGGTGCTCAGCCCGTCCGCGAAGTCGGGATTGTGGGCGAAAGTGACGTCGAGATCATCAAGGGCCGCGCGCACCCGCTCGGCCTCATGCCCTGTGACCACGACGACGGGCCGCGCCTGGGAGGCCAGCACGTTCTCCGCGGCGCGGCGCACCATGACACTGCCCTCGACCTCCTCCAGAAGCTTATTGCGCGCGCCCATGCGCCGCGACTGGCCGGCGGCCAGCACCAGAGCCGCCACATGCGGTGCCTTGCGCGTCGCCACTTCATGCGCTCGCGGCTGCGGCCGGCTGACGATCTCCTTGAGCAGGCCGCCCGTGCCCATGCGCATGATGTCCCGGGGCGTGATTTCGAGGTCGGCGGCGAGGCGCTCAAGCACCCAATCGAAGCCGTTGAGCTTGGGCGAACGGGCGCAGCCGGGCATGCCGATCACCGGCACGGCGGTCTCCGCCATCCTGCCAAGCAAAAGGAGGTTGCCCGGATCCACCGGCATGCCGAAATGGGCGATGGCCCCTCCCGCTGCCTCGATACCCGCCGGCACCACGTCGCGGCGGTCGACCACGGCGGAGGCGCCGCTGACGATGACCAGCTCCGCGCCCGCCGCCAGCACTTTGCCGATGGCGGTGGCGATGGCGCCCTCGTCGTGGGCGCAGATGCGCTCTGCCGCGAGGTGCGCCTTGACGCGGGAAAGCCGCGTCCCCAGCACCTCGCGCGTCGACGCCAGGACAGAGGCCTTGGTGCCGGGCAGCTCCGTCATCACCAGGCCTACGGCCTTGGCCGTGAAGGGGGCGACGCGCAGCAGCGGGCCCAGGGCCTCCGCCTTGGCCACACTCGTCTCGGGCGCGGCCAGCGGGATGATCTTGACCGTCGCCAGCATTTGCCGCGCGACCACGCGCTCGTAAGGGGGCAGAGTGGCCAGCGTGACCGTTTCGTCGATGAGGTTGAGGGCGTCGATACGCTCGGCATCGACCACCAGCAGGCCTTCGTCGTCGGCCAGCAGATTGCAGCGGCCGGTGAACGCGGCGGCGACGCTGGTGCCCGGTCCGGCAAGCGCGTCGGCGATGCGCCTGGCCGCGGCGTCCTCAGGCACGTCGCCGCCTTCAAGCCGGGCCGCGACCACAGCCTCGACGCCGGCAGCCTTCAGCGCCGCCACATCGGCGGCGGACAGCACACGGCCTTTCTTGAAGACGCCGGCATCGATGCGCAAGGAATGGCCAAGGATTGCCCCCTCGGCTTGCGCTACCGGGATGCGGCCGAATTTCATGCGGCGCGTTCCGCCGCCGGAGCGGGCTGGCGCCGGGCGGCGATGACCTGGGCCAGGATCGCGACCGCGATCTCGGCCGGCGATTTGGCGCCGAGCGCCAGGCCGACGGGACCGTTGATGCGCGCCAGCGCCGCAGCATCAAAGCCTTCTTCGGTTAGTCGCTCGATGCGGGCGCCATGGGTCTTCTTGCTGCCAAGCGAGCCGATGTAGAACGCCGGCGACTTCAAGGCCACGTCCAGCGCCGCATCGTCCAGCTTGGGGTCGTGGGTGAGCGTGACGACGGCGGTACGAGCATCCGGGGCCAGCCGCTCCAGCGCCTCGTCGGGCCAGTCGTCGGAGACGTCGATGCCGGGAAAGCGCTCGGCCGTGGCGAAGGCACCGCGCGGGTCGATCACGGTCACCTCGTAGCCGGCCAGGCTCGCCATCTGGGCCAAAGGCTGGGTGATGTGCACGGCGCCGATCACGACCATGCGCCAGGGCGGATTGTGGACCTGGATGAAGACTGGCCCGTCCGGCCCGTCGACGGTGCGGCTCTGGTCGATATCAAGCAGCTTTCGCGCTTCCGCGACGATGCTCTCCGGCGCGTCCTCCGTGTGGTCGGAGCCGATCAGCCATTGGCCCGAGCCGTCGAGCGCGGTGGCCAGCGCCAGCGGGCGCTTTTCCTCGCGGGCGGTCAGCAGGGCATCGAGGGTCTTTCGTCGCATGGCTATTCGACCTTCTCCACAAGCACCTGCACCTTGCCGCCGCAGGCCAGACCCACCTCCCAGGCCTGGGCGTCGCTGACCCCGAAATCGAGCAAGCGCGAAGCGCCTTCCGTGATCACTTCCTGGGCCTCGCGCACCACGGCGCCTTCGATGCAGCCGCCGGAGACGCTTCCCATCATGGCGCCGTCCTCGGCGATGGCCATCTGGCTGCCGACCGGGCGCGGGCTCGAGCCCCAGGTGGTGACGACGGTGGCCAGGGCCACGCCGCGTCCGCCGTCGCGCCAACTCGCCGCGGCGCCGAGAATGTCGTCGTGGTCGTTACCGGTAACGCTCATCGAATCCTCCTTCGTATCGCCCGCCGTGGCTGAGCGCGCGCGCCAGCATATCCAGGCTTTGCAGATTGTGCACCGGTCTGAAATCGTCAACATGGGCCAGCATGGTGCGCACCCCGGTCGCCTTGGGCTCGAAGCCCTCGTAGCGCAGCAGCGGATTGAGCCAGATCAGCCTTCGAGAGGACTTGTGCAGGCGCTCCATCTCTTCGTCCAGACCGTCGCCGCCGGCGCGGTCGAGGCCGTCGGAGATCAGCACCACCACCGCGCCCTGTCCCAGCACGCGCCGCGACCAGTCGCGGTTGAAGGCGTGCAGGCAATCGCCGATGCGGGTGCCGCCGGACCAGTCGTCCACCGCCTCGATCACCGCATCGAGCGCCACGTCCACGTCCTTGTTGCGCAATTGCCGGGTGATGTTGCTGAGCCGCGTGCCGAAAACGAAGGCATGCACGCGTCCGCGCGCGTTCTCAAGCGTGTGCAGGAAGTGCAGCAGCATGCGCGAATAGCGCCCCATGGAGCCGGAAATATCACACAACACGACCAGCGGCGGCGGCTTGCGGCGGGGCCGGCGGCGGATCAGCGGGATGGTCTCGCCACCGCCTCGCAGGCTGGCGCGGAGCGATCGGCGCAGATCGATGCGCCGGCCACGCGCGTCCACGGCGAAGCGTCGCGTGGGCAGCGGTTTCATGCGCACCACCAGGCGCGCGATGGCTCGCTTGGCGGCGGCGATCTCGTCCACGCTCATGCGCTCGAAGTCGATCTTGCGCAGCACCTCGCGGCCCGAGGCGGTGAGCACCGCGTCCGCGTCCGCGTCGCTGTCCTCGCCTTCGTCGCCGCCGATGCGGGTGCTACTCAGCGCTTCGGCGACACGCCGCGAGGCCGGCGGCGGTGAGGCGACCGGCGCGAAGTCTACGATACCGGGCAGGCGCTCGAGCAGGTCCGGGCTGCGCCAGAAGGCGTGATAGGCTTGGTCGAACAGCTCGCGTTGGTCGTGCCGCGCCACCAGGCTGGCATGCAGCGCCCAATAGAAGTCTTCGCGCCGGCCGAGCCCCGTGCGCTCGACCGCGGCCAGCGCATCGAGCACCTTGCCCGGCCCCACAGGCAGCCCCGCCGCGCGCAAGCAGCGGCAGAAATGCATGACGTTCTGGGCGAGGTGGCCACCAGCGGCCGCCGCCATGAGACTTGGCGTTTCGGACATGCCTGACCCTCGCGCGTTTCGCCCCCGCGCCGCAACCTCATTTGCCGCCTGCCGGCACCCGTTTTTCGGCCTAATTCGGTGCCAGTCACCGAACTTCTAATAGTCTTTAATATAATTAAAACAACTAGGAATTCGGTGACCGGTACCGAATTCCCGGTACCGAATTCCGGCTCGCGTTGCGGCTTGACCGGCGCTGGCGTTTCGGGCCTTCTTCGGTCACCTGAACATGGGAGGGTGCGATGTTCGATCTCGGCTTGGGCAACAAGGTGGCGCTGATCACGGGGGGCAGCGACGGGCTTGGCCTGGCAACCGCGCAGAGGCTGGCGGAGGAGGGCTGCAAGGTGGCCATCTGCGCCCGCCGCGAGGACCATTTGCGCGCCGCCGCCGACGGCATTGTCGAGGCGACGGGCGGCGCGGTTCTGGCCCATCGTGCCGACGTCTCGGTGCCCGGCGATATCGAATCCTTCGTTGCCGCCGCCACTGAGCGCTTCGGCGGCATCGACATCGTCATCAACAATGCCGGCAAGTCGGCCGCCGCCAGCTTCGAGGCGGTGCCGGACGAGGACTGGCAGTCCGACTTCGACCTCAAGGTGATGGGCGCGGTTCGCCTCTGCCGCCTGACCATCCCGATCCTGCGCGCGCGCGGCGGCGGGGCGATCCTCAACGCCACCATCGTCGGCGCCAAGGCACCGCCAGGCGCCGCCCTGCCGACCACGCTCAGCCGCGCCGCCGGCATCAACCTGACCAAGGCGCTGGCCAACGAATACGCCGCCGACAACATCCGCGTGAACACCATCTGCATCGGCTTGCTCAAGAGCGCCCAATGGGATCGCCGCGCCGGCGACCGCCCGGTGGACGAGCTCTACGACGAGCTGTCGGCAAGGGTGCCGCTCAAGCGCATCGGCGAGGCCGAGGAGTTCGCTGACCTGGCGGCCTTCCTGGTCTCCGCCCGTGCCACCTATATCACCGGCGTCGCGGTCAACCTCGACGGCGGCATGTGCGCCGTGGTCTGAACTCTAACGCGGCAGGGCCTGTTGCAGCGCGACCACGTCCTGCACGACGATGTTCTGGCCGTGGGTCTCGACGCCGAGGGGGCGCAGCTTGGCCAGCGAGCGCGAAAAGGTCTCCGGCTGCATGCCCAAGCGGCCCGCGATCAGGGACTTGTCCGTCGGCAGGTGAATGGTGGCAGGCCCGGTCTGCTGGCGCGGGCAAAGCTTCAGCAGGAAGTCCGCCAGGCGCTCCGAAGTGGTGTGGGCCGTCAGCTGCTCCACCTCCTGCACGAAATGCCGCAGCCAGTGGGACATCGCGCCCATGATCTGGAAACACAGCTCGGGATCCTCGTGCAGGCGAGCCAGGAACGGATTCGCCGGCACCACCAGCATTCGCGCATCTTCGACCACCGCCGCATTGACCGGGTAGATGCCGCTATCGAACATGGCGGCTTCGGCGAAGGATTCGGCGGGTCCGATCAAGGCGATGACCGCCTCGTGTCCGCTTTCCGACAAACGGAACAGCTTCACCCAGCCGGAAAAGACCACATAGAAGGCGCTCGCTGGATCGTCCTGCGAAAACAACAGCTTGTCCTTGGAATACGGGCGCACATGGGCCTCGGCCAGCACCGTCCGCACGACCTCGCTGTCCAAGCCGTGAAACATAGGCAGACGCAGTAGCGCTTTGAGGTCGCCATCGTCCATCCCGGTTTGCCGAAGGAATGTCCCCTCGTCGAGCTTTTCCAAGGTCATGCAGTCCTCCACACCAACGCCGACGCCTATCCTTTTACAAGGAAATGACGCCGCTGAGAATCTCTGAGTTGGGGCTGAGCCGCTGCTGGCTTTTCGGTCATGCAGGCAGCCCCGCCAGCCGCAGGCCTTCGACGAGCCGGTCCGCAGGCTCAGGGTCCTTGTAGGGAAAGTTGCCGAAATCGGCGATGCGGAAGTCGGGGTAGCGCGCCAGCATGCGCTCCGTGGTCTGTCGTGCGGTCTCGCTGTCGCCATCGAGCGCTGCGGCAGCCGCCAAAACCAGGAGCGTGCGTGCCACGTCGGGTTGCCTGCGGTCGGAGCGCTGAGCCCATTCCACAGCTTCCCCATACCGCCGGGCGACCAGGTGCCCCAGCGCAACAAATTGCATCGCCCATGAGGCGATGCGATCACGTGGGTCCGACGCCGCCACCTTGGCGCAGAGCGCGATGCCTTCCTCCACGCGTCCGTCGGTGATCAGGATCACCCCGAGCGTCTGGATAGCGAAGGCATAATAGGGGTTGAGCTCGAGGCTGCGGGCGACTTGAGCCTCGGCGGCCTTGTGGTCGCCGCGACAGGCCAGCAATGTCATGCCGAGCGTGTACTGGGTGAAGTCGCTGTGGCCATTCAGGCGCACGGCCTCGTTCGCGTCCCGCAACGCGGCCTCACAGTCGGCCGCTGAGATCGCCCGATAGCCGGCGAACAGCTCGCCGACATGGGAACTGGCCCGCATGGCGAGCGCCATGTAGTTTTCGGGCGAGCGTGCCAGCACACTATCGAGCAGCGGCCGGGCGGCGAGGAACTTCTCGATATAGGGTTGAAACAGGTACTCGCTGGCCTTGAGGATCAGCGTCTCGTCGCTGTCGGCAGTCGTCGGCGCTTGCCCGGCCATTTCCACCTCGCGGCGATGGAGGCCGAAGCGAACCGCGTTGTACATGCGGTAGGTGAGGTCGTCCTGGGCAGCGAAGGGATCGTCGAGGTTGCCATCAAAACGGTCGGCGGCGAAATGGGCGCCGCTCTTGCGGTCGAGAATGCGCGAGGCGGCGCGGTAGCGTGAGCCCGCCACCTGCACCGTGGCGCTTACCACAAAGTCGGCGCCGTGCGTATCGGACAGAATTTCCCAACCGGTCTGGTTGGCAAACGATGTGGCGATTCCCTCCCTGGCTCCTGTGGCAAGCATCTCCGCATCGCTACCGCCCTTTGCCTCGAACGCGCCAAGCGCGACGGTCGGTTTGCCTTGCCCTCCCGCCTGGGCTTGCGCCGAGCTGCCGCCCCAGGCGTAGGCGTGCACCGGCTTGGCCACGTTCTTGACGCTGTGGGCGCCGATGTCCTCAAAGGCGTCGTCGATCTTGCCCGCAATCTGATCCGACACCGCAGCCGAGATACAGACCCCACCTGGTGCCGCCAAGCCTTCCAGGCGTGCGGCCAGGTTCACACCGTCGCCGTAGACAGTGCCGTCGGGCTTCTCGATGACCTCGCCCAGATGCACACCGATGCGGAACTGCATGTCGTTTCCGGCAAGCGCTTTCTGCACGGCGAGCGCCGCTTCCGTGGCGCCGGTTGCGGTCTCGAAGACCGCGAGCACGCTGTCGCCTGCCATGTCGACCACGCGTCCGCTCTGGCCCTCGATCTGCTCGCGGAAGATCAGGCGGGCGGCATCGAGCGCGGCCACGGTCGCAGTCTCGTCCTCGGCCATCAGCTTGGTGTAGCCGGCGACATCGGCCGCCAGAATTGCCGCGAGGCGGCGTTTGATCTCGCCCATCATTCCGGCAACCCTGCCAGGTGCAGGCCTTCAAGCAGCCGCTCGGCCGGCTCTGCGTCACGGAATGGCCAATTGCCGAAGTCGCGGATGCGGAACTCGGGATGGCGCGCAAGTATCCGCTCGGCCGTCTCGCGTGCCGAATCCTCTTCGCCATGGAGGGCTGCGGCCGCCGCCAGGATCAGCAGCGTGCGGGTGATGTCGGGCAGGCGTTGATCCGATCGTGTCGCCTGATCGACAGCCGTCTCATAATGCCCGCGCGTCAATTCGCCGAGCGCCGCATATTGGGGCGGCCAATGGTTGCCCAGGCCGCGCGCGTTCGCTTCGGCCGCTTGCGCACATAGGGCGATTCCTTGATCCGCATCGCCCGAGCAGATCAGGACTTCTCCCAAAACCAATTTTCCCCAAGCGAAGTAGGGGGAGATTTCAAGGCTCCTTTCGGCCTCGCGATGCGCAGCCTTGAAATCCTTTTGGCAATGAAGATAGGCCCTGGCGAGCGCAAAATGGGCAAAGTCGCTGCCGGCGTTGAGGCGTACGGCCTGGCGCGCGGCGCTGAGCGCGGCAGCGCCGTCCTCGGCCGAGATGGGCCTGTAGCCGGCCTGGATCTCGGCGAGATGGGACAGCGCGGTCATGCCCAGGGCCATGAAATTCTCCGGCTCCCGGCCACGAACGATGTCGGTCAATCGCCGCGCCCGCAGATAGGACGCCATGTCGCAACTGAACATCAACTGACTGGCCTTGAAGAGCAGCGTCTCACTGTCCTGCTCGGTCTCGGGACGGGGGTCCGCCGTCTCGTCCTCATGGTCATAGATCGCAAAGCGCACGGCGTTGTAGATGCGATAGAACAGCGCGTCCTGGGCCTCGAAGGGATCGTCGAGACTGCCGTCGATGCGCTCGGCGCCGAAGTGCTGGCCGCTGCCGCGGTCGAGGATGTGCATATTCGCGCGATAGCGCTGTCCGAAGGCCTGCACGCTGACGGCGACCACGAAATCGGCGCGATCCGGATCGGACACCAGCGCCAGCCCGGTCTGGTTGGAGAGCGACGTCATCACATCGTCCCTGACGCCAGCCGCCAGCGCCTCGGCTTCGTCTCCGCCCTTGCTCTCGAATCTGCCGAGGGCGACCGTCGGCTTGCGGCCTTTGCCGGGTACCGCCGCCTTGCCGCCGCCCCAGGCGAAAGCGTGCATGGGCTTGGCCACATTCTTGACCTCGTGCTCGCCGAGGTCCTCGAAGGCTACCTCAATCTTGCCCGCAATCTGGTCCGAAACTGCAGCGGAGATGCACACCCCGCCGGGCGCTGCCAAGCCTTCCAGCCGCGCGGCCAGGTTCACGCCGTCGCCGTAGACCGTGCCGTCGGGCTTTTCTATGACCTCGCCGAGATGCACGCCGATGCGGAACCGCATGTCGCGCCCGGCTAGCGCCTTCTGCACCGCGAGCGCGGCTTCCGTTGCGCCGGTGGCGGTCTCGAACACGGCCAGCACGCTGTCGCCCGCCATGTCAACGACACGCCCGCCTTGGCCCTCGATCTGCTCGCGGAAGACCAGGCGTGCGGCATCCAGCGCGGCAACTGTCGCCGTCTCGTCGGCGGCCATCAGCTTGGTATAGCCGGCGACATCGGCCGCCAGGATCGCCGCCAGCCTACGCTTGACCTCCACCATCATTCCGGCAACTCCGCCAGGCGCAGGCCTTCGAGAAGGCGCTCGGTGGGCGCCGGGTCCTGAAACGGCCAGTCACCATACTCGCTTATGCGGAAGTCGGGGTTTTGCGCCATCAGGCTCTCGGCCGTGTCGCCGGCCCTTGCATCGTCGCCTGTCAGCGCCGCTGCCGCCGCCAGCACCGCCACGGCACGGGGCTGGCCCGTGCGGCGCTGTTCGGCCTGTTCGGCATATTCCATAGCCTCGGTGTAGCGCCCGGCGGCGAAGTTGCCGATGGCGATATCGCGCAACACCCAATGCGTATTGGGTGCGCGCGGGCTCGATTCCAGAGCCGCCGGCATTGCGCCAAGCCATCGTCCATGGCGCCTTGGCACATCAGGATGCCGCCAAGGGCGTGCATGGCAAATGAATAATAGGGGTTGAGCTCCAGGGCCCGCTCGGTTTCGCGGCGGGCGGCGGCCGGGTCGGCCATGGCGAAGACGTAGACCGAGCCCAGGACGACGCGCGCGAAGTCGCTGTTCTCGTTGAGCTGCACGGCCCGGCTGGCTGCCGCGAAAGCCGCTTTGGTGTCATCTTCCGCGACACGTCGATAGCCGCAAAACGCCTCATGCAGATGGCTGTGCGCCTTCATCGCGAGCGCTGAGAAGTTCTCGGGCTCGCGGGCGAGCAGGCTCTCCAATATGGCGCGCCCCTCGAGATAACCGCCGACATCGGTATCGAAGAGATGCTGGCCGGCTTTAAGGAGCAGGGTTTGGCTATCGGTGGCGTCGTCGCCGCGGACCCTCGCGCGCTCCAATTCGCGTGTCAGGATGGCAAAGCGGATGGCGGAATAGAGGCGGCGGCCGAGATCGTCCTCAATCTCGAAGGGATCGTCGTTGCTGCCGTCGAAACGATCGGAGGCGAAGGTCTCGTCGCTGCCGCGGTCGAGCAGGCGCAGCGTCGCACGATAGCGGTCCCCGCGCACCTGTATCGTCGCCTCGGCCAGGTAATCGGCCTTGGCCGGGTCGCTGACCAGCGACAAGCCGGTCTGGTTCGATAGCGAGGCAGCGATCGCATCCTTGACAGCCGAAGCAAGATCCGCCGCTGTCTCGCCGCCGCCGAACTCGCCCAATGCCACAAGCGGCTTGCGCCCTTGCGCCAAGCCCGGCGCGGCCCCGCCGCCCCAGGCAAAGGCGTGCACGGGCTTGGCCACATTCTTGACCTCGTGCGAGCCGATGTCTTCGAAGGCGTCTTCAAGCTTGCCGCCGACCTGGTCCGAGACGGCGGCGGAAATGCACACCCCGCCGGGCGCCGCCAAGCCTTCCAGCCGCGCGGCCAGGTTCACGCCGTCGCCATAGACCGTGCCGTCGGGCTTTTCGATGACATCTCCCATATTCACGCCGATGCGGAACTGCATGTCGCGCCCGGCAAGCGCCTTTTGCACCGCCAGTGCTGCCTCGGTCGAGCCGGTGGCGGTCTCGAAGACGGCCAGCACGCTGTCGCCCGCCATGTCGACCACGCGCCCGCCATGGCTCTCGATGTTCTCGCGAAAGACAAGCCGGCAGGAATCAAGCGCAGCTACCGTCGCCGACTCGTCGGCGGCCATGTGCTTGGTATAGCCGGCGACATCTGCCGCCAGGATCGCCGCCAGCCTGCGTTTGACCTCGCCCATCATTCCGGAAGTCCCGCCAGCCGCAGGCCCTCGACAAGCCTCTCCGCCGGCTCCGGATCACGGAACGGCCAGTTGCCGAAATCGCGAATGCGGAACTCGGGATAGCGCGTCATCATGCGTTCCGCCGTCTGCTGTGCGGTCTCGTCGTCGCCGCCGAGCGCAGCTGCAGCGGCGAAAATGAGCAACGTTCGCGCCACGTCGCCTTGGTGACGGTCCGAGCGTCGAGCCCAATCTTGCGCTTCATCATAGCGGCCGGCGGCGAGATGTCCCAACGCGGCCCATTGCGTCGCCCATGAGGCGATCTGCACGCGCGGATCGGAATCCGCCACCTTGGCGCAATGACCGACCCCGTCCTCGACCCGTCCGGCGGTGATCAAGGTCAGGCCTAGCGCCATCGTGGCGAAGGCGTAATTCGGATTAAGCTCCAGGCTGCGCGCAAGTTCCCCCTCCGCCGCTTCGTGATCGCGGCCGGCGGCGAGCAAAGCCAGACCCAGCGTATAGCGGCAGAAATCGCTGACGCCGTTTAGCCGCACCCCCTCTTTCGCGGCAGCGAGCGCCGCCTCGCCATCCACCGGCAGAAGCGGTCGATAGCCGGCCATCAACTCGCCGATATAACTGGCCGTGATTTGGCCGAGGGCGATAAAGTTCTCCGGCGAGCGTGCGATCACGCGCTCGAGCACAGCGCGGGCCTCGAGAAATGTATCGATATAGGGTTGGTAGAGCAGACTTGCGGCCTTGAGTTGCAGCCCGTTGTCACTCTCCGCTGCCACCGGGTCTTGCTCGACCATCTCCATCTCGCGGCGATGCAGGCCGAAGCGGATCGAGTTGTAGACCCGATATGTCAGATCGTCCTCGGCAGCGAAGGGGTCGTCGAGGCTGCCGTCGAAGCGGTCGGCAGCGAAATGCCGGCCCGTCGCGCTGTCGAGAATGCGCGAGGCGGCGCGATAGCGCGTGCCCTGCACCTGGAACGTGACGGTCACGACAAAATCCGCCGCCCCGACATCCGACACGAGGTCCCAGCCGGTCTGGTTGGACAACGAGGTCGCGATCCCCGTCCGCACGCCGTCGGCGAGCGTCTCCGCCTCGGCGCCGCCCTTGGCCTGGAACGCACCCAGCGCTACGGTCGGCGTGCGCGTTTCGCTCTTTTGCGCAAGCGCCGAAACACCACCCCAGGCAAAGGCATGTACTGGCTTGGAGACGTTCTTGACGCTGTGGTCGCCGATATCCTCGAAAGCGTCGTCGATCTTGTTGGCCACCTGATCCGAGACCGCGGCCGAAATACACACCCCGCCCGGTGCTGCCAGGCCTTCGAGGCGCGCCGCCAGGTTCACCCCATCGCCATAGACCGTGCCGTCGGGCTTCTCGATGACATCTCCCACATTCACGCCGATGCGGAACTGCATGTTGCGCCCGGCCAGCGCCTTTTGCACGGCCAGCGCGGCTTCGGTGGCGCCTGTGGCAGTGTCCAACACCGCGAGCACGCTGTCGCCCGCCATGTCGACCACGCGCCCGCCCTGGCCCTCGATATGCGCGCGAAACACCAGCCGCGCGGCATCGAGCGCGGCCACGGTCGCGGTTTCGTCCTTGGCCATGAGTTTGGTGTAGCCGGCAACATCGGCCGCCAGGATGGCGGCTAATCGGCGTCTGACCTGCCCCCCGGTCACGTCATCCCGCCAGCGGATATTCCGCGTATCGGTTTTCGCAAGGCGGGCCGTTGCTGGCGTGAAGGGTGCGGTTTTCCAGGTCGAGTATGACCGAGACCACCGTTGCCGTGCGGTTGGTTTCGGGCTCGCTTTCGTCGGAATGGCGGCAGATGCCTGAGGGGTAGCTGAAGTGGTCGGTGAACAGTTCCTGCATCAGCGGGATGTCGATGGGCCGGTTGGCCTGGCGCATCAGCCGATCCAGGCGGCGGGCGCGGAAGAGCGTGCTGGGGCCGTTGCGCTGCAGGGTGGAGGTCACGTCGAGGCTTTCGAAATGGTTGGCGTGGGCGAGCATGCCGTCCTCCGGATAGAGCATCGCCTCGTCGTCGGGTGCTGCCTCGATATCGATGGCCTCGCCATCGGCATGGGCCAGCAAATAATTGCCCGAGCAGACGCGTGGGCTGCCGACGACGGCTTTCAGGGCGTCGGTGAAATTGGTCGCGCTGAGGATGTCGCGTACGCGCAGATGGAAGGGCTTGCGCTCGGGATCGGCGCCTTCGCGGTCCGTGGTCATGCCGTTGACCACCAGGCCCAAGCCGTCCTCGTTGAGGCCCATGATGCCGCCGGCAATGCCCGCTTGCGTGATACAGATATGGTCGGGCGCGTCGTCGCGGCGGCAGCGCAGCACCGCCATGTGGCCCATCAGGCCATCCAGCCAGTCCCAGTTCTGGCCGATCAGGGTGGTGCCGCTCTTCGTCGCCTCGGGCAGGGCGGCGAAACTGGTGCAGCCCATGGCCTCGCGGGCGAACAGCGTGTAGCTCAGCTCCCAGCGCGCATTGAGCATGGCGATGGCGATCGCGTCGAGGCCCGAGCCTTCGGCGATTCCCGCCATCTCCTCGGCATAGTCCGGATCGAACGCCGCGATGCGCTTCTGCCAGCGCGCACCCTCGGCCAGCGCGTCCTCGCGTGTGATGCCGCCGGCGGCGAAGCGTGCCAGATAGGTCTCGATATTGACGGCGGCCGAATCGGCCAGGGCCTCGCCGTGGCTGCGTCCGCGCTTGCGCGCGTCGCCGGTGAGGTCGATCAGGGGTAGGTCGCTCATGCGGCAGCTCCGGCCCGGATTTCCTCGACGATCGCAGCCGCTTCCGAGCCTTGCACGCGGGCGATGTCGTCCTGGTATTTGAGTAGCGCACCAAGGGTCTCGTCGACAGTGCGCGGGTCTAGGTCGCTGCGGTCGAGGCGCATCAGGGCATTGGCCCAATCGATGGTCTCGGCCACGCCCGGCTTCTTGAACAGATCCATCTCGCGCAGGCGCTGCACGAAGGCGACCACCTGGCCGGATAGCCGCTCGCCCACGCCGGGCGCGCGGGCGGCGAGAATTTCGCTCTCCCGTGCGGCATCGGGATAGTCGATCCAGGCATAGAGGCAGCGCCGCTTGATGGCATCGTGGATCTCGCGCGTGCGGTTCGAGGTCAGCACCACGATCGGCGGCGTCTCGGCGTGGATGGTGCCGAGCTCCGGGATGGTGACCTGGAAATCGGCAAGCACTTCGAGAAGAAACGCCTCGAAAGGCTCGTCGGCACGGTCGAGCTCGTCGATCAGCAGCACCGGCGCCCCGGCCGCATCGGGCTCGAGCGCTTCGAGCACCGGCCGCTTGACCAGAAATCGCTCGGTGAAGACATCGTCCGAGAGCCGCGCACGGTCGGCGATGCCTTCCGCCTTGGCGGCCTGGATCTCGATCATCTGGGCCGCGTAGTTCCATTCGTATACGGCGCCGGCCACATCGAGGCCCTCGTAGCATTGCAGGCGCACCAGGCGCCGGCCAAGCTGTTCGGCCAGCACCTTGGCAATCTCGGTCTTGCCGACCCCGGCCTCGCCTTCGAGGAAAAGGGGCCGGCCCATGGACAAGGCCAGGAAGACCGAGGTCGCAAGCCCGCGGTCGGCGATGTAGCGGCCGCCGGCGAGCAGCTCGACGGCAGCGTCGACGCTCGCCGGCTGCTCGCCTACCGGCATCCGGCCACCGCGCGTCGTGCCATCACGTTCACCAGGTGCGCGCGATAGTCGGCCGCGGCATGGATGTCGCTGTTGAGGCCATCCACGGGCACAGTTATGCCGGCGATGGCATCGGCCGAGAAGTTGCCCGCCAGCGCCTCCTCCATGGCCGCGACGCGGAACACGCTGCCGCCGGCCCCGGTCACCGCGACACGAACGCCGCCACCGATCTGCGCCACCATCACGCCGACGATGGCATAGCGCGAGGCGGGGTTGGCGAACTTGGCGTAAGCTGCAGCCTCGGGCACCGGGAACGAGACCTCGGTGATCAGCTCGCTCTCGTCGAGCGCGGTCTCGAACATGCCAGTGAACATGTCGTCGGCGGCGATCTCGCGCGCTGCGGTGCGCACCGTGGCGCCGAGCGCGACGATGGCTGCGGGATAGTCCGCGGCCGGGTCGGCATTGGCGATCGAGCCGCCGATGGTGCCGCGGTTGCGCACCTGCGGATCGCCGATGCCGCCCGCCAGGTCTGCCAGCGCCGGGATGGCGCCGCGCAGATCGGCATTCGCCGCCACCGCCGCGTGGGTGGTCATGGCGCCGACGACCACCGCATCGCCATCACGGCGGATGCCGGCAAGGTCTGCGATGGCGCCGAGGTCCACCAGGTCGCTCGGGTTGGCCAAGCGCTGCTTCATGGTGGCGAGCAGGGTCATGCCGCCTGCGAGATAGACGCCGTCGTCGGCGGCTGCGAGCTTGGCGGCGTCGTCGTCGCGGGACGTGGCCCGCTGGTAAGTGAAGTCGTACATGCGTGCCTCCCTTTACTCGGCTGCTTGTGCCTGGATTGCCCGCCATACCGACTGCGGCGTTGCCGGCATGTCGATATGGCCGACGCCGATGGCGTCGCAGATGGCGTTGATCACCGCCGGCGGCGCACCGATAGCGCCGGCCTCGCCGCAGCCGCGCACCCCCAGCGCATTGGTCGGGCTATGGCTGACATTGTGCGAGACCGCGAAGCTCGGCACGGCATCGGCCTTGGGCATGCAGTAGTCCATGTAGGAGCCGGTGATGAGCTGGCCGCTATCGTCGTACTGGCAGCTCTCAAACAACGCCTGGCCGATGCCTTGCACGAGCCCACCATGCACCTGGCCCTCGACGATATTGGGGTTGATGATGACCCCGAAATCGTCGACCGCGGTGAAGGCGAGGATATCGACCTCGCCCGTTTCCGGATCGACCTCCACCTCGCAGATATAAGCGCCGTTGGGGAAGGTGAAGTTGGGCGGGTCGAAATAGGAGGTCTCCTCCAGCCCCGGCTCCAGCTCCTCCAGCGGATAGTTGTGCGGCACGTAGGCCGCGCCGGCTACGTCGCCGAAGGCCAAAGCCTTGTCGGTGCCGCTGACCGTGAAGCTGCCGTTGGCGAATTCGATGTCGTCGGCCGAGGCCTCCAGGATATGGGCCGCGATCTTCTTGCCCTTCTCGACCACCTTGTCCAGGGACATGGCGATGGCCGTGCCGCCGACCGGCAGCGAGCGCGAGCCGTAGGTGCCCATGCCGAAGGGGATCTTGTCCGTATCGCCGTGCACCACCTCGATTTGATCGAGGGGCACGCCGAGGCGGTCCGACACCAGTTGGGCGAAGGTCGTCTCGTGGCTTTGGCCGTGGCTGTGGGTGCCGGTGATGACACTGATCGAGCCCGTCGGATTGACCCGCACGGTGCCCATCTCGTAGAGGCCCGCGCGGGCGCCCAGCGCTCCCGCCACAGCAGAAGGTGCGGCACCGCAGGCTTCGATATAGCAGGCCAGGCCCATACCGCGTTTCTTGCCGCGGGCTTCCGATTCGGCGCGGCGGGCGGCGAAACCGGCAGCGTCCGCTGCGGCCAGGGCGTCGTCGAGGTTCTTCTCGTAATCGCCGCCGTCATAGACCATGGCGACGGGCGTTTCGTAGGGCTGCATGGAGGGCTGGATCAGGTTGCGGCGGCGAATCTCCGCCGGCTCCAGTCCCATCTCGCCGGCCGCCACGTCGCAAATGCGCTCGACCAGATAGGACGCTTCCGGCCGCCCGGCGCCGCGATAGGCATCGACCGGCACGGTGTGAGTGAAGACGGCCCGCACCTCGCAGTAGATCACCGGCGTGGTGTATTGGCCGGCCAGCAGCGGGGCGTAGAAATAGGTCGGGATGGCAGGGCCGAAAGTCGAAAGGTAGGCGCCGAGGTTGGCCACCGTCGCAAGCCGCATGCCGAGGAACTTGGCATCCGCGTCCATGGCCATCTCGACCTTGGTGACATGGTCGCGGGCCTGGGCGTCGCTGAGGAAGGCTTCGCTGCGGTCGGAATTCCATTTCACGGCGCGCCCGACCTTGCGCGAGGCCCAGGTCACAGCTGCTTCCTCGGCATAGTGATAGATCTTCGAGCCGAAGCCGCCGCCGACATCGGGCGAGACCACGCGCACCTTGGTCTCGGGCAGGCCCAGCACATAGGCGCACATCAACAGCCGGATGACGTGCGGGTTCTGGCTGGTGGTGTAGAGGGTGTAGCGGTCGTCGCCCGCGTCATAGTCGCCAAGCGCCGCGCGCGGCTCCATGGCGTTGGGCACCAGGCGCTGGTTGACCAGCTCCAGGGTGGTGACCTTGTGGGCGTTGGCGAAAGCGGCATCGACCGCTGCTTTGTCGCCGAACTCCCAGTCGTAGCAGGTGTTGTTGGCGGCCTCGTCGTGCACTTGCGGCTTGCCGTCGGCAAAGGCATCGGCCGTATCGACGGTCGCGGGCAGGGCGGTGTAGGCGACCTCGACGAGTTCCGCCGCATCGCGGGCCTGGGCGCGGCTCTCGGCAATCACCATGGCGACGGGATCGCCGACATGGCGCACCTTGCCTTGGGCCAGCACGGGGTGAGCGGGCTCGGCCATCGGCGAGCCGTCCTTGGAATGGATCTGCCAGCCGCAGGGCAGGCCGCCGATGCCATCCGCCGCGAGGTCGGCGCCGCTCAGCACGGCAACGACGCCGGGGGCCGCCAGGGCAGCCGAAGCGTCTATGGTGCCGAGCTCGGCATGGGCGTGCGGCGAGCGCACGAAATAAGCATGGGCCTGGCCGGGGCGATTGATGTCGTCCACATAGCGGCCGCTGCCGGTGAGAAAGCGCTTGTCCTCCTTGCGCAGGGCGCGGGCGCCGATTCCTGACTCTGTCATGGCTCAGCCCCCCATCGCCTTGGCGCCGGCTTGCACGGACTTGACGATATTGTGGTAGCCGGTGCAGCGGCAGATGTTGCCTTCGAGATGGGCGCGCACAGCCTCTTCGCTGGGATTTGCATCGCGGTTGGCGAGATCCACGGCGCTCATCACCATGCCCGGGGTGCAGAAGCCGCATTGCAGGCCGTGATGTTCGCGAAAGGCCTCCTGCATCGGGTGCAGGGTATCGCCGTCCGCCAGGCCTTCGATGGTGAGAACGGTGGCGCCTTCGGCCTGTGCCGCGAGCATGCTGCACGACTTCACCGAAGTGCCGTCGACATGGACCACGCAGGCGCCGCATTGGCTGGTATCGCAGCCCACATGGGTGCCGGTCAGGCCGAGCGTATCCCGCAAGAATTCGACGAGCAGCGTGCGCGGCTCGACCGCCGCCGAAACGGCCTTGCCGTTGACGGTCATCGAAACTGTTAGGGTCATGGATTCTCCTCCCGCTTGTCCCCGCCGGGGCACGGCGGGGTTGGGCGAAAGTGTGCGGCGCACCCCGTCCGAGGTCAAGCGCGGAAGGGGTGTCAGCGGCCGAAGATGTAGAGCAGGGAGGTGACGAAGATCAGCACCGAGGCAAGCCAGTAGATGGGGCGGACGGCGGGTTCGGGTTCGGGGGCGGCTTCGATCGCTTGCGGCGTTTCGTCCGGCGGTGCCGTTTCGCCGAGCGCCTCGGCGAAACCGGCGAAGAAATCGCCTGCCATCTTGCTGGCGGTGCCGGAGATCATGCGCGAGCCGATCTGCGCCAGCTTGCCGCCCACTTGCACGTCGCAGACATAAGCGAGGTCGGTGGCGTCCGGTCCGGCCTCGGCGAGCGAAACCTTGGCGCTGCCCTTGGCGAAGCCGGCCGCGCCGCCGCTGCCCTCGCCGGAGATCGTATAGCCGTTGGGCGGATCAAGGTCCGACAATGTGACCTTGCCGGAAAAGCGCGCGCGCACCGGACCAACCTTGACCGCCACGGTGGCTTCGAACGCGTCGTCCGCCAGTTTGGTCAGGGTTTCGGCGCCGGGAATACAGCGCTGCAGCACCTCGGGATCGTTGAGCGCCTGCCAGACCCGCTCCCGTGTGGCTGCGATGTGTTGTTCGCCGCTCAGTTCCATCCCCGTCCCCCCAAAACTCAAGAAGCCGGGCTCTGGCCCGGCTTCTCGTCACGCATCTGTGTGCGCGCGGATCAGCCGCCCGCATCCTTCATGTAGGCGATGACGTTGGCGATGTCTTCCTCCTTGCGCAGACCGGGGAAAGCCATCTTGTTGCCCTTAAGCATTTGCTTCGGGTTGGTAAGCCACTCGATCATGGTTGCGTCGTCCCAGGTGATCCCGGACTCCCGCAGCGCCTTGGAATATTTGTAGCCTTCGACCAGCGCTGCCTCGCGCCCGAAAATGCCCGCAAGATTGGGGCCGATCTTGTTCTTTCCACCGGCCTCGATGGTGTGGCAAGCCTTGCACTTCTTGAACACTTTGGCACCAGCTTCCAGATCTGCGGCAGCGGCGGGGCCACTGGCTGCGACTGCCAAGCTGAGAGCGGCGGCTATCACCAGGCTGCGATTGAGCATGCGACTGTAGTCCTTCCGTAGAGTTTCCCAATAATCGGCCTGCGCACGCGCATTCCGGGGAACTTTGGCGGCGCGTAAGTAACATAAGGTGGCTGCCCGGCGGGTTCAACAGCAAGCGGTCGTTTCCTAGGTCAAAACGCGAAACCGCCCCGCCGGTGTCCCGGCAGGGCGGCTCCTGTTCCGGCTAAGCCTTAGTGGGCGCTGCAGGGATTGCAGGGATTGCAGCCGCCACAGGGGGCGCAGGCGCTGCAGGCGGCGGCGCAGGGCTTGCAAGCGCCACAGGCGGCGCAACAGCCGGCGAAGCCCGGCGACGCGGCGCCGATGGCAGCGGCGACGGCAAGCGGCAGTACGGTGGTGGACATCAGACGTTTGCGGGTCGATTTCATGGCGTTCCCTCTCATTCCACAGTGTAGGTGCGTAAATTTCCCAACTCGGATTTGAACCCGAGCCGGCGCTTGCGCCAAGTCAACAGCGTTCACGTTTCTGTCAGCGGTTGCCACGCTGGCGGGGGCCGAGGGATATCATCGCCTTATGACGCGTTTTGCATGCTGGATATCGGCCGGTTCGCTGTGGCTGGCGGCTAGCGCAGCGGCCGAGCCGAAGAATGTTCCGGCCGTTGTGTGGATTCCGGCGGGCAGCTTTATCGCCGGCTCCGATGCCGCGGAACGCGAGGCCGCCTACCGCCTCGACGAAGCGGGCTATGGCCACAGCGTCACCCGCGAGCGCGGATGGTATGACGGCGAGCGTGCGCGGGGCCGCCTTTCGCTCGAAGGATATTTTATAACAAGAAATCTTATAACCAATCGCCAATATTCTGAATTTATTGAACAAACATGGCGTGATGCTCCTCAGGTAGAGCATGAGGTTTGGGACGACTATGGCTTGATCCACCCCTTTGCGCGCACCCTGCCGTACCAGTGGCAGGACGGTGCGCCGCCTGCGGGCCGCGAGGCGCATCCGGTGGTGCTGGTCAGTCACGCCGATGCGCTCGCCTATGCGGGTTGGCTGAGCGAAGCGACCGGGCTGTCGTGGACGCTGCCCAGCGAGCTGCAATGGGAGAAAGCGGCACGCGGCACGGATGGCAGGCGCTTTCCCTGGGGCAACGATTTCGAGCCCGAGCGCCTCAACAGCCACGATGCCGGGCCGTTCGGCACGCTGCCGGTGGGCAGCTACACCACTGGCGTCAGCCCCTATGGCGTTTTCGATATGGCGGGGCAGGTCTTCGAGTGGACATTTGCAGAGACGCGGCCGGGGCGGTATCTAGTCAAAGGGGGATCGTGGGACGACAAGGGCTGCGGCATCTGCCGGGCCGCCGCGCGACATTCCCGCCCAGCCGGGCTGAAGCATATCCTGATCGGATTTCGGTTGGTGCGGGAGCCCTGATGCGAGGGGAGGCGGAGGCTTTCTAGAGGCGCAAGCACGGGAGAAGCGAGCATGGATATCGATGCGCTCAAGGAAAGTCTGACACGACGCGAGGGATGGCCGGACAGGCGGCCGCTCTGGTCGATACCGAAGGAGCGTGCGGCGGCAATGCTGGCCGCGGCCGAAGTTGTCGAGGAATGCACCGCAGCGGTCGAGGCCGGCGATAGCAATCTGGTTGCCGAGGTTCTGCGCGGGCAGGGAACTTTCACCGAATGGGATCACTACCCCAAGGGCGATATTTACGACAGGGGCACCCATTCGCAATATTACTACCACGCCCACCCCTCCAACCTGCGCACCGGCGAGCATGGGCATTTCCACCTTTTCGTACGCCAAAAAGGCATGCCCAAGGGTATGAAGCCGGCGGCCCTGCCGTCGACGGTGCAAAGGCCGCTGGGCAAGGACGCGCTGGCCCACCTGGGGGGAATTTCCATGGACCCGAAGGGCCGGCCGATTCGCCTGTTCACGGTCAACCGCTGGGTCACCGGGGAAACCTGGTACAACGCGAAAGATGCGATTGCCCTGCTCGACCTCTTCGAGATTACCCACGCCGTGCCGTCATGGCCGACCAACCGCTGGGTAGGCGCCATGGTCTGCCTGTTTCAGCCGCAAATGGCCTGGTTGCAGACCGAGCGCGACGAATCGGTACGGCTATGGCAGCTGGGCAAACCGGAAGCGGAAAAGCCGGTCTACGAGGATCACGGCCTCGAGGTTACCTCGGTGATCGACATCTCGGTCGAGAACCAGATCAAGCTCGTGCGCGAGGCAGCCGCGGACTAGTCGCCGCCCCCTTCGAGCATCGACTCGGGCAGCCAGAGGGCTAGCTCGGGGAAGCCGATGACCGCCAACAGGCCGATCACCTGGAGGAAGACGAAGGGGATGATGCCGACGTAGATCTGCTGGATCTTAACGCCTTCGGGCGCCACCCCCTTCATATAGAAGAGGGCGAATCCGAAGGGTGGCGTCAAGAACGATGTTTGCAGGTTCACCGCCAGCAGAATGGCGATCCAAGGGATGATCGTCGTCGCTTCGGGGATGTGGGCGCCGAAGTCCATGGTGCGCATGATGGGCGCGAACAGCGGCAGCACGATGAGCGTGATCTCGATCCAGTCGAAGAAGAAGCCGAGCAGGAAGACCAGCACCATCATCATGATCAGCAGGCCCCAGGAGCTCAAGGCGGCCTGGGTGACGTAATGGTGCACAAGGTCGTCGCCGCCGAGCGAGCGGTAGACGTAGGAGAAGGCGGTGGCGCCGATGAAGATGCCGAAGATCATGCCGATGGTCAGCGCCGAGCGCTCCGAGACGTCCTTGAGCACACGGAAGTTGAGCTTGCGATTGGCGATCGCCAGCAGGATGGCGCCAAGCGCGCCCACGCCCGCGGCCTCGGTCGGTGTCGCCCAGCCGGCGAAGATCGAGCCCAGCACGAAGACGATGAGCAGGATCGGCGGCACGAAACTGCGCAGCACCATGGCCCACAGGGCGGCGCGGTTCGCCGGTCCGATGTCGTCGGGCAGGGGCGGCGCCAGGGAGGGATTGATGCTGGTGCGGGTGTAGATATAGATGAGATAGAGGCCGGCCAGGGTCAGGCCAGGCAGGACCGCGGCCAGGAACAGGGTGCCGACCGATATCGACAGCAAGTCGGCCATGATCACCAGCATGATGCTGGGCGGGATCAGGATGCCGAGGGTGCCGGAGGCGGCGATGGTGCCCGTGGCCAGCGGCACATTATAGCCGCGGTCGAGCATGACCGGCAGCGCCAGCAGGGTCATCATCACCACCGAGGCGCCGATGATGCCGGTGGTTGCCGCCATGATCGTGCCCATGATGGTCACCGAAAGCGCCAGGCCGCCCGGCGTGCGCCTGAGCAGTACCTGCAGGCAATGCAGCAGGTCGTTGGCGACGCCCGATCGCTCGAGCATGGTGCCCATGAAGATGAACATCGGCACGGCAACGAGGATCAGGCTTTCGGCCGCCGTGCCCCACAAACGCGAGACGATGTTGAAGTACTCGATGAACGAGAAAACACCGAAATACATGCCGATGGCGCCAAAAGTGACGCCGAGCCCGCCAAGCACCCAGGCGACGGGATAACCGCTGAAGAGCAGGACAGCCAGGGTGCCGAACATTATGAGCGGCAGGAAATCGACGAAGGTCATGTCCGCTCCTCCCCGGAGCTATCCGACGAGTCTATTGGCGGTTGGAGGTCGCTCTCATGCTCCGCATGCGTGATTTCTTCGAGCTCGTGTTCGGCCATGGCGCGCAGCTCCTCGGCGGCCACATGCAGCTCTGGCGTGATGGCGCGTATCTGTTCCTTCATATTGTCCGGCCCGAACAGGAACAGGGCGTTGCGAATGGTCACGCTGGCGCCGGCCAGCAAGAGCAGCACCATGCCGATGGGCACGAAGGATTTGATGATCCAGCGGTGGCTGAGGCCGGTCAGCGAGGCCGAGACCTCGTTCATGTCATACGAGCGCTGGGCGAACTCGTAGGAAAAGTAGAGCACGATCACCGCGTAGGGCAGCAGGAAGACGACGCTGCCGACCAGCTCCAGCCAGGCCTTGACCTCGGGCGAAAAGCGCTCGCGCACCAGCTCGATGCGGACATGCGCGTTGCGCACATAGGCGAAGCCGAGGCACAGCAGGAACAGCGCGGCATGGAGATGCCACTCGAGATCCTGGAACTTGGTCGAGGTGAGATAGGACTCGACGAATTCGCCCGCCGCGACGTTGCCGCTAGACTTGAGCGATTCCGCCAGGGTAGTCAGCAGGTGAAGCTTGCGGTTGATCACATCGACCATGATCACCCCGACCAGGGGGATCAGCAGCCAAGCGGCAAGCTTGCCGATAGCCGTGTTGAACCGGTCGAGCGCCAGGCTCAAACGCATCAGGAAGTGCATGAATCCTCCTCGGTCGTGTGACGTGACCGGACCGGGGGTGCCGGCTGCGGTAGTGACCGTGACGTTTGGATCTGGCTCGGGAAAAGCTTTTCGCCAACCCCATTCGAAAGGCGGCGCATCAAACCAAGGTGTTGGCAACATGACAACAAGAAAAACGAACGATTGTGCCGAGCCTCGCCAGAGCTCGCGCTTCGTTGCCGTGCCGGGCTCGGCACTATAGAACAGCTGCCTCATTTTATGAGGTGCGAGATGACGTTGATGCCCGCTTCGAGCGGACTGTGCCTGTGAGCGACGCGACGGCCCGGAACCGGCAGCAAGCCTTTGCTGTGGTTGCCGTTCTTTGCACGGCTTTTGTCTTGAGTCAGTTCTATCGCAGCTCGGTGGGCGTGGTTGGGCCCGAGCTGATGGCGACCCTCGCTTTGTCAGAGGAAGCCTTGGGCGTCCTTGGCGGTACCTTCTATCTGGTCTTCGGCGCGGCCCAAATTCCGGTCGGTATCGCCTTGGATCGATTCGGTCCGCGACTGGTGAATTCGGGTTTGCTGCTAGTAGCGGCAGCCGGCGCCCTGGTCTTTGCCGCCGCGCCGGATGCCGGTGTGCTGACCTTTGGCCGGGCGCTGATGGGTGTCGGCTGCGCCGCCGGCCTCATGGGATCGCTGGTCGTCTATGCGCGATGGTTCCCGCGCGAGCGCTTCTCGGCCATGGCCGGCCTCACCCTGGCGGTCGGCGGGTTCGGCGTCCTGGTCGCCACGGCACCGTTGGCCCTGGCGGCGGATATGCTTGGCTGGCGCGGCGCTTTCGTCGCCTCCGCGGCCCTCACCGTGGCCGTGGCGGGCCTGGTCTGGCTGGTGGTGCGCGACGCACCGCCCGGGGCCGAGATCAGCCATAGTCGTGGCGAAGGCTTGGGCGAAAGCCTGCGCGGCGTGGCCACGGTTCTGACCACCCGCGAGCTGCATAAGATTCTGCCGCTCAATGCGGTCGCCTATGCCTCCCTGATAACCGTCCTTGGCCTTTGGGGCGCGCCCTATCTGACCGATGTGCACGGCCTCGACCTGGTGCAGGCGGGCGATGTGCTGATGGCGATGGCGGTGACCTTCATGGCGGGCTCGTTGAGCTATGGCTGGCTGGCGCCGCGCTTGCGCAGTTACAAGCGCCCGGTCCTGTTCGGGGCGGCAAGCTCGGTGCTGTTGTTTCTCGCGCTCGCCTTCTTGCCGCCCGAGCGAACGGTCGCCGTGGTCGTGCTGTTGGCGATATCCGGTCTACTGGGCTCCTACTCGGTGCTCCTGCTCAGCCATATCCGCACGCTGTTTCCCGATAATCTGGTGGGGCGCGGGCTGACGGCGGGCAATCTCTTCAACTTTGGCGGCGTCGGGCTGGTCCAGGCGGCCAGTGGCTGGATCGTCGGCGCTTTCGGCAGCGGCGAGACCCGGCCGGCCATCGCCTATACCGCGCTTTATCTTTTTCTTGCTGCCATCGTTACGTGCGCGGCCACGGTCTACGCCTTCAGTCGTGATCCCTTCGCCGAGGGACCGTCCAGCCAGCAATAACAATGACTTAAGGCCAGGTTGGGGGAATAGCCACAAGTTTTCGGTGGTCAAAGGAGAAAATCGACCAATATCGTCAGCCATGGTGCGAACGGTATATAACAGGCCGGAGAACCTGCCGCTCGCGCGAGAGCAACCGAGTGGGGGCAATCATGGCTGTAGATCGCAATGTAACAGGCGTTGATCGCTTTTTTGGCGACGACGAAATCATCGTCAGCAAGACCGACCTCAAAGGTCGGATGACCTATGTAAATGACGTCTTTCTAAAAATTGCAGATTATACCGAGCAGGAATGTCTCGGCGAGCCACACAGCAAGATCCGGCATCCGGACATGCCGCGATGCATTTTCAAGCTGCTGTGGGATACGGTTCAGGGCGGCAACGAGATCTTCGCCTACGTCATCAATCGCTCCAAGAACGGCGACCATTACTGGGTGCTGGCCCACGTCACGCCAAGCCGTGACGCCATGGGCAGCGTTGTCGGCTATCACTCCAATCGCCGCGTGCCGGACAAGACCATCCTCAACGACACCATCAAGCCGCTCTACCAGAGCCTGCTGGCGGAAGAGAGCCGCCACGTCAATGGCAAGGAAGCCATGGCAGCTTCATTCGCCATGGTCGCCGGCCTGCTCGAGGAGAAGGGGGTGGAATATGATGAATTCATTGCCGGCCTCATCTGAGCCGAAGCCGAACAGGCTGCCTGCCGGCAGCGGTAACAATCGCATAAAAGGGGTGGGAAAATGAGCAGAGCAGAGAACGCGTCGGCCCTCAGAAAGGCGCTAGAGGTTTGCAAGGCCGTTGCCGATGGCGACTTCGAGAGCCGTGTCATCAATATCACCGAAGGGGGCGAAGCGGGCGAGTTGCTTAACGCCCTTAACCTGTTGATCGACCGCACCGATGCCTATGTCCGAGAATCCGCCGCGGCGATGGATTATGTGCGCAAGAACCAATATTTCCGACGTATCGTAGAGCGTGGCATGAAGGGCGGCTTCCTCACAGCGGCGCGGGTCATCAACGATGCGACGGCGACGATCGATGGCCGGATCGGCGATTTCAGGCGTGTCTCCGACGACTTCGAGCGTAACATGAAGGACATCGTCGAAGCCGTGGCATCTGCTTCGACGCAGCTGCAATCGACCGCGGCGTCGATGCAAAGCATCGCCCAGGCGACGTCCGAGCAGGCGACATCGGCCGCGACGGCCGCCGAGGAAGCGTCGTCAAACGTGCAGACCGTGGCCGCTGCCACCGAGGAACTGTCGAGCTCGATCGGCGAGATCTCGCGCCAGGTCGGCCAATCGACCGAGGTCGCGTCCAACTCTGCGACCGAGGCCAACCGTTGTAACGAGCAGGTGGCGAGCCTGGCCTCTGCCGCCGAGCAGATCGGCGAGGTGGTAAATTTGATCAACCAGATCGCGGGGCAGACCAATCTGCTGGCGCTCAACGCGACCATCGAGGCGGCCCGCGCCGGCGAGGCCGGCAAGGGCTTCGCCGTGGTCG
>CAYPAX010000055.1:0-29900 GCA_964408735.1 uncultured Rhodospirillaceae bacterium | reverse complement strand
AGAATCAGACACAGCGACACGCGTCCAGAGCAGACTTCGTCAACGGGCTGCTAAGATCGCAGAAAGCGCCACACTGCAGCGACCGTAGGTCGGATACTTCAAATGTGACTGAATCTTGAATAATTTACAACTGCTTGCGACGCTTTTCGCTTCCCATCGCCGGCTCTGCCTGCCGATTAATTCGCTTACAAGTTGTTGCTTTCAATCACCATGCTCTTTTCCACCTGTTCGCAGATATGGTGGTAGATGAAGGTGTGCATTTCCTGGATGTGAGCAGTATCGCGGGACGGTACGGCGATGACGATATCCGCGGCTTCGCCGACACGGCCGCCACCGGCACCGGTGAGCGCGATTCCGGTCATGCCCAGCTTGCGGCCTTTGGCCAGCGCGCGGACGATATTTTCCGAGCTGCCGCTGGTGCTGATGCCCCAGACCACGCCGCCGGTCTCGCCCAGCGCTTCGACCTGGCGGGCGAAGGCGTCTTCGAAGGCGTAGTCGTTGCCCCAGGCCGTGGTCACGGCGGTGTCGGTACCGAGCGCGATGGCCTTCAGCCCGGCGCGCTCGCGGCGGAAGCGTCCCACCAGTTCGCCGGCTATGTGCATGGCATCCGCCGCCGAGCCGCCATTGCCGCATAACAGCAGCGCATGGCGTGCCGCCAGCGCAGCGGTTATGCGATCGATGGCCAGCGCAATCGGCTCGTCCAGCCCGGCGCTGCGGGTCTCCTCGATGAGGCGGAGCCCGTCCGCGAGATAGTCATTGAAGGTCATGCGCTCTTCCTAACCGTTGGCGCGCGCGGCGCCAAGCCCGCCCAGCATGGCCAGGCCGATCAGGCCGAAGGGTGTGACCACCAGATAGATGACGCCCTGAAACAAGAGCACCAGGGCAAGGGCCTCGCTTTGGGCGATGGCGAAGGGCCCGAGCACGCTGACGGCGACGAACTGGAACACCCCGACATAGCCCGGAGTCGATGGCGCCACACTCGAGAGCGCCAGGGCCACGACGAGCAGCAGGGCGAGCTCAGGGGTCATAGCGCTGAGCCCGAGTGCGCCGGCGATGACCAGGATCGATGTCGTGTCCATGGCCCATATCGCGAGGCTCAGCAGGCCGAAAGCGGTCGCCGTGCCGTGGTTCTGGATGGCACGCGATCCGGTGAAGAACTCATGCCAGATGTGCACCAGGGCGGCGCGAATGCTCTCGCGCACGGGCAGGCGTGCCGACATTCGCTCGATCCATCCGGCCAGGCGCGGCGCCGCGAGCAGGACGATCATGGCTGCGGCAGCGCCCAGCGACAGGCCGCCTGCGGCTGAGGCAAGCCAGCCCGGCGTCTCCGGAATCCAGGCGATGACCCCGCCGGCAAGCGCTACGACGACAATAGTGTCGAGCACGCGCTCGGTGATCGTGGTGCCGAAGACGAAGCTGCGGGCAATTCCCAGATGCCGGCCGAGCAGAATCGAGCGCAACACGTCGCCTGCGCGTGCCGGCAGGTAGGCGTTGCCGACATAACCCGCCATGGTGGCCCAGAACATCGTCAGGTAGGGGGGCTGGGCCGTTTCCCCCAGCAACAGGCGCCAGCGGAAGGCGCGGACGGCGGTTGCCGAAAGCATGATCAACCAGGCCAGCAGCACCAGTTCGGCGCGGGCGCCGCTCAGCAGCGCACCGAGCTCCGACCAGTCGACGCCGCGAAACGCCAGATACAGCAGCAACGCGGCAAGCGCGGCGACGAAGACGCGCATGGCGATGCGCCGCATTGAGGCGCGGGTGGCGTTCACGTCGTCGCTGTCAATATCTTCCGGATCGTCCTGCACGCTCTATCCTCGATTGCCGTCCAAGGCTACAAAGGTGCAGGCGCGCGGCGGTCCTGGCAAGGCTGTTGCCATTTCCCCGCCATGGTCTCGAATTTTCGCATGTGAGCTGCCCCTTGCCGGAAAGTCACGACTGGATCGCGGAACACTGGCAGGCCTGGGCTGCAAAGGCGGGGCTGCGTGGCTATTACCGGCAGGAGATCTATGCCCGCCTGCGCCATGCCTTGCGGCCCGGGCGCACGCTCGAGATCGGCACAGGCCCGGGCATATTCGCTGCCGAGAAACCGCGGCTGCCCGGCCTGGTGTCGAGCGACATTACCGCGGGACCCGAGACGAATGTGGTCTGCGATGCCCACGCCTTGCCCTTCGCCGATGGCAGTATGGCCAATATCGTCGCCGTCGATACTCTGCACCACTTGGCCCGGCCTGGTGCGATCATGGCCGAGGCCTCGCGCGTTCTGCGGCCGGGCGGGCGCATGGTGCTGGTCGAGCCCTGGACCAGTCCGCTTGGGCACCTGGTCTACCGCTACCTGCACCATGAGAATTGCGAGGCCGTGCCCGATCCCTGGAACTGGGCGGCGCCTGCCGGCAAGGATCCGATGACGGGCAATGCGGTGATCCCCAAGGCGGTGCTGGTCGATCAGGTCGAAGCCATGGCCGGCTTCGCCCCCGACCTCGAGGTCTCCGCAGTGGAGCCGTTCGGCGGCCCGTCGTTCATTTCGACCGGTGGATTCCGTGGTTGGGGCCTGCCCTGGCCCGCCGTCCGCTTTGCCGTCGCCCTGGAGTCGCGCTTGCCGAAAGTGCTGATGCGCGCGATGGCGCTTCGCGCACTCCTGGTGATCGACAAGACGGGTTAAGCCACCGCGAGCTTTACGCACGCTGCCGGCGCGTCTATTACAGGCGTCAGAGTCCACGCACAGCAATATTTGACGATTTGGGAGCAGGCGGTCATGGCAGGCAATGGCAAGAAACTACGCTCGGAAGGTTGGTTCGGCGGGCGCGACATGCATGGGTTCATCCATCGCTCGTGGATGAAGAACCAGGGCTTCGCGGCGGAGAACTTCGAGGGCAGGCCGGTCATCGGCATCGCCAACTCGGCTTCCGAGGTGACCCCCTGCAACGCCCATCTCGGCAAGGTGGCGGAAGCGGTCAAGCGCGGCGTCTGGAAAGCCGGCGGCTTCCCGCTCGAATTCCCCACCATGTCGCTCGGCGAGCCGGTCATGCGGCCGACCACCATGCTTTTCCGCAATCTCATGTCGATGGATGTCGAGGAGAGCCTGCGCGCCAACCCCTTCGATGCGGTGGTGCTGCTATGCGGCTGCGACAAGACCACGCCGGCTCAGATCATGGGCGCCTCCAGTGTCGACCTGCCGACTATCGTGGTCACAGGCGGGCCGATGCTGAACGGCAAGTTCCAGGGCAAGGATATCGGCTCGGGAACGGATGTCTGGCGCTTTACCGACGATTTGCGTGCCGGGCGCATGTCGATCGAGGACTACATGGACGCCGAGGCCTGTCTCAGCCGCTCGGCCGGGCATTGCATGACCATGGGCACGGCTTCGACCATGGCCAGCATTTCCGAAGCACTGGGTCTGCAGCCTCCGGGCGGTGCCGCCATTCCGGCCGTTGACTCGCGACGCTATGCGCTGGCCGAATATGCCGGTGGCCGGGCCGTGGAGATGGTCGCCGAGGACTTGCGTATCTCGAAGATCCTCACCCGCGACGCTTTCGAGAACGCCATCCGCGTCAATGCGGCGATCGGAGGCTCGACCAACGCCATCGTGCATCTGCTGGCCATTGCCGGGCGCCTCGGCGTGCAGCTGCGGCTCGACGATTTCGACGAGCTGATCCGCGACGTGCCCTTCCTGGTCAATCTCCAGCCGTCGGGCGAGTACCTTATGGAAGACTTCTACTACGCTGGCGGTCTGCCGGTGGTGATGAAGGAATTGGGCTCGATCCTGCACGAGGATGCCCTGACCATGACTGGCAACAGCGTGGCCGAGAACGTGCGCAAGGCCACCAATTACAACGAGGATGTCATCAAGACACGCAGCAAGCCGATCAGCGACGAGTCGGGCACGGCGATCCTGCGCGGCAATCTCTGCCCCGACGGCGCCGTGCTCAAGCAATCGGCGGCGACGCCCGAGCTGATGCAGCACAAGGGTCGGGCCGTGGTCTTCGAGGATATCGACGACCTCAATGCGCGCCTCGACCTGCCCGAGACCGACATCGACGAGACCTGCGTCATGGTGCTCAAGAATGCCGGCCCGCGCGGCTATCCGGGCATGCCCGAGCTCGGCAATCTGCCCCTGCCCAAGCGCGTGCTGGAAAAGGGCATCGAGGACATGGTGCGCATCTCTGATGCGCGCATGAGCGGCACTTGCTTTGGCACCATTGTGCTGCACGTGGCGCCCGAATCCGCCATCGGCGGGCCGCTCGGCCTGGTCAAGGACGGCGACATGATCGAGCTCGATGTCGAGGGCCGACGCCTGCATCTCGATGTTTCCGACGAGGAGCTGGCCGCCCGCCGCGCCGCCTGGACGGCACCGACACCGCCGGCCGACCGCGGCTATGCCAAGCTCTATGTGGATCATGTGCTGCAAGCTGACGAAGGCGTCGATTTCGACTTCCTGCGCGGCTCCAGCGGCTCCGCCGTGCCGCGGCAATCGCACTAAGCGGGCGCCATATCATGAGCGATCTAACGATTCTCTATCCCGACGTGCTCTCGACCGACGACAACGCGGTCGAGCGCGAGATGCTGCCGGACGTCCATTTCGAGGTTCATGGCGGCCGCGCCTCGAGCGAGGTCGACGACGCGGTGTGGGCGAGCGCCGACGGCATGGTCACCGGCATCGGCATGCCGATCGACGAGGCGGTGTTCGACAAGGCCTCGAAACTCAAGGTCATCTGCCGGCTCGGTGTTGGCTACGACCTGATCGACGTGGCGCTGGCGGGCCGGCGCGGTGTGCGTGTCTGCAACGTGCCCGACTACGGCACGGCCGAGGTCGCCGACCACGCCATGGCGCTGCTGCTCGCCTTCACCCGTGGCGTGGCGCGCTATAGCGAGGCCTTCCGCGACGATCCCGAGAATGGTTGGGACTATCGCCTGTCGCCCTTGCAGGTGCGCATGCGCGACAAGACCATGGGCATCATCGGTTTGGGCCGCATCGGCACCGCCTGTGCCCAGCGCGCCCGCGGTTTCGGCATGGAGGTGATGTTCTACGATCCCTACGTGCCCTACGGCCAGGAGATCGCGCTCGGCTTCACGCGCGCCGAAAGCCTTGCCGAGTTGCTGGGCGCGGTCGATTTCGCCTCGATCCACACGCCGGCGACCGAGGAGACCGAAAAGCTCATTAATGCCGAGGCCGTGGCCGCCATGAAGCCCGGTCTGATCCTGGTGAACACCGCCCGCGGCACCATCATCGACCTCGACGCGGCCTATGCGGGCCTCAAGTCGGGTGCCATCGGCGGCCTCGGCCTCGATGTCTTCCCCGAGGAGCCGGCTCCAGCCGACCATCCCCTGATGCAGGCCTGGCGGGCGCGTGAAGAGTGGATCGAAGGCCGCTTCCTGGCCTCGCCCCACGCCGCCTTCTACAGCCCGACCAGCTTACGCGAGCTGCGCGAGAAGGCCGTCATGACCTGCTACGAGTACCTCAGCAGCGGCAAGCTCAAGAACTGCGTCAACGCGGAATATCTCCAGGACGGCTAGCGTCGCGCAGCTCCAGCAGCTCGATCGCCATGTCCCAGAGGGCGAGGCGGTCGGCCAGGGAGAAGTCCGGGTCGACGTGCCAGAGGCCGTCGACCACCGTCAGCGATGCGCGCGCGGGGCCGAGGCGGCGGGCGAGGTCGAGGCTCTCCGAATAGGGCACAACGGCATCGTCCGTGCCATGCACCAGCAACAGGCGGGCGCGCAAGGACTCGAGATCGGAGCCCGCTGGGTCGAGTGCTGCCATGTCGGCGCGGATGGCCTCGGGCAGGCCGGCAATGAGCTTCTGCACTCGCGAGCGATCCTCGTTGTTAACCAAAGCCATCACCGCGCGCCCTTCCGCACCCAGAGGCCCTTCGGGCGGAGCCCGATCGTCGAGGCGGGCTTCGGCGATGGCGGCGAGGTGAGCGGCCTCCCGCGCCGAGCTGAGGCGCCCGGCATTGCTTATGACGAAGACCCATTTGCCGTAGGCGTTGGGCTTGGCATGGCGCCAGCGGCCGTCGAGGCGGTAATCGCCGGTGGTCAGGAAGGTGACCATCTTCGTGATGTCGTGATAGCCGCCGATGCTCAGCACGAAACGTACCGGCTGGCGCAGCGCAGCAAGCAGGGCCGGGCCGGCGGCATAGCTGATGGCGACCAGCCCGACCTCGCCGTAAGACTGCGACAGCCAGGCCACCGCATCGGCGATCTCGTCGATCTGGGAGGGGCGGACTTGCAGCGCTTTCAGGCTGGCGATATCGGGCACCAGTACCGCGAAGCGCACCCGCGCCAGGCTATCGGCGAAGGCGACGAGCCGCGGGTCGTCCTTGCCCGTGCGCGCCAGTCCCGGCACCAGCACCAACGCCGCCACCGCGCCCTGGCCCGGCAGGTAGAGATCGCCTTGGGGCAGGGTACGGCGCTCGGGCGCGGGTGTGAGGCGCTTGAGTTCGCTCGCCCCCGGCCCGGCGGAAATGTCGTTGAGAAGGCGCTGGGCCTCGCCCGCTCGCTGACTGCAGGCGCCGATCAACAGGCAGAGCAGGACGACGCAGGCGCCACGACACGCTCTAGGTGTCAAGGGATCCTATGGCCCCTCCGTTTGGCTTCCCCGCCTTTTGTCGCGGGCCTGCGCCCAATCTATGCACCATTGTGAACAGAAAAGGCCGCCGTCTGCGACCTGGACTGCGTTGGCCAGGTCGACCTGGTAGATCAAGACCCCGCAATTGGCGCATTTGACATATTCTTCGATATAGAGGCCGTTACCGGAAAATCGCATATCTTCCTCCTATCGCCCGTATGTCTTGCGCGCGGCTTCGGCGCTGACATAGCCCTCGGCAACGTCGTCAGCCACCGCACTGCCATCACGCTCCTCGGGATTGCCGTAACCGCCGCCTGCCGGCATGACCAGCCTGACTCGGTCGCCCTTGCGGATCGCGATATTGGAATACTTGCTCGGCGATGTCTTATTATATGCCTGGCTAGCCGTAAGCCACTCCGTCGAGCCCGATCGCATGAACAAGGTCGCGCCTTTGCCGCCTGGAAGCCCCCCTTTGAGGCCCCAGGGCTCTGTCTTGTGGCGGTCGGTCATTTGCGAAATGACGATTTCGTCGTTGAGGCAGGTGAGGGTCTTGGTATATCCGACGCCGCCGCGAAACTCGCCGGCACTGGCCGAATCTTCATCGAACTCCCAATCCTCCACCCGCCACGGGTAGCGCGCTTCGAAGACTTCGACCGGTGTGACGCGGCAGTTGCCGTTGATCGAATCGCAGGCATCGTTGCCGTCGGCAAAACTGCGCCCGCCCCAACCGACAACCTCGATATCGTAGCAGGCAAAGAACTCCTTGGTGTCCGCATGCACGCCACCGAATACGAAGTTGCCGTGAGTGCAGCCTTCCGCCGCCATCGCCAGGTGAGGCATGACATCGGACAAGGCGCCGATCACGGTTCCGGCAATTCGCGGATGGGTTTCGGTATTGCCGCCGACCTCGGGTGCGGGGAAGTCCACATTGACCACGGTTCCCGCCGGCGCGACCACGCGGATCGGCCGGAAACAGCCGGAATTCTTCGGAATGCTCGGGTCCGTCATGTGAAGCAAGGCGTTGTAGGTGGCCGACAGCGTCACGCCGAGCGTGGCGTTGATCGGACCCTTGGCCTGTTTCGCACTGCCGGTAAAATCGGCAACGATGTCATCGCCGGTCTTATGCACCTCGACGGCAATCTTGTATTGACGGTCCTCGATACCGTCGTCCTCGACGACGTCCTCGAAACCGTAGATACCATCCGGGATCTCGCTGATCTCGGCACGCATCCGCCGTTCGGAATAGTCCATGAGGTCGCCACAAGTCTGGTCGACGAGGTCGGCACCATACTTGGCGTAGATATCCTGCATTCGGCGCTCGCCCAGATCGACGGCGCTGATCAGCGCCCGCAGGTCGCCATAGTTGTAGCGGGGCGTGCGGACATTGGCCAAGAGCAGGCGCCAGACATCGTCGTTATGGACGCCCTGCCGGACGATCTTCACCGGAGGGATGCGCAGGCCTTCGTGGAAAATTTCCGTTGCCTCGCCGCAGAACCCGCCTGGAACCATGCCGCCGACCTCCGCGATATGGCCGATGGACACGGCGAACCCATGAATTTCTCCAGCGATGAAGATTGGCTTGAAGAACGTGTGTTCCGGCGTGTGCAAACCGCCGCGGTATGGGTCGTTATGCAGGATGACGTCGCCCTCGTCGATGTCGCTGAGCGGGATTTCCTTGACGACCGACTTGGCCATTAACGGCATGCCGCCGATCTGAGCCGGACAGAACTCGGCGCAGGCAACCATGTCGCCGTCCCGGTTGGCGATGGCACAGGTAAAATCAAGCGCCTCATTGAAGATTGTCGAATAGGAGGTCTGCATAAGGGTAATGCCCATCTCACGGCACACCGAGACCATGGTCGAATCCAGAATCTTCATCATCACGGGGTCCATGAGACTCAACTCCCCTCTTGGCCAATATGGAGGTTGCCATAGGCGTCCGCGCGCGCCGCATAACCGGGGCACAGGACCGTAGTCGAAGCGATTTCGCGAATGACCGCCGGTCCTTGAACCTGCTGTCCATCACGGAAGTCGGCGCGGTCATAAACGGCTGCTGTCTCGAACGCCTTGTCGAACCAGACCTCTCGCTCGCCCTTCTTTTCCGGACTGCCCGACCCCTTGGCCAATTTGGCAAGCTGGGGGTTGTCCGTCGCGGCCACCACGGTGATCGACAAATTGACCATCTCGATGGTTTCTCCCGGAATATGGAAGTTGAAGCGCGCCTCATGGGCTTCATGAAAGCGCCGCCACAGATCGCCAAGGGACTTGTCGTTGAAACTGTCGGCATCGAAGGGCAGTTGGAGTTCGTAGTTCTGCCCCAAATAGCGCAAATCGATAGTGCGGTAGATTTCAAGCTTCTGCTCATAGCCCTGGCTGCGCAGATCCTCGACCGTCATTTCCACGAGTTCCTTCATTAGCTTGCTGGAGGTCTCTTGGTCGAACCTCGTGGAGGTTTGCTGGATCGTTCGCTGCTTGTCGGTGCGCGCATCGGTCATAACGAAACCCAATGCCGAAAACTGTCCAGGATGGATCGGCACGATGCCACGAGGAATATTTTCGAGCGCCATCAGCTCGTTGATATGCAAGGGACCAGCGCCACCGAACCCCAACAATGTGAAGTCGCGCGGATCATGGCCGCGCTCCAGCAGCACCGAACGAAGCGCGCCGACCATATTATTGTTGGCAATCTGGACGATGGCGTTGGCGGTTTCTTCGACACCCAAGTTGAGTTGATCGGCGACAGTCTTGACCGCCTTGCGGGCCAAATCGGCATCGATATTCATTTCGCCGCCAAGAAACTCCCGTTCATCGAGCCGTCGCAGAACCAGATTGGCATCGGTCACGGCAGGCTCGGTGCCACCCAGGCCGTAGCATGCAGGGCCCGGGTCCGCGCCCGCGCTTTGCGGACCGACCTGCAGCAAGCCCCCCTTGTCGACCCAGGCGATCGAGCCGCCACCGGCGCCGATGGTGCGCACGTCAATCATCGGGATTTGAATCGGCAGTCCCCACTCGATCTCGAAGTTCGTCGTAAAACGCTCTTCACCGCCGATAATGGTCGCGCAATCGGTGCTGGTGCCTCCCATATCGAAAGTGACGAGGTTTGGCACATCGATAAGCTTGGATAACGCCCGGCTGGCGACCACGCCGCCGGTCGGCCCCGACACCGTCATTTGCACCGGTTGTTGCGCGGCACCTTCGAATGAGCTCTCGCCGCCATTGGATTTCATGACAGCGGCCTTGCCCTCAAGGCCGAGAGCGCGAAATCGCTGCGTCATCGCGCTGAAGCTGCGCCCGACCAGGGGCTTTACATAGGCGTCTGCCAGGGTGGTGGAGGCGCGCTCGTATTCTTTCCACTTCGGCAGGACTTCATAGGAAATGGAGAGCGGAATATCGGGCAGTTCCTCGGCGAATATCTCCTTGACCCTCAGCTCATGCGCCGGGTTGATGTAGGAGAATAGAAAATTGACGGCGATCGCCTCGATTTCGCTTTCCGCCTTGATCTTCCGGGCCAGGGCTCGGACCTCCGCCTCATCGAGTGCTTTCAAGACCGCGCCCTGGGCATCGAGCCGCTCGTCCAGCTCGTAACAATGACGGCGTTTCACCAAGGGTTTTGCCTTGATCCACGTCATGTCGTAGTGGGCCTTGCGGTTTCCCCGCTGGATGAAGGGTATGTCGCGAAACCCCTTGGTGGTGACGTAGGCGACATTGGCTCCGGTACGCTGCAAGATGGCGTTGGTGGCGATGGTGGTGCCAAGCCGCAATCGCTGCACCGCCTCAAGGTGCTCCAACCGGCTCAGGCCGGCCAGGACGCCGTCAAACGGGTCGTTCGGCGTGCTAGGGTTTTTCCAAACCTCAACCGTGTTCGCCTCAATGTCGAATGAAACGAAATCGGTAAAGGTTCCGCCGATATCGACGCCGACAAGATGTCTCATATTGCTGAACTCCCCCCCCCTCAAGAGACTCTGTGCAGCGCACGGAATCGATCGATTGTCAGGACCACGGTCCTCATACGTCCCAAGCACGAAGCAGCGCGCCAATGGGATACTACGTTGGACAGGCTGCGAGCCACAAGCGGGCGTCGAAGAGAGCCATGACCCTCGATCACCCTTGACGCTGCAACCTCATCGCAAGTTGGTGTAGAATCGAAGTCCGTCTGAAACGGGTGGTGGGGGTATGCGCAAAGTGACGACGCTGGTGGGCACGGTGATGGTGGCCTATGCGATGGTCGTGGCCGTCGCCTTCGCCATGCAGCGCACGCTGATCTATTACCCAATGTCTGAACCGCCGCCGCCGGTGCCCCATTACGACGAAGTGCGTCTGCACACTGCCGACGGTCTCGATATCCTCGCCTGGTATGCGCCGCCGCGCGATGGGACCGCGCCGGTGCTGGTCTATTTCCACGGCAATGCGGAGCGCATCGATAGCGGTGTGCCAAAGCTGGCGCCGTTCGTCGCCGCCGGCTTCGGCGCCCTGCTGGTGGAATATCGCGGCTATGCGGGCAATCCCGGCAAGCCGACCGAACGTGGGCTCTATCTCGACGCCCATGCCGGGCTCGATTGGCTGGTGGCCAACGGCATCGCCGTCGACAGGGTCATTCCCTACGGCTCGTCCCTCGGCTCGGGCGTGGCGGTGGAGCTTGCCGCCTCGCGCCGGGTCCGCGCCGTGGTGCTCGAAGCGCCCTTTACCTCGCTGGCCGAGGTCGGCGCGCGCACCTATCCCTTCCTGCCCGCGCGTCTGTTGACCCGCGACCGCTACGACTCCCTGGCCAAGATGGTGCGCATCGAGGCGCCGCTGTTCATCCTGCACGGCGAGGCGGACACGCTGGTGCCGGCGGAGATGGGCCGAGCCCTGCTGGCCGCGGCGGCGGGGCCCACGCAGGGTCACTTCGTTGCCGGCCTCGGCCATAATGAGATGGTGTCGCTCGGTGCGGCGGACGAGATCATGAGCTGGTTGGCGGATCACGCCAGGTGACCGACTTGTCCTCGAACACGCGCTGCTCGCGCGGCACCACCTGGATTGCCTCCTGCTCGATCGGCTGCTCGGCCCATAGCAGCATGCGGCAGCCCGCCAGCACCAGGGTGCCGTCGTAGAGCTGGAACAGCTTGCTCTCGTAGACGCCCGGGGAATGCATGGCGTCGATATCGTTGTCGGCGATCTCGAAGGCCGGGAACAGCTCGCGTGCAACGAACAGCGCATTGACCTCCGTCGTCGCCACCAGCTCGTAGCCCTTCTCCTTGCCCAGCGAGATCATGGCGCGCAAGGATGAGCCATGGTGGACGGCCGGGTCCGCATCCTGCACGAAATGAATATCGTTGGGGATGGCCTGGTTGAACTCGATCACCACCAGGCGCGGCCGGTAGGCGTGCAGCGATTTCCAGATGTGATAGTCGACGCCGTCGACATCGATGCTCAACAGGTCGAAGTCCGTCGGCGTGTCGGTTGCCGCGAGGATCGAGTCGAGATCGTCCGGCGCCGCCAGGCCGACCATGCGGTTCAGCGGCGTTACCTTGTCGTTGCCGTCGAAGGTGGCGAGCAGGTCCTGGAAGCGCGCACCGTCGCCCTCTATGGGAACGCCGCTCCAGCCTTTGTTGGCTATCAGGTTCCAGCTGTTGCTCATATGCCTGCCGTCCCAGGCGCCGAATTCCACGGCTGTCTTGTTGGCGGCACCCATGATCGAGAAAATGCGCTCGATAAGCCCGTCCTCGCCCGCCTGCGAGGCGACGTTGCGGCGGACCACCTGCAAATAGGTGCTTTCCGGCTTCACCCGCGAACGCGGCTCCCAGCGCAAATCGGCCATCTCTGCCTCCCGGTTGCGGCGCGCTTGATCGCGCTCGTTGACGCGGCCTATCATATGTCGTCGCCACCTGCGAGCCGGGATCGCGAGCCATGTCCGAATCTGATGACGATGCTGCCGAGGGGATGCCCCAGGTCGAGGTCGAGGTGCGATTGACCGACGGCGAGGTCTATGTCGGGGTCGTGCATGTTCCGCAAGACGTGCGGGTGCTCGATTTCATGAACGACCAGACGCCATTCTTCGCCCTGCTCGAGGAAACCGGACGCGTGCGTATCCTCGCCAAGTCGCAGGTGGTACAGGTGTTGCCGCAGACGCGGGCGAAGAGCCGCCCGCCGGCGCATCGTTGAAACGTGAGTTGAGGAGACAAACACATGGCCGAGCGCATCGATTACTACCTGGCGCTGTCCTCGCCCTGGACCTATCTCGCCGGGCCGAGGTTCGCCGCGCTGGTGGAGCGCAATGGCCTGGAGGCGATCTTCAAGCCTTATGACATCATGCGGGTCTTTCAGCGCAACGGCACAAAGCCCGTGGGCCAGCGGCCGAAACCGGTACAGGCCAACCGTCTGCGCGAACTCGCCCGCTGGCGCGATTTTCTGGATATGCCTTTGAACCTACACCCGGCCCATTTTCCGGTCGATCCGACCCTGGCCGGGTGTATCTTGATCGCTGCCCAGGAAGACGGCGCGGCGCAGGACAAGACCATTGCGCTGTCCTTCGCCTTCCTGCGCGCTTGTTGGGCCGCCGAGCGCGACCTGGCGGACGAGAAGACCCTGCAGGCGATCACCGATTCGGTCGGGCTCGGCGGCGACAGCCTGCTGGAAGCCGCCAAGAGTGACGCGACGGCAGCCATCTTCGAGAGCAACACCGAGGACGCCATTGCCAACGACGTCTTCGGCTCACCGACCTGGATGGTCAAGGGCGAGCTGTTCTGGGGCCAGGATCGCCTCGACTTCATCACCCGATTGGTCGAGGGCGAGGCTTGAGCGCTTCCATGCGCCGCGTGCTCTTAGGCTTGTTCGCGGCTTGGTTGGTCGCAGCACCCGTCCAGGCCGGGCGCGACAGCCTGACCATCGGCATCACCCAGTTCCCCAGCACCCTGCATCCGCACATCAACTCGATGCTGGCGAAGTCCTACGTGCTCAGCGCCACCATGCGCCCGCTGACCACCTACGACCAGGACTGGACGCTGGTCTGCATGCTCTGCGTCGATCTGCCGACCATCGAGAACGGCATGGCCGAGCGCGAGACGCTGGAGGATGGCGGCACCGGCGTGGCGGTGACCTATCGCATTCATCCGGACGCCACCTGGGGCGACGGTACGCCGGTCACCTCGGCCGATGCGATCTTCACCTGGGAGGCGGGGCGCAACGAGATGGCGGGGTTCGCCGGCCTCGAAGGCTTTCGCCGCACGCTGTCGATTGAGGTCGTCGACGATAAGACCTTCGTCATGCACGGCGATCGTCTGACCTATACCTACAATGCGGCGAACGGCTTCTACCTGCTGCCCGCCCATCTCGAAGCCGAGCCCTTCGCCGAGCCGGCGGAATATCGCCACCGCACCCTCTACGACACCGATCCGACCAATCCCGGCCTCTATTTCGGCCCCTATCGGGTGGCCGACGTGGTCTCCGGCTCCCATGTGGTGCTGGAGCCCAACCCGACCTGGTACGGCCAGGCGCCGCATTTCCAGCGGGTAGTCATTCGCGTTATCGAGAACACCGCGGCCCTGGAAGCGAATCTGCTGTCTGGCGAGATCGATTATGTCGCCGGCGAGCTCGGCTTCTCAGTGGATCAGGCCATGTCGTTCGAGCGCCGCAAGCCCGCCGGCTTCGTCATCGACTACAAGCCGGGCCTGATCTACGAGCACCTGGACGTCAATCTCGACAATCCGGTCCTCGCCGATCCGGCCGTGCGTCTGGCCTTGATTCTCTCCATCGACAGGCAACTGCTTAGCGAGCAACTGTTCGGCGGCCACCAGCCTGTTGCTCATTCCAACATCAACCCTCTGGACCGCATCTATAGCGACGCGGTGCCCAACCACGCCTACGACCCTGAGCGCGCCGCCACGATTCTGGACCAAGCCGGCTGGACCCTGGGCGGCGATGGCGTGCGCCGCAACGCAGCGGGCGAGAAGCTCTCCTTTTCCCTTATGACCACCGCCGGCAACAAGTCGCGCGAGCTGGTGCAGCAGGTGCTGCAAAGTCAGTGGCGCAAGGTCGGCATCGAGGCAGTGATCCGCAACGAGCCGGCGCGGGTGTTCTTCGGCGAGACCATGACCAAGCGCGCCAATCCGGGCCTCTCGATGTACGCCTGGCTGAGCGCGCCGGAGGCGGTGCCGCTTTCGACCTTGCGCTCGGACCAGATACCCGAGGAGAGCAACGGCTGGTCGGGGCAGAACTTCCCCGGCTATCGCAGCGATCGCATGGACGAGCTGATCGATGCCATAGAGATCGAGCTCGACCCGGCGGCGCGCTTGCCTATGTGGGCCGAGCTGCAAGCGCTCTATGCGACCGATCTGCCGGCTCTGCCGCTCTATTTTCGCGCCGAGCCCTATGTGCGCCCGACCTGGCTGGAAGGCCTGCGCCCCACCGGCCATCTGGTCACTACGACCATGTGGATCGAGGAGTGGCGGGTCGCCGAGGAATAGGCTGATGTCCGACCTGCGAGAGGCGGTGCTTGGCCCGCTGCCGCCACCACCGCCGGCGGCACCGACACTCGAGGTGCGGGATCTCTCGGTCACTTTTCCCAGCCGCCGCGGCAAGGTGCGGGCGGTGGCTCATGCCTCGTGGCGGATCGAGCAGGGAACCACCCTTGGTGTGGTCGGCGAAAGCGGTTGCGGCAAGAGTGTCGCGGCGCTCGCCGTTATTGGTCTGATCGACCCGCCAGGTCGCATTGACAGCGGCAGAATCGCGCTCCGCGGCACCGACCTGCGGCAACTTTCCGAGGCCACCATGCGGCGCGTGCGCGGCCGCGAGGTGGCGATGATCTTCCAGGAGCCGATGACCGCCCTCAACCCGGTGCTCAGCGTTGGCGAACAGGTCGCCGAAGTGCTGATCCTGCACGAAGGCCTACGCCATGAGGCCGCCTGGCGCGGCGCTGTCGACCTGCTCGACCAGGTCGGCATTCCCCTGCCCATGAAGCGGGCGAGGGACTATCCCCATCATCTCTCGGGCGGCATGCGCCAGCGGGTCATGGTGGCCATGGCGCTGGCCGGCCGGCCCGCCCTGCTGATTGCCGACGAGCCGACCACGGCGCTCGATGTTACCGTGCAGGCGCAGATTCTGGAGCTCATGCTGGCGCTGCAGGACGCCCATGGCATGGCCATCCAGTTCATCAGTCACGATCTCGGTGTGGTCTCGGAGATCGCTGACGAGGTGGTGGTGATGTATGCCGGGCGCGTGGTCGAGCGGGCGCCTGCCGACCGGCTTTTCTCGGACCCCCGCCACCCCTACACCCAGGGCCTGCTGGAGACGCGCCCGAGCATCGGCGAGCGCCGCGACCGTCTGCCCGCGATCCCCGGCAGCGTGCCGGATCCCACGCATCTGCCTTCCGGCTGTGCCTTCCGCGATCGCTGTCCGCGCGCGGGTGGCGCCTGTCTCGACAGGGCGCCGCGCCTGGTCAGCGTCGGCGAGGGGCATGAGGCTGCCTGCGTCATGGCCGAGACGCCATGAGCGAGGCGCTGCTCGAGGCTCGCGGCCTGGTCAAGCATTTCCCGGTAGCCGGCGAAGGGGTTTTGTGGCGCGAGCGCCTGGCACTCCACGCGGTCGATGGGGTGGATCTCGCCATCGCGCCGGGCGAGACCGTGGCGGTGATCGGCGAAAGCGGCTGCGGCAAGACCACGCTCGCGCGCGTGCTCGCCGGGCTCTATCCCGCCAGCGCCGGCATTGTAATGTTCGAAGGCGAAGAGTTGGCGCGGCTCGGGCGGGCCGCCACACGCCGCTTTCGCCGCGCCGTGCAGATGGTCTTCCAGGACCCCTTCGCCTCGCTCGACCCGCGCATGACCGTGGGCGGTATCATTACCGAGCCCCTTGCCATCCACAATCTCGGCAGTCGCCGCGAACGCCGCAAATGGGTCGACGATCTGCTGGAGGCGGTGGGCCTGTCGGCGCGCGACCGCGAGCGCTATCCGCACGAGTTTTCCGGCGGCCAGCGCCAGCGCATCGGCATCGCCCGGGCGCTTGCCCTGGCGCCCGAGCTTTTGATCGCAGACGAGCCCGTCTCCGCCCTCGACGTCTCGATCCAAAGCCAGATCCTCAACCTGCTGCGCGACCTCGTCGGCGACCGCGGGCTAGCCATGCTGTTCATCACCCACGACCTCGCGGTAGTGGATTTCATCGCCGACCGGGTGGCGGTGATGTATCTCGGCGTCATCGTCGAGAGCGGTCCGCGCGCGGCGGTCCTCGACACCCCGCGCCACCCCTATACCCAGGCGCTGCGCGCTGCGGTGCCCGAAGCCGGGCGCGGCAAGCGCCGCCAGGGCGCCGCCTTGACCGGCGAGGTGCCAAGCCCGCTGGCGCCGCCGTCGGGCTGCCGCTTCCACACCCGCTGCCCCATGGCAAAGGATATCTGTCGCGCCGAGGTGCCGGTGCTGGAGGCGGTCGGCGATGGCGGCCATGCCGCCGCCTGCCATTTCAAGGCGGCCGGCGCATGACCCGTTATGTCATCGGCCGGCTGCTGGAATCGGTGCTCGTGCTGGCCCTGATGTCGTTCGTCATCTATGCGCTAATCGCGCTCATGCCCGGCGATCCCATCGACATAATGGTGCAGTCCAATCCGGATCTTACGCCCGAGGACGCGGCGCGGCTGAAGGCGCTGTACGGCCTCGACAAGCCCATCTTCGAGCGCTACTGGAACTGGCTGACGGCGGCCACGCAAGGCGATTTCGGCTATTCGCGCATCCACAGTCGCCCGGTGCTCGAGGTGATGGGCCCGCGGCTCGCCAATACCGGCCTGCTGATGGGCCTGGCCTTGCTGCTGTCGCTGGCCATTGCCTTGCCGGTCGGCATCTATTCCGCTCTCAGGCCTTACTCGGCGAGCGACTACGCCATCAATTTTGTCGCATTGGCAGGCATATCGGTACCCGTCTTCTGGCTGGCGCTGATGCTGATCGTGGTCTTCGCGGTGACGCTCAACTGGCTGCCCGCGGGCGGCATGGAGACCATCGGCGGTAGCGCGGAGGGCCTTGCCTGGGTGCTCGACCGCGCCCGCTACCTGGTGCTGCCGGTCATCGCCTTGAGCGTCGCCAGTATCGGCGGCCTGACGCGCTATGTGCGCGCGGCGATGATGGAGGTGATGCGCCAGGACTATATCCGCACCGCCCGCGCCAAGGGCGCCTCGCGCGCCCGCGTGATGCTGCGCCACGCCCTGCGCAATGCCATGATCCCGGTGGTCACCATCCTTGCGCTCAGCTTCGGTACGCTGTTCTCGGGCGCGCTGGTCACCGAGACCATGTTTTCCTATCTCGGCATGGGCAAGCTGATCTACGATTCGATCATCGGCAACGACTACAACATGGCGCTGGTCAGCCTGATGTTCGCCACCGCGCTGGTGCTGGCGAGCAACCTGCTGGCCGACCTCTGCTACGCCTGGCTCGATCCCAGGGTGAGCTACCGATGAGCGCGCAAAGCCTCGGGCTTCCCAACTTGTCGCCGGCGCGGCTGACCCTGGCGCGCTTCCTGCGCCACCGGGCGGCGGTAGCTAGCGCGTTGGTGCTCGTGGTGCTCGGGCTGGCGGCGGCAGCAGCGCCATTGGTCGAGGCCTGGCTGGGAGTCGATGCCAACGAGGTCGACCTGCTCGCCATCTTCGCCCCGCCTTCCGCCGCCAACCCCCTCGGCACCGACGAGCTTGGCCGCGACGAGCTGGTGCGCCTGCTTTACGGCGGGCGCGTGTCCCTGGTGGCGGGCCTGGCGACGGCACTGATCTCGGCCGTCATCGGCACGGTCATCGGCCTGCTAGCGGGCTATTATGGCGGCCTGCTCGATCGGGTGCTGATGCGGCTCACGGACAGCGTCATCTCGCTGCCGCTACTGCCGTTGCTGATCGTGCTTGCGGCTGTCGATCTCGCGAAACTGGGCCTGCCGCACGACCTTGCCACCTCGCCCGAGGTCAGCCTCTATCGCATCGTCGTCATCATTTCGCTGGTGGGCTGGACGACCGTGGCGCGGCTGGTGCGCGGCGCGGCGCTTTCCTTGCGCGAGCGCGACTTCGTCCTCGCCGCCAAGAGCCAGGGGGCGAGCGGCCCGCGCATCATGCTGCGCCATATCCTGCCCAACGCCATCTCGCCGATCATCGTCTCGACGACGCTGTCGGTGGGCAACATCATATTGCTGGAATCCGTGCTCAGCTTCCTCGGCCTCGGCATCCAGCCGCCGTTCGCGAGCTGGGGCAACATGCTGACCGTGGCCCAGGAGAAGATCTATGAGGCGCCGATGCTGGCGGTCTATCCCGGGCTGCTGATCTTCGCTACGGTGATCGCCTTCAACTTCCTCGGCGACGGGCTGCAGGACGCCCTCGACCCGAGAGCCCATGACCGCTGACCGCTAAAAGGAGACAATCATGAAACGAGCCCGCGTCGTGCGTTTCGGCGAGCCTGCCGAGGTGGTGTCGCAGTTCGATCTGCCCTTGGGCGATCCGAAGCCGGACGAGGCCCAGGTGGCGGTGCTGGCAAGCCCCATCAACCCGGCCGACCTGCTGCGCATTCGCGGCCTCTACGGCTATGGCGAAAGCGCGCCGACGCTGCCGTTCTGGGCCGGTATCGAGGGTGTCGGCCGGGTCGAGGCGGTGGGTGAGGAGGTCGGCAACGTGGCCGTCGGCGATCTCGTCACCCTGGCGCGGGTCGCCGGCATCTGGGGCGAGAAGCTCAACGCCAAGGCGGACGGGCTGGTGGTGCTGCCGGCCGATGCCGACCCGCTGCAGGCGGCGATGATCGTGGTCAACCCGCCGACCGCGGAATGCATGCTCACCGACTATGTCGAGCTGGCGGAAGGCGACTGGGTGATCCAGAACGCCGCCAACTCGGCAGTCGGCAAACACGTCATCCGCCTCGCCGCCGCCAAGGGCGTGCGTACCCTCAACGTGGTGCGCCGCGAGGGCCTGGAGGAGGCGCTAAGCGAGTTCGGCGCCGACGCGGTGCTGGTCGATGGCGACGACCTTGCGGCGCGCGTCGCAGAGGCCACTGGGGGCACGCTGCCCAAGCTCGCCATCGACGCGGTCGGCGGCGAGGCCACGGGCCGGCTCACCCACTGCCTGCCGTTCGGCGGCACGGTCGTGGTCTATGGCCTGCTCAGCGGTGAGGATTCCCGCGTGCCGGTGGCGCCCGTGGTATTCAACGACATCCGCATCCGCGGCTTCCTGCTGCCCCATGCGCTGGCATCGCGCACGCCTGAGGAAGTGCAGGCCCTCTACGCCCGCCTCACCGGCCTCGTGCTCGACGGCACTCTCGCCGTGCCCATCGAGGCCATCTATCCCTTGAGCGAGCTGCCCGACGCCCTGCAACACGCCGAGCGCGGCGGGCGAGGGGGCAAGATCATCATTAAGCCGTAGGTCAATCCGTCGCAGAGGTCTCGGGCAGGCCGGTCTGCCTGAGCGCCTCTTCGACGACGACGCACATGGTGCTCTCCATATTGTACAGCGCGCATTCTTCAAAGAAGACTGAGAGCGAGTAATTCGGATAGAGCTCGAGCAGTTTCTCAAGCGACTTCGCGGCAAGCTCGGTTTCATTCGCCACATAATACGCTGCAACCCGGGCAATCTGAGTCCAATACCAGTCTTCAAGCGTGATCTTGTCGGCTTCGGCGACCGCCTCGTTACCAGTGCCTTTTTGAATGTGATACCAGACCAACGCGATTTCGTACCAGTCAGGATGGTTCGGATTGAGGGAGATCGCTTTTTGAAGATATTCATATCCACGATCCAAATCGCCCTGCCAAATGAGGAAGATCGCGAATCCAGCCAATAAGTCGGAATCGTGAGGATTTTGCTTGATTGCCAAATCGAACTCTCTCAGGAAACTCTTCATGTCATCCATAAAATAATACGCCCTGCCAAGTGCATAGTGAGCGTAATAATTGTCTGGGTCTACTTCCACGGCCTTCTGCGCGGCCTCGAACCCGCGCTCAAGCGGATCGGACGCCGGGATCGGGTTAAATCCATACTCGTTCTCCGCCTGGTAAATGAACGCAAGCGATGCCCAGGCAGACGAATAGTCCGGCTCGTTCTGCGTTGCCGTCTCAAGGCAGGTGCGGGCCTCGAGATGAGAGTCCGGCGTGTATAGCATCCAAAACGCCCGCTCCAGCAATATGCATTCATAGCTCCGCATATCGTCGGGCCGGTATCGCTTGATCTCGCGAAGCTCCTTCTGCCCCAGGAAGCTGCTGGCGCCGGCGATCGCGTTTACGATCCTTCCCGACAGCTCCTCGTGAACGTCGAAGATGTTGTCGGTCTCGACCGAGAAGTCGTATTTCTCCGACCAGATTCTGGTGTTCTTCACGGCGTCGTCGATATTGACGTAAAGTCGCGCGGTGTCGCCTTCGCGCGAGACCACGCCCTCGATGACGAAAAGCACGTCGCGGTTCTCGGCCATTTGCGATCGCGAGAAATTCTGCGCCTTCCAAACCTGTGCCGTCTCCGGGCTGATGACGAAGAACTCCGAATAGCGTGTCAGGATGTGCGTGATCTCCTGCGAGAAGCCCCGGGCGAACATGGTGTTGGTGGCGTTCTCGTCGGCATCGGCAAAGGGCAGAACCACGACGGTGGGGCCGTCCGGCAGCGCCAGCGCGATTTCCGCTTCCGTCACGACCGGCACCTCGCCGCGCAGCAGCCACCAGCCGGCAAGCCCCGACACGACAATCAAGAGAGCGGCGATACCTGCCAGGGCAGCGACCGGAATCTTTCGCGATGTCGCCGCGCTCTCGCCGGCGCCCAGCACCCGATAGGCGCGCACGGGCTCGGCGATGTTCTTGACCTCGTGCTCGCCGAGATAGTCGAAGGCCACGCCGAGCTTCGCGCGCACGCTGTCGAAGACGCTGCCCGAGACGGTGATGCCGCCGGGGCTCGCCATCGCCTCCAGCCGGGCGGCGACGTTGACGCCATCGCCGTAGACCGTGCCGTCGTCCGCCTGCTCTATATCGCCGAGGTTGATGCCGATGCGGAACGCCATGCGGCGCTCATCCGTCAGCTCTTCATTGCGCTCGGCAAGCTCGGCTTGGGTCTCTATCCCCGCCTGCACGGCACCCGCCGCGCTGTCGAATACGGCGAGCACGCTGTCGCCAGCCATGTCGACGACCCGCCCGCCATTGGGTTCGATATGCTTACGGAAGATCTCGCGGAATTCTCTCAGGGTCGCGATGGTGGCGCGCTCGTCGTCACCCATCAGCCGCGAATAGCCCGCAACATCTGCTGCCAGAATCGCTGCGAGCTTCCGCTTGACGTCCGTCTCGGCCATGGTGCGCTCCCCCCAATGGCCTCCACACCACCCACCGTCCTTTGCTGCAGGATACGCCGCGCCGCGGCGGCGCTCAACCCGAGGGCGTATGCGCCGTCGCTAAAGTGTCATTTGCCCTCGGCCGCTCTTGCGCTTAGCTTGCGCCCAGCGAGATTCAAATCCAAAAACGGAGACAAGAAACATGCGCATCAAGAGCACTCTCATCGCTGCCGTATTTGCCCTCGGCTTCGGCAATGCCGCCCAAGCCCTCGACAGCAAGCCCATTCTCACCCTCGACATGGCCAAGACCATGGCCGACGCCTGCGAGGCGCTGGCCACGGGCTCGGGCTGGCGGCCGGTCAACATCGCCATCTTCGACGACGGTGGCAATCTCAAGCTGTTCCGCCGTCAGGAGAATGCCTTTCTCGGCAGCATCCAGGTTTCGCAGCTGAAGGGCCATACCTCGGCCATGTTCCCCTTCCCGACGCGTCTGTTGGCCGAGCTTGGTTATGGCAAGGACGGCCAGCCGGCGCCGGTGCCGGGCATCGTCGAGATCCCCGGCATCGCCGCTTTTGCCGGCGGCCTGCCGATCATGACCGCGGCAGGTCAGCAGCTCGGCGGCATCGGCATCAGCGGCGCGACCTCTGACGAGGACGAGCAATGCGCCCAGGCCGGCATCGACGCCATCGCCGAGATGCTCAACTGAGTCATTTTGTCGATGGATCAACTTATCGAGACATTCGAGTGCTTTAGCCGCAACTCAGGCATGCGCCGCCGGGAGTCGAATAGCTCGGTCGATCCACTAGGCGGCCTCTGCCAGGTGTAGGCGCTCGCGGGCCATGGCGTCCGCGACCTGGTGGGGCGAACGGCCCTCGCGCTCTGCGCGGGCGAAAATGTCGCGCAGGCGCGGGCCGATGTTCGCGACCTCGGCCAGCACGCGGTCGCGGTCATAGGCTTCGCCCCGGTGCAATACGTCCCAGGCGACGTTAATCAGGCCGCCTGCGTTGATGACGTAGTCGGAGGCGTAGAGGATGCCGCGCCGTTGCAGGGCCAGGCCATCGTCGGGCGTCGCCAGCTGGTTGTTGGCGGCGCCGGCGACGATGCCCGCGCGCAGCCTCGGCACGCTGTCGGCGGTGATGGCGCCGCCCAGCGCGCAGGGTGCGAAGACATCGACATCGGCGGCGACGATGTCCGCTGGCGGCATCACCCGGGCGCCGAGCTCTATCACCGCTCGCCCCAGGGCGTCGGGCACGACATCGGTGACCACCAGCTCGGCGCCGGCGGCATGCAGCATGCGGCAGAGGTGAGTGCCGACATGGCCGAGCCCCTGGACGGCGATGCGCACACCGTGCAGGTCGTCGCTGCCATAGCGATGGTGGAGCGCCGCGCGAATGCCGTGGAAGACTCCTGCGGCGGTGACCGGGGAGGGATCGCCGCTGCCACCTGCCAGGCCGCCGACGTGGCGAGTCTCGGCGGCCACCACGGCCATGTCCTCGACCGTTATGCCGACATCTTCTCCGGTTATGTAGCGACCACCGAGGGAATCGACCATGCGGCCGAAAGCGCGCAGCATCGAGGGCGACTTGTCGTGGCGCGAATTGCCCATGAGAACCGCCTTGCCGCCGCCCAAAGGTAGGCCGGCCAGCGCCGCCTTGCAGGTCATGCCCCTGGCCAGCCTGAGGGCGTCGGCAAGCGCCTCGGAAGGGTGGTCATAGGCCCACATGCGGCAACCGCCAAGCGCGGGCCCAAGACGCGTGTCGTGGATGGCGATGACGGCGCGCAACCCGCTATGCGGATCGTCGCAGGTCACAACCTGTTCGAAATCGTCCGGGGTGTGGCTCTCGGTGCTGAGCATGCCGGCTCTCCATCAACCTGTCCCCCAACCACGTCTCAATATGGGGTTGCAGCCCGACGGAACGACGCCGGGTCACCAAGTTTTGATGCTCAGAACAGAATCACCTTGGCAAGGCCGAGAAAGGCGAAGAAACCCACCACGTCGGTGATGGTGGTGAGGAAGATGCCGGCGCTGAGCGCCGGATCGACTCCGGCGCGGTGCAGGCCAAGCGGGATCAGCATGCCGGCGATGCCGGCGACCCAGAGATTGACAATCATCGCCAGGCCGATGACCACGCCCAACGTGGTGTCGTGGAAATAGAGCGATGCCGCCAGCCCCATGATGACGGCGAAGATGATGCCGTTGGCGCCGCCGACTACGCATTCCTTCCATAGCGCGCGGCTGGCATTGGCGGCGGTCAGCTCGCGCGTGGCCAGGGCGCGCACCGCGACGGTGAGCGTCTGGGTGCCGGCATTGCCGCCCATGGAGGCGACGATCGGCATCAGGATCGCCAACGCCACCAGCTGGTCGATCGTCTCGGCGAAAAGGGCGATGGTCAGCGAGGCGAGCACGGCGGTCGCCAGGTTGACCAGCAGCCAGGCCCAGCGCCGCTGCACGGTGGCCAATGCGGGCAGGTAGAGGTCGCCCTCGGGCGCGACGCCGCCCATGCGATGGATGTCCTCTTCGGCCTCTTCCTGGATCACGTCGACCACGTCGTCGACGGTGATCTGGCCGAGCAGGCGACCGTCCGCCGAGACCACCGCGGCCGAGGCCAGATCGTATTGGTCGAAGTGGTAGGCGACCTCTTCCTGGTCCATGTCGACCGGAATCAGGCGCGGGGCGCTGTCCATGATGTCGTTGATGGATACCGGGCGCTTGTTGCGCATGGCGCGGTAGAGCGGCACGGTGCCGATCGGCCGATGGCGCGGATCGACGACGAAAATCTCGTAGAACTCGTCCGGCAGCTCTTCCGAGTCGCGCAGCCAGTCAATGACCTGGCCGACGGTCCAGAATGTGGGAACCGCGACATAGTCGCGCTGCATCAGCCGCCCGGCGCTGTCCTCGGGGTAGCCCAGCGCCGTCTCCAGGCGCTCGCGCCCGGCCTGCGGCATGGCTTCGAGCACGGCCTGGCGCTCGCTCGCCGCCATATCCTCGATGAGATAGACCGCTTCGTCCGTATCGAGCTCGGCTGCCGCGGTGGCGATCTCCCCGGGCTCGATCTCGTCGAGAACTTCGTCGCGAACATGCTCGTCGAGGTCCGCCAGCGCTTCGGGTTCGAGCTCGGGGCCGAGCGCCTCGAGCAGCAGCGAGCGGTCGTCCGGGCGCAAGGCCTCGATCAAATCGGCGATATCGGCGGCGTGCAGGGGCTTGGCAAGTGCCGCGGCGGCCTCGGGCCGGCCGCTTTCAAGCGCCTCGGCGACCTTGCGTACGAGATCGGGATGAATGCCTCGGGTGGCGGTCGGTGCGCCCTCGGGCGCCGCCACGGTGTCCCTATCCGGGTTCTGAGCCTCGGGCATGGCACGCCTCCCCTGATCTGGTATCGGAGGCCTCGGCCTTCTCGATGACCGGGCAGAGACGCCCGGATCAAAGAGAAGGTGGTGCGGCCGAGAAGACTCGAACTTCCACGGGGTTGCCCCCACAGCGACCTCAACGCTGCGCGTCTACCAGTTCCGCCACGGCCGCGATGGCTGCGGAGTAGCAAATCCCGCGCCGTGGCGCAACACGTGATACCATCCGGCCATGTCGGCAGTGGAATGGACAATCAGCGAGACCCCGGTCGCGTACCCGGATGCCGTGGCGGCGATGGAGGCGCGGGTGGCGGCAATCCGCGCCGGCGAGGCCGCCGAGCAGGCCTGGCTGGTGGAGCATCCGCCGATCTATACCCGCGGCACCAGCGCCGACGACGACGAGCTGCTGACGCCGATGCGCTTTCCCGTCTTCGACACCGGCCGCGGCGGCCGCTTCACCTATCACGGGCCAGGCCAGCGCGTGGTCTATGTCATGCTCGACCTCAAGGGGGCGGAGCGCAAGGCCGATGTGCGCGCCTATGTGCGCAATCTCGAAGGCTGGCTGATCGACACCCTGGCCGACTTCTCGCTGCTCGCCTTTCGCCGCGAGGGCCGCGTCGGGGTCTGGGTCGAGACACCGCGTGGCGAGGCCAAGATCGGTGCGCTTGGCGTGCGCGTGCGCCGCTGGGTCACCTTCCATGGTATCTCGCTCAATGTGGAGCCGGTGCTCGACCACTACGCCGGCATCATCCCCTGCGGCATCGGCGAGTTCGGCGTGACGTCCCTGGTAGACCTCGGCCTGCCTGTCACCATGGCCGACGTCGACACTAGGCTGCGGATGCGATTCGAACAGCGGTTTGGTCAAACAATTGTGTGAGAAAATTCTCATATGTCACTGGAAATGAGAGAAAATTGCGAGAAATGTGAAGTTAAGATTTCACATGAAGACGAGGCGCATATCTGTTCCTACGAATGCACCTTCTGTCCCTCTTGCACGAGCGACATGGAGGCCGTCTGCCCCAATTGCGGCGGCGAGCTGGTGCGGCGGCCTAGACGGTCGGCTTCTGCGTAAAGCCGCCCGCCGTGAGGCCCGTGGCGGGCTCGCGCTCCACCAGCTCGACGCGGGCCGTCGGTGGGCCGTTATGACAGGCGGCGATCATTTGCTCGACCGCATGGGTAGACCCTGAGACCAGCGCCTCGACGCTGCCGTCGCGGCGGTTGCGCACCCAGCCCGAGAGGCCGAGCGCCTGCGCCCGGTCCACCGTCCAGCCACGGAACCAGACGCCCTGGACGCGGCCGTGGATGCGCAGCCGCGCCGCCGTATTCCCGGTCATTGCTTGCCTTCCGCTCTGAGCCGTGCAATGCGGTCCGCCGTCGCCGGGTGGCTCGCCAGCCAATTCTCTCCGCCCTCGCTGTCCTCGGCGCCCCCCGGGTCCAGCGCGGCGAGCATGTCGGCAAGCGCGGACGGGTCGCGTCCCGCCTTGCGCATGATGGCGATGGCGCCGTCGTCGGCCTCTGCCTCGAAAGTGCGCGAATAGGCGCGGTCCATCAGGAGCGCGGGAAGGCCAGCGGCCTCCTCCACCAACTCGCCGCTGTCGCCGATGGCGACGGTGATGATCAGCGCCATGCCGACGGCACGCATCAGCCGGCGCAGCCCGTGATGCTCCTCCACATGGGCGATTTCGTGCGCCAGCACCCCGGCGAGCGCGTCCTCGCTCGGCGCGAGGTATATGAGTTCGTCGGTGACGATGATCGGCCCGCCCGGCAGGGCCAGGGCGTTGGCGCCGATCAGGAAGCCCTTGCGGTGCTCCAGTCGCAGATCGGGCCGGGCACCGGCTGCCCGGCGCAACTCGGTGAACATGACTTGGGTCTCGGCCGCGCGCTCGGCGTGGAGCAGGCTCGGGCGTAGCGCGACGGCATCGAGGATATCGAGGCTGTTGGCGCCCATGGCCACCTCGATGCTGTGCGGCACGAGGGTTGCGGCGGCATCGGCAGCGATCGGCAGGCCCCAGCGCATGCTGACCAGGATCGCCACCACAGCCAGCGTGACCAGAGCGAGCAGGCGCGGGCGCATGGCTTCGAGAACGGCGATGCGGCGGCCGCCGACGCGCACGCCGGCGGCGGACAGCAAGGCTTCCAGGCCGTCGTCGTCAGCAGTCACGAAGACCGTGCCGTCGGCCAGGGTGAGCCGCCGGGCGACGCCGCTGAGGCGCTGGCCTACGTCGAGGCGATTCGTGTCGAGAGGCAAAGTGTGCCCCTCGCAAACAACGGCCAGGGCCGGCGCGGCGCGAAGCGTGGCCGGGCGACCGCGGCTGGCATCGGCGGCGAACAGCTCGCCTTGTACCTCGGGCGCGCTCACAGGCCGATCTCCAGGCCTTGCAGGTCGACGAATTCCGAGCCCAGGGCGGCGCCGCTGTCCTTCTGGCGACCGACGAAGGCATCGAGCGCTGCGGCAGGCATAACGCTCAGGCAGTCCGCCTGGTAGCGCCAGGCGCGCACCGCCGCCCAGGGGTGCAGCAGGCCCAGAGAGGCAATGCTGACAATGCCGTTGCTGAGCACGATCCAGGCATAGCGCAGGCCCGAGAGTACCGAATCGAAGCGGTGGTGCTCGTCCAGGGTCAGCGTGCGGACGACGATATTGCGCACCCGGGCGCGGTAGAAATTTGTCGCCAGCATGAACCCAGCAAGCAAGACCAGAGGCATGACGGTCAGATAGGTGGCATCGACGCTGTCCAGCAGCTCGATGGGATCCTCGGGCGTGGCGCCGGCAAGTGTCAACGCGATCCCGATCAGGAGCATGATGACGAACAGGGCCGCGACCAGGATAGCCACCGCCTGCAAGATCGCCAGGTAGAACGGCGCCAGTCGCGGCGAGGCATGAAACGGCGCGGCGCCGAAGCGGCTATGGCGGGCAAGATAGTTGGCGCCAAGCCGGCTCGCCACGGGCAGCAGGATCCCGAACGACACAATGCCGATGATCGGCATGATGAGAAAGACGAACAGCGCGCCCCAATAGCTGCCGGCGAAATCGAAGCGCACATTGCGCCACACCGTCATGCGCGCGTTGAAGCGCAGCGAGCTGTTGACGATCCAGGGATAGCTCACGAGGTAGAGCAGCAGCAAGCCGCCTTGCAGATAGGGGTTTATCGATTGCGAGGCGACATAGGTGGCCGTTGCCGCAGCGACGATCAGGCGGCCCTTGAGGATGGTCCAGCCATCGGCGAGGTAGTCGAAAGCGTCGCCGTCGATCGTCGTGGTGCCGAGGAAGTAGCGCTTGCGCCTGACCTTGGCCCAGGCCGACCAGATGCCAAGGGTGAGGATGGTCAGCAGGAGATTGACGATCCAGATGCCGAAATAGTCGCCCGCCCGCCCGGCGAACCTCAGCGGCAGGACTTTGCTGGGGACCGGTGGCGGCGGTGGTTGACTTGGCGGTGGTGGCGGCGGCCTCGCGGGCGGCGACTCCTCGCGGGCGCGACCGTGCCGCTGGACGCTGCCTTCGGCTCGCCAGTCCTTAGCCATGGCACGCAAAAGATATCGCGGTATTCATACGCATGCGTGGAGTATAGCGCAGCCCGCCGGTCTGGCGTAGGATTGGCCTATGACAAACGCCTTGCGCGTAGCCTGTGTGCAAACCACTGCGACGCCGGATATGGCGGCGACGATCGCTACCGCCTGTGCCGGTATCCGCGCGGCTGCGGCGGATGGCGCCCGCCTGGTTCTGCTGCCCGAAAACGCGCCGCTCATGGCCGGCGGCCGCGAGACCCGCGACAAGGCGGGCGAGCCCGGCGCCCATCCTGCCCGTGCCGCCTTCGCCGAGGTGGCGCGCGAGACAGGGGTCTGGCTGCTTGCGGGCAGCCTCGGCGAGCGCAAGGGGAACAAGCTCGCCAATCGCTCGCTGCTGTTCGACAGCGCGGGCCAAGTGGTCGCGGAATATGACAAGATCCACATGTTCGATGTCGATCTCGGCGGCGAAAGCTACCGCGAATCGGACAATTTCGCCCATGGCGAGCGTGCCGTGCTAGCCGAGACGCCCTGGGGCGGGCTCGGCATGACGGTATGTTACGACCTGCGCTTTCCGGCCCTCTATCGCAGCCTAGCGCAGGCCGGTGCCGCCATGCTGGCGATCCCCTCGGCCTTCACGGTACCCACCGGCCAGGCCCACTGGCATGTTCTGCTGCGCGCCCGCGCCATCGAGACGGGCTGCTTCGTTTTCGCGCCGGCCCAATGCGGCAACCACTACGGCCGCCGGCGCACCTATGGCCACAGCCTGATCATCGATCCCTGGGGCGAGGTGTTGGCCGAGGGTGGCGAGGCGCCGGGCGTTATCGCGGCGGATATCGATCTCGATGCGGTAGCCGAAGCGCGCGCCAAAGTGCCGAGCCTGAGCCATGACCGCCCCTTCGCCATGCCCGGTCGGCTGGCGGCGGAATAGGCGGGCGCTATTCGCGAACCGGGAAATCGCCTACACTGCGCGAACGGTCACCAGCCAAGCCACCGGGAGAGACGACATGGCCAATATCAGCCAACAGAGCCTTAGCGAATCCGACGTCGCGTTTATTCGCGTGATTGACGACCTGATCGCGGTGCTGGTGGAAAAGAAGGTGATCTCTATTGAGGACCTGCCGAAGCCGGCGCGGGAAAAATATGCAGCCCGCCACAAGCTGCGCTTCCAGATTCAAGGCATTGCCGAGCTGGTAGCCGATTCCGAGGACGACGAGGACGACGCTTGAGCCGCGCTCAACCGTGGTGGATGAAGTCCTGTAGGGTATTGGTGAAGATGT
>CAYPAX010000054.1:0-30379 GCA_964408735.1 uncultured Rhodospirillaceae bacterium | reverse complement strand
GGCGGGCGCACCGTCGGTGCCGGCGTCGTCGCAGACGTCAGCGAATAGGCACGGGCAGGACGTTAAGACTGGCTAGTCAGGCGAAAGAGCATCGGAATGGACAATCAGAAAATTCGCATTCGCCTGAAGGCGTTCGATCATCGCGTGCTCGACCAGTCGACGCTCGAGATCGTCAATACCGCGAAGCGGACAGGCGCCAATGTGCGCGGCCCCATCCCATTGCCGACGCACATCGAGCGCTTCACGGTGTTGCGCTCGCCGCATATCGACAAGAAGTCGCGTGAGCAGTTCGAGATCCGCACCCACAAGCGGTTGCTCGACATTGTCGACCCGACGCCCCAGACCGTGGACGCGCTGATGAAGCTCGATCTCGCGGCCGGCGTCGACGTCGATATCAAGCTCTAGGCGTAGGCGGAGGAGAAGACCATGCGCACCGGACTTCTGGCACGCAAAATGGGCATGACCCGCGTTTACCTGGATGATGGCCGCCATCTTCCGGTGACCGTGCTGGCGGTCGAGGACTGCCAGGTGGTGGCGCAGAAGACGCCCGAACGCGACGGCTATCATGCCGTGCAGCTCGGCGCCGTACGGGCCAAGGCGAAGAATACCTCGCGGGCCATGCGCGGCCATTTCGCCAAGGCTCAGGTCGAGCCGAAGAAGCGGGTGGCCGAGTTCCGCGTCAGCGAGGAATGCATGATCGACGTCGGCAGTGCCCTGTCGGCGTCGCATTTCGTCGAGGGCCAGTTCGTCGACGTCATCGGCACCTCGATGGGCAAGGGCTTCGCCGGCGCCATGAAGCGGCACAATTTCAGCGGCCTGCGGGCCAGCCACGGCGTTTCGGTGTCGCACCGCTCGCTGGGCTCGACCGGCCAGTGCCAGGATCCGGGCCGGGTCTTCAAGGGCAAGAAGATGGCTGGCCAGATGGGTTCCGTCCAGGTTACCGAGCAGAACCTCTATGTGGTAGGCAGCGACGACGACCGCGGCCTGATCATGGTCATGGGCGGCGTGCCCGGGCCCAAGGGCGGCTTCGTGCGGGTGGTCGATGCCAAGAAAAAGGCGCTGCCCGAGGATGCGCCGGTTCCCGCCGCTTTGCGCGCCGAGGCGGCCGAGGAGGCTGCACCGGCGCCTGCCGAGGCTGAAGCCGATGCCGCGGAGGCCGAAGCCGAAGAGGCAGCCACGCCTGAGATCGAAGACGAGAAGAAGGACTGAGCGCCGTGCAGTGCGACATCATTTCGCTCGACAATGAGCGCGCCGGCGAGATCGAGCTCGCCGAGGGGATTTTCGGCATCGCGGTGCGTCCCGATATCATCCAGCGCGTGGTGCGCTGGCAGCTCGCCGGCCGCCGCGCCGGCAACCACAAGGTCAAGACCCGCGGCGAGATTACCGCCACCGGCGCCAAGGCCTATCGCCAGAAGGGCACCGGGCGGGCCCGCCACGGCTCGCGCAAATCGGGCATTTTCGTTGGCGGCGGCCGCGCCTTTGGCCCGCTGGTTCGCGACCACGGCTACGGCCTGCCGAAGAAAGTGCGCCGGCTGGGCCTCAAATGCGCGCTGTCCGCCATGCAGGCCGACGGCAAGCTGGTGGTGCTGGATTCCGCGGCGCTCGACGAGCCCAAGACCTCGGGCCTGGCCAAGCGGCTGTCGGCCCTGGGCTGGGGCCGGGCGCTGATCATCGACGGTGGCGAGGTGGACGGCAACTTCCGCCGCGCCGCGGCCAACATTCCCGGCGTCGACGTGCTGCCCAGCCAGGGCGCCAACGTCTACGACATTCTGCGCGCCGATACCCTGGTCCTGACGAAGGCCGGTGTTGAGGCGCTGGAGGCACGCTTGTCATGACCCCCGAACGCGCCTATGACATCATTCTCAGCCCGGTGATCACCGAGAAGGCGACCGAGCTCAGCGAGCACAATCAGTTCGCCTTCCGGGTTGCCAAGACGGCCACCAAGCCGCAGATCAAGGCCGCCGTGGAGACCCTGTTCAGCGTCAAGGTCACGGGCATCAATACCATCACCGTCAAAGGCAAGACCAAGCGCTTTCGTGGCCGGCTCGGGCGCCGACCCGACGTCAAGAAAGCCGTGGTGCGGCTCGCCGAAGGGCAGAGCCTCGACTACACGGCCGGCGTCTAGAGCGAGGAGACCTCTCATGGCATTGAAAACCTTTCGCCCCACGACGCCATCGCGGCGCCAACTCGTGCTGGTCGATCGCTCGGACCTGCACAAGGGCCGGCCCGCCAAGGCGCTGACCAAGGGCCTGACCAAGAAGGGTGGGCGCAACAATCAGGGCCGCATGACCGTGCGCCATCGCGGCGGCGGCCACAAGCGGCTTTACCGCACCATCGATTTCAAGCGGCGCAAGTTCGACGTCGCGGCGACCGTGGAGCAGCTCGAGTACGATCCCAATCGCAGCGCCTTCATTGCGCTGCTGCGCTACGAGGACGGCGAGCTGGCCTACATCCTGGCGCCGCAGCGCCTGGCGCCAGGCGACCAGGTGATGTCGGGCGATCGTGCCGACATCAAGCCCGGCAACGCCATGCCGATGCGCAACATGCCGGTCGGCACCATCATCCACAATATCGAAATGAAGCCCGGCAAGGGCGGCCAGCTGGCGCGCGCCGCCGGCAATTATGCCCAGCTCATCGGCAAGGATGGCGGCTATGCCCTGCTGCGGCTGTCCTCGGGCGAACAGCGCATGGTCCGCGGCGAGTGCATGGCCACCGTCGGTGCCGTCTCGAACCCGGACAACCAGAACACCAATATGGGCAAGGCCGGCCGCAATCGTTGGCTGGGCAAGCGCCCGCATGTGCGCGGCGTCGCCATGAACCCGGTCGACCATCCCCATGGCGGCGGCGAGGGCCGTACCTCTGGCGGCCGTCATCCGGTAACCCCGTGGGGCGTGCCGACCAAGGGCAAGCGTACGCGAAACAACAAGCGGTCCGACAAGCTGATCCTGCGCAGTCGGCACCGCGCCAAGAAGAGGCGTTAGGCAGTAACGATGGCACGCTCGGTATGGAAGGGGCCGTTTGTCGACGGCTACCTGCTGAAGAAGGCGGAAGACGCCCACGGCGACGGACGCAAGGGCGCGATCAAGACCTGGTCGCGGCGCTCGACGATTGTTCCGCAATTCGTCGGCCTGACCTTCGACGTCCACAACGGCCACAAGTTCATTCCGGTGCTGGTCAGCGAGAACATGGTCGGGCACAAGCTCGGCGAGTTCGCGCCGACACGCACCTATTACGGCCACGCCGCCGACAAGAAGGCGCGGAGGGTTTAAGGCATGGGCAAGAAGTCGGCGCCCCGACGCTTAGGCGACAACGAAGCGATGGCGATGGCGCGCCTTTTGCGCACCAGCCCGCAGAAGCTGAACCTGGTGGCTCAGAGCATTCGCGGCGAATCCGCCGAGAGCGCGCTGGCGACCCTGGCCTTTTCGCGCCGCCGCATCGCCGGCGACGTGCGCAAGGTCTTGCAGTCGGCGATCGCCAATGCCGAGAACAATCACGACCTCGACGTGGACCGGCTTTATGTGGCCGAGGCCTTTGTCGGGAAATCGATGACCATGCGCCGCTGGCGTCCGCGTGCGCGCGGCCGCGTCGGCCGGGTGGTCAAGCCCTTCAGCCGCCTGACGGTGGTTGTCCGCGAACGCGAAGAGGACTGATCATGGGTCAGAAAGTCAATCCGATCGGCCTCCGGCTGGGTATCAACCGGACCTGGGATTCGCGCTGGTATGCGGATGACAGCTACGGCGATCTGCTGCACGAGGACCTGCGCATCCGCGAGTATCTCACCAAGCGGTTGAGCCAGGCCGGCGTCGCCCGGGTGGTCATCGAGCGTCCGGCAAAGAAAGCGCGGGTTACCATCCATACCGCACGCCCTGGCGTCGTCATCGGCAAGAAGGGCGCCGATATCGAGAAGCTGCGCCAGGACGTCTCGAAGCTGACCGACAGCGAAGTGCACATCAATATCGTCGAGATCCGCAAGCCCGAGATCGACGCCCGCCTGGTGGCCGACAATATCGCCCAGCAGCTCGAGCGCCGCGTCGCCTTCCGCCGTGCCATGAAGCGCGCGGTGCAGTCGGCCATGCGGCTTGGCGCCCTCGGCATCCGCATCAATTGCGGCGGCCGTCTCGGCGGCGCCGAGATCGCGCGCACCGAATGGTATCGCGAGGGCCGCGTGCCCCTGCACACCCTGCGCGCCGATGTGGATTACGGTACCGCCACGGCACTCACGGCTTACGGCACCTGCGGTGTCAAGGTCTGGGTGTTCAAGGGCGACATCATGGAGAACGATCCCATGGCCCAGGATCGCCGCCGCGCGGAAGCGCAGGGCGCGCGGACCTAAGGCCTTAAGGAAGACGGACAAGGACACAAGGCATGCTGAGCCCCAAGAGAACCAAATACCGCAAGGCCCACAAAGGGCGCCTGCACGGCCTCGCCAAAGGCGGGACGACGCTGAATTTCGGCACCTACGGCCTCAAGGCGGTGGAGCCGGCACGCGTCACCGCGCGCCAGATCGAGGCCGCGCGCCGCGCCATCACCCGCCACATCAAGCGCGCCGGGCGCATGTGGATCCGCATCTTTCCCGATGTCCCGGTCAGCAAGAAGCCGACCGAGGTGCGCATGGGCAAGGGCAAGGGCACGCCCGAGTTCTGGATGGCGCGAGTCAAGCCGGGGCGGATCGTATTCGAGCTCGACGGCGTGCCGCCGGAGCTGGCGCGCGCGGCTTTCGAGTTGGGCGCGGCCAAGCTTCCCATGCAGACGCGTTTCGTGCGTCGCGTCGGCGGTGAGGACTAAGCCATGAGTGCAACGGAAATGCGCGCCAAGTCGGCCGACGAGCTGTCGGGTCAGCTCGTTGAGCTCAAGAAGGAACAGTTCAACCTGCGCTTCCAGCGGGCCACTGGCCAGCTTGAGAACACGGCGCGGGTGCGTCAGGTGCGTCGCGATATCGCGCGCATTCGTACCATTCTCGGCGAGCGCAAAGGCGCCGCCGCAAGCGAGGCCTAGCAACGATGCCGAAACGTACGCTTCAGGGCACGGTGGTGAGCGACTCCGGCGACAAGTCGCTGGTGGTTCGCGTCGAGCGCCGCTTCAAGCATCCGATGTACAAGAAGTTCGTTCGCCGCTCGAAGACCTTCGCGGTCCACGATCCGGAGAACAGCTACAAGGTTGGCGATCTGGTGCGCATTCGCGAATGCCGGCCGATCTCCAAGCGCAAGACCTGGGAGGTCGTGGCCGAGGGCGCTTGAGCGCCGCTGCCTGACCTGCCGAGACACGAACCCGATCAAGAGAAAGAGCCGCCATGATTCAGATGCAAACCAACCTGGACGTCGCCGACAACTCCGGCGCCCGCCGGGTGCAGTGCATCAAGGTGCTGGGTGGCGCGGGGCGCAAGACCGCTTCCGTCGGCGACGTCATTGTCGTCTCGGTGAAGGAGGCCATCCCCCGCGGCCGCGTCAAGAAGGGCGATATTCACCGTGCGGTTATCGTTCGCACGGCGAAGGAAATTCGCCGGCCGGACGGCAGCGCCATCCGTTTCGACAATAACGCGGCTGTGCTCATCAGCCACCAGGGCGAGCCCATCGGCACGCGCATCTTCGGGCCCGTGACGCGCGAGCTCAGGGCCAAGCAGTTCATGCGCATCGTCTCGCTCGCTCCGGAGGTGCTGTGATGACGGCGAAGTTCAAGATCAAGAAGGGTGACACGGTGGTCGTCCTCGCCGGGCGCGAGAAGGGCAAGAGCGGCGAGGTGATCGCCGTCCATCCCAAGGACCGGCGGGCGTTGGTGCGTGGCGTCAACATGATCAAGCGGCACACGCGGCCGAGCCAGGTTTCGCCGGGCGGCATCATCGAGAAGGAAGCGACCCTGCACATCTCGAACCTGGCCATCGCCGACCCCAAGGACGGCAAGCCGACACGGGTCGGCTACCGCACCCTGGAGGACGGGCGCAAGGTCCGTTTCGCCAAGCGTTCCGGCGAAATCGTGGATCGCTGAGGAGACGGCCATGACCAGACTGAATGAGCACTATCTGACCACGGTGCGACCGGCCCTGCAGGAGGAGTTCGCCTACGGCAATCCGATGCAGATCCCGCGCCTGGAAAAGATCGTCATCAACATGGGTGTCGGCGAAGCGGCGCGTGACAGCAAGCTGATCAAGGGCGCCGAAGCCGATCTGACGGCCATCGCCGGCCAGAAGCCCCTGCTGACCAAGGCCAAGAAGTCGATCGCGAACTTCAAGCTTCGCGAAGGCATGACGGTCGGCTGCAAGGTGACGCTGCGGCGCGACCGCATGTTCGAGTTTCTCGACCGCCTGGTTACCGTGGCGCTCCCTCGAGTGCGCGATTTCCGTGGCGTTTCCGCCAGCAGCTTCGACGGCCGCGGCAACTATGCCCTGGGCCTGAAGGAGCAGATCGTGTTCCCCGAGATCGACTACGACATGGTCGATACGGTGCGCGGGCTGGATATCATCATCGTTACCACCGCCGAGACCGACGCCGAAGCGCGGGCTCTGCTGAAGGGCTTCGATATGCCCTTCGCCGCCTGAATCGACATCGCGTCGGGAAAGATTGGAGGTTGTTCGAATAATGGCCAAACGAAGCGCTATCGAACGAAACAAAAGAGTGCGTAAGACGGTTGCCAAGCATGCCGCCAAGCGGGCGGAGCTGAAAGCCAAGGCGCGTGACAAGTCAGCACCCATGGAGGAGCAGTTCGCTGCCCGCCTGGAGCTGGCTTCGCTGCCGCGTGACGGCTCGGCAACGAGAATCCGTAATCGCTGCGAGCTTTCCGGGCGGCCGCGGGGCTACTACCGCAAGCTCAAGCTTTCGCGCATTGCGCTGCGCGAGCTGGCTTCGGGCGGCGAGGTTCCCGGAATGGTCAAGGCGAGTTGGTGAGGAGAACGCGACGATGACGATGAGCGATCCCCTCGGCGATATGCTGACACGCATTCGCAATGGCCAGATGGTCGGCAAGCGCAGTGTGCGCTGCCCGGAATCGCGGCTGCGGACCAACGTGCTCGAAGTGTTGGCGAAGGAAGGCTATATCCGGGGCTATCGGCGCCTCGACGATATCGCCACCAAGCCGCATATCGAGATTGACCTCAAATACCATGAGGGCACGCCGGTCATTCAGGAGATAAGCCGTGTGTCGAAGCCGGGTCGGCGGGTCTATTCGTCGATCAAGGATTTGGCACGGGTCTATAACGGCCTCGGCATCTCGATCCTGTCGACGCCGCGCGGCGTGATGTCCGATAGCGAAGCACGCGACGCCAATGTCGGCGGCGAAGTGCTTTGCAAAGTATTCTAGGAGCGCACGGTGTCTCGTATTGGTAAGCATCCGGTTGCGATCCCCGACGGCGTCGAAGTGGCGCTGGCCGGGCAGATGGTGACCGTCAAGGGCAAGCTGGGCGAGCTTTCTCGCACGCTGGCGGACGAGGTCGAGGTGTCGCAAGAGGAAGGCGGCGTTCGCGTCTCTCCGCGCAGCGAGGATCGTCGCTCGCGGGCCATGTGGGGCCTTTCGCGCTCGCTGGTGAACAACATGGTCGCCGGCGTATCCGAAGGCTATTCGCGCTCGCTGGAGATTACCGGCGTCGGCTATCGTGCCGCAGTCGACGGCGATTTCCTCAACCTGCAGCTCGGCTACAGCCACGAGATCAAGTTGGCCATTCCCGACGATCTGAAGATCGTTTGCGAGCGGCCGACGGCGATCACGGTGAGCGGCATCGACAAGCAGCGGGTCGGCCAGATGGCGGCGGAAATCAGGCGGCTGCGCAAGCCCGAGCCTTTCAACGGCAAGGGCGTGCGCTACTCGGACGAATATGTCCGCCGCAAAGAAGGCAAGAAGAAGTAAGGGCGCGAGCGATGAGCAAATCAAGGGCGCTAGTGGAGCGGCGGCGGCGACGCAACCGCTACCGGATTCTCAAGGCAGCGAACGGAAGGCCGCGCTTGTCGGTGTTCCGCTCGGGCAAGAACATCTATGTCCAGGTGATCGAGGACGAGGCTGGCCGCACCGTGGCTGCCGCATCCACCCTGGACAAGGACTTGCGCGGCACGCTGAAGAGCGGCGCGAACATCGAGGCGGCAAAGGCGGTCGGCACGTTGATCGCCGAGCGCGCCAAGGCGGCCGGCGTGTCCGAAGTGGTCTTCGACCGCGGCGAGTATCTCTATCATGGGCGCGTGCGTGCGCTGGCGGAGGCCGCGCGCGAGGGCGGCCTCGAGTTTTAGGCAGGGCGGTAGCTGAGCATGGCGAGAAACGAGAATCGGCGCGGCGGACGTCGCTATAACCGCAAGGAAGAGGCTGACTCGGACCTTTTCGACAAGCTGGTCAGCATCAACCGTGTCGCCAAGGTGGTCAAAGGCGGCCGCCGCTTCGGCTTCGCGGCCCTGGTGGTGGTCGGTGACGGCCGCGGCCGGGTCGGTTTCGGCAGCGGCAAGGCCCGCGAGGTGCCGGATGCCATCCGCAAGGCGACCGAGCAGGCCAAGCGCAAGCTGATCCGCGTGCCGCTGCGCGAGGGCCGGACCCTGCATCACGACACGACCGGCCATTACGGGGCCGGGCGGGTGGTGCTGCGGGCGGCGCCTCCGGGTACCGGCATCATCGCCGGCGGTCCGATGCGTGCGGTCTTCGAGACCCTTGGCGTGCAGGACGTGGTGACCAAGTCGATCGGCACCTCCAATCCGCACAACATGATCCGCGCCACGTTCGAGGCGCTGAGCCGCATGCGCTCGCCGCGCCAGATCGCCAACAAGCGCGGCAAGAAGGTCAGCGATCTGGTCGGCCGCCGCGAGGACGTCGAGCCGGCGCCGGCATCCGAATAGGGGGCGAGCATGGCAGCAAAGAAGAAGGCCGCCGCAGGGCGCCTGAAAGTAACCCAGATCGGCAGTCCCATCGGGCGTCGGCGCGACCAGCGCCAGACCCTGGTCGGGCTCGGCTTGAACAAGATGCATCGCACCCGCGAGCTTGAGGATACGCCCGCCGTGCGCGGCATGATCACCAAGGTCCAGCACCTGGTGCGGGTCGAGGACGCTGGCTGAGCGCCGGAGGAATGACGATGAAGCTTAACGAAATCCGCGACAACGACGGCTCGAGGCGCGATCGTACCCGCGTCGGGCGCGGCATCGGCTCGGGCAAGGGCAAGACCGGCGGCCGTGGCATGAAGGGCCAGAAGTCGCGCAGCGGCGTGGCCATCAAGGGCTTCGAGGGCGGCCAGATGCCGCTCGACCGGCGCCTGCCCAAGCGCGGCTTCAACAACATCTTCGCCAAGCGCTATGCCGAGGTGAATCTCGGCCGTCTGCAGCAGGCCGTGGATGCCGGCAAGATCGATGCCGCGGCTCCGGTTACGGCCGAGGCCTTGAAGGCGGCAGGGGTGGTTACCCATATCCGGGATGGTGTTCGCTTGCTCGGCAAGGGCACGCTCGAGGCGAAGCTTGAGATTTCGGTCGCAGGCGCCTCGAAAGCAGCCATCGCCGCGGTGGAGAAGGCGGGCGGATCGATCACCATCCTCGGCGCCGAGACGGCTGCCGAGGGCGACGCCTGACCAAGACCGCGCGATACTGCGCAGAGCTCGAAGGATAGTCCATGGCATCGGCCGCCGAGCAGCTTGCCTCGCAATTCAATTTCGGCGCCCTTGCCAAGGCGACCGAGCTCAAGAAGCGCCTCTGGTTCACGGTGGGCGCCCTGATCATCTATCGGCTCGGCACCTACATCCCGATTCCGGGCGTCGACCCGGTCGTCCTGGAAGACATTTTCAGCCAGCAGGCCGGCGGCATCCTCGGCATGTTCAACATGTTCGCAGGCGGTGCCTTGGGGCGGATGACCATCTTCGCCCTCAACATCATGCCGTATATCTCTGCCTCGATCATGATCCAGCTGCTGACCACGGTCTCGCCGACCTTGGAGGCGTGGAAGAAAGAGGGCGAGTCGGGGCGGCGCAAGATCACCCAATATACCCGCTACGGCACGGTCATCCTGGCCATGCTGCAGGCCATGGGCATCGCCGTCGGCCTCGAGGGCATGACCTCGTCCCAGGGCAGCGCGGTGATCGATCCGGGCCTCGGCTTCCGCTTCACCACCGTCGTCACGCTGACCTGCGGCACCATCTTCCTGATGTGGCTGGGCGAGCAGATCACCGCGCGCGGCGTCGGCAACGGCATCTCGCTGATCATCATGGCCGGCATCGTCGCGGAGTTGCCGCGGGCGCTGGTCAGCACCCTTGAGCTCGGCCGCACGGGCGCGCTGCCGGTGCTCTTCATCATCTTCCTGATGATCATGTCGGTTGCCGTGATCTCCTTCATCATCTTCATGGAGCGGGCGCAGCGGCGGCTGGTGGTGCAATATCCCAAGCGCCAGGTCGGCAACCGCATGTTCGGCGGCGAGAGCTCGCATCTGCCCTTGAAGCTGAACACCGCCGGCGTCATCCCGCCGATCTTCGCCAGCTCGCTGTTGCTGCTGCCGATCACGGCATTGAGCTTCTCCGCCGGCACCGGGCCGGAATGGCTGACGGCGGTAACCAGCTATGTCGGGCGCGGCCAGCCGCTCTATCTGCTGCTCTACATCTCGCTGATCGTCTTTTTCGCCTTCTTCTACACGGCCGTAGTCTTCAATCCGGCCGACACCGCCGACAATCTGCGCAAGAACGGCGGCTTCCTGCTGGGCATCCGCCCCGGCGCCAACACGGCGGAATATATCGACTATGTGCTGACGCGCCTGACCACCGTGGGCGCCCTGTATCTCTCGGCGGTCTGTATCCTGCCGGAGATCCTGATCTCGCAATACGCGGTGCCGTTCTACTTCGGCGGCACCAGTCTGCTGATCGTGGTCAACGTGACCATGGACTTCGTCGCCCAAGTGCAATCGCATCTGCTGGCGCACCAGTATGAAGGTCTGCTCAAGAAGAGCAGCCTGCGCGGGCGCAGGCGATGAGGCTGATCCTGTTCGGCCCGCCTGGCTGCGGCAAGGGCACCCAGGCCGAGCGCCTGCGCGACAACCACGGCTTGGTGCATCTCTCCACGGGCGACATGCTGCGTGCGGCTGTGGCGGCCGAGAGTGAGGTGGGCAAGCGCGCCAAGGCAATCATGGAGGCCGGCGAGCTGGTGCCCGACGAGGTGGTGATCGGCATCATCGCCGACCGGCTCGGCGAGCCCGACATGGCGGGCGGCTTCATTCTCGACGGCTTTCCCCGCACCGTGGCCCAGGCGCAGGCGCTCGACGGCCTATTGCGCGAGCGCGGTATCGTCATCGACCGGGTCATCGCTTTCGGCGTCGACGACGAGGCCCTGGTGGCGCGAATCACGGGGCGTTTTTCCTGTGCCGACTGCGGCGCCGGCTACAATGACAGCGCCAAGCCCACAAAAGTCGAGGGAATCTGCGATTCCTGTGGCGGCAGCAACTTCCTGCGCCGCAAGGACGACAATGCCGAGACGGTGCGCGAAAGGCTCGAGGCCTATCACGCCCAGACGGCGCCGCTGCTGCCCTACTACGACAGGCAGGGCCTGTTGGCGACGATCGACGGCATGGCCGACATCGACGCGGTGACGGCGGAAATCGAACGGATGCTGGCCACTATCGGCGGGCATTGACTTGACAGCAGCTGCTCATATAATCCGCGGTTCTCAAGAGTGCGCCGTGGTCTCAGCAGCGGCGTTATTTTTTTAGGGAGATCGCTTCGTGGCGCGTATCGCCGGTGTCAACATCCCGACTAACAAGCGGGTTCAAATCGCCTTGACCTATATCTTCGGCATCGGCCGGACCAAGGCGCGTGAAATATGCGAAAAGGCCGGCCTGCCGGACGATCGCCGCGTCAGTGATCTGACCGAGGGCGAGCTGGGCCGGGTGCGCGAGATCATCGACACCGAGTACCGGGTCGAGGGCGACCTCAGGCGCGCGACGGCAATGGACATCAAGCGGCTGATGGATCTCGGCTGCTATCGCGGCATCAGGCATCGGCGCGGCTTGCCGGTGCGTGGTCAGCGCACGCACACCAATGCGCGTACCCGCAAGGGCCGTGCCCGCCCGGTCACGGGCAAGAAAAAGGTTTAACGGGACAAGGTCCCGGCAAGCGAAGCGGAAAGCTTAGAGTATGGCGAAAGAGACCGGCGGGCGCGTCAAGCGCCGCGAACGCAAGAACATCATCTCGGGCGTGGCGCATGTCAGCGCGACGTTCAACAACACGCTGATCACCATCACCGACGTGCAGGGCAATGCCATTGCCTGGTCGTCGGCAGGATCGCAAGGTTTCAAGGGATCGCGCAAATCGACGCCTTACGCGGCGCAGATGGCGGCGGAAGAGGCTGGCCGCAAGGCTGCGGAGCACGGCATGAAGACGCTCGAAGTCGAAGTGCGCGGGCCGGGCTCGGGCCGCGAGTCGGCACTGCGCGCATTGCAGACGGTGGGCTTTACCATCACCGCCATTCGTGACGTGACGCCGATCCCCCATAACGGTTGCCGGCCGCCCAAGCGCCGGCGTGTCTAGGGCCTTCTGAAGTTGAGAAGGCTCGCGGCCGGGCAGGAAGCCTCGCCGCGATAAGCAGAGCCGCAGCTGGGCCCGGTAGACGGGTCGTGCAGCGGCGGTATTCGATTGACCAGATCATCATGAAACGCGCTCGACGCGTGAGGATTACAGTGTGATTCAAAAGAACTGGGAAGAACTCATCAAGCCGTCCAAGCTCGAAGTGGCACAGGGCAGCAGCCGTGGCCGCCAGGCGACGATCGTTGCCGAGCCCCTCGAGCGCGGCTTCGGGCTGACGCTCGGCAATGCGCTCAGGCGCGTGCTGTTGTCGAGCCTGCGCGGCTCGGCCATCACCACTTTGCGTATCGACAACGTGCTGCACGAGTTTTCGTCGATCACCGGCGTGCAGGAGGACGTGACCGATATCGTCCTCAACATCAAGACGGTGGCGTTGCAGATGCACGGCGACGGCCCGAAGCGCATCACGCTCGAGGCGACGGGTCCGAAGCAGGTCACGGCGGCCGATATCCAGACCGGCCACGACATCGAGATCCTCTCGCCGGACGTGGTCATCTGCACCTTGGATAAGGGCGCCAGCATCCACTTCGAGATGACGGTGGAGAGCGGCAAGGGCTATGTGCCGGCGAGCCAGAACCGCCCGGCCGATGCGCCGATCGGCCTGATCCCGGTCGACGCGCTGTACAGCCCGGTGCGCAAGGCCTCCTACAAGGTCGAGAACACTCGCGTCGGCCAGGTCACCGACTACGACAAGCTGTCGATGCAGCTCGAGACCGACGGCACGGTGACGCCCGAGGACGCGGTGGCGCTGGCCGCGCGCATCCTCACCGACCAGATGCAGCTGTTCATCAATTTCGAGGAGCCGAGCTTCGCCGCCGCCCAGGAAGAGGCGCGCGAGCCCGCCTTCAACGTCAACCTGCTGCGCAAGGTCGACGAGCTCGAGCTTTCCGTGCGCTCGGCCAACTGCCTCAAGAACGACAACATCATCTATATCGGCGATCTTGTGCAGAAGACCGAAGGCGAGATGCTGCGCACCCCCAATTTCGGCCGCAAATCCTTGAACGAGATCAAGGAAGTGCTGGCCCATATGGGCTTGCATCTCGGCATGCAAATTCCGGATTGGCCGCCGGAGAATATCGAAGACATGGCCAAGCGGCTCGAGGAGCCGTTCTAGTACCCTGAGGAGGGATCGATGCGTCATCGTTTGAGGGGCCGCAAGCTCAACCGCACCAGCTCACACCGCAAGGCCATGTTCTCCAACATGGCGGCGGCGCTGATCAAGCACGAGCAGATCACCACGACCGTGCCCAAGGCCAAGGATCTGCGGCCGATCGTCGATCGCCTGATCACGCTCGGCAAGCGCAACAGCCTGCATGCCCGGCGCCAGGCCCTGGCCAAGCTGGGCGGCGACGCGGCGCTGGTGGAGAAGCTGTTCAGCGTCTTGCGCGAGCGCTACGACGATCGCTCCGGCGGCTACACGCGGGTGGTCCGCGCGGGCTTCCGCTACGGCGACTCGGCACCCATGGCGATCATCGAGCTGGTCGACCGCGACGTCGACGCCAAGGGCCTCGATTCCGGCCCCGTGCTCGAGCACGAGAGCTTCGACGAGGAAGAGACCCAGGCGGCGATCGCTTAACGGTGCGCTGCAAGATGCGAAAGACAAAGGGCGGCTCCCCAGGGGCCGCCCTTTTCTTCGCTTGGCGCTCCCGGTGCGGCGGGGAATCGCGCTAGAATTGGCGCATGAATGTTCTCCGCCCTCTCTTTCTGCTTCTGCTCCTCGTGCTCACCTCCGCCGCTTTCGCGGACGAGCGGGTGGTGCCGCGCGACGTTTCCGAGCTGCAGCTGTCCTACGCGCCGGTGGTGCGGGCGGTCTCGCCGGCGGTGGTCAACATCTATGCCCGGCGCGTCGTCGCCTCGCGCTTCCGCAGCCCGTTCGCGGGCGATCCCTTCTTCGAGCAGTTCTTCGGCCGCGTCTTTCCCGACATGTCGCGCGAGCGTATCGAGAACTCCCTTGGCTCGGGCGTCATCGTCAGCGCCGACGGGGTCATCGTCACCAACCGCCACGTGGTGCAGGATGCGGACGAGGTGGTGGTGGTGCTCGCCGACCGCCGCGAGATGGTGGCCGAGCTTGTCGGCAGTGACGAATCGAGCGACCTCGCCGTCATGCGCATCGACGCCGGCGACACGCCCTTGCCCTATCTCGAGCTTGGCGATTCCGACCAACTCGAGGTCGGCGACATCGTGCTCGCCGTCGGCAATCCCTTCGGCGTCGGCCAGACCGTGACCAGCGGCATCGTCTCGGCGCAAGCGCGCACCGGCACTGCGGGCTTGAGCGGCGGCGCCTTCATCCAGACCGATGCGGCCATCAATCCGGGCAATTCCGGCGGCGCCCTGGTCACCCTCGACGGCCGCCTGATCGGCATCAATACGGCGATCGTCTCGCGCGGCGGCGGCTCCATCGGCATCGGCTTCGCAATCCCCGCCAACCTGGTGCGCGTGGTGGTGGCCGAGATGGTCGCGGGCGGGCGTGCCGTGCGGCCGTGGGTCGGCATATCGCTGCAACCCCTGACCGCCGACATCGCGCGCTCCCTCGGCCTCGACCGGCCGCTCGGAGTGCTGGTCAAAGGCTTGCATCCGGCGGGGCCGGCAAAGGCGGCGGGACTGCGCGTCGGCGACGTGCTGGCGGCGGTCGACGGCCACGATATTTTCGACCGCGACGGTTTCGATTTCCGCCTGCGCACCCGCGGCATCGGCGACGCGGCGATCTTCAGCCTGCTCGATGGCGAGGGCAGGCGCGACGTGGCAGTGGCGCTCATACGCCCGCCGCAGGACCCTCCCGCCGATGTCCGTCGCCTGGCCGGCCGCCACCCGCTTGCCGGCACCACGGTCGCCAATCTGTCGCCAGCGCTGGCCGACGAGCTCGGCCTGGCGCGCGACGCCACGGGCGTGCTGGTGCTCAAGGTCGAGCGCGGCCCGGCGGCGCGTATCGGGCTCAGGGTCGGCGACGTGGTGCTGACGGTGGCTGGTGTCGATATCGACCTCACCGAAACGCTTGCAGACGTGCTTGAGCGGCGGCGCTCCGAATGGACCCTCGCCATTCGCCGCAACGGCGAGGTGCTGCGGGTGACGGTATCCGGTTGATGGCAAACCTGTTCGAAGCGGCGGGCATGGAGGAGGCGGCACCGCGCCCGCTCGCCGACCGCCTGCGCCCGCAAGACCTCGGCGAGGTGCTGGGCCAGGACCACCTGCTGGCGCCGGAGGCGCCGCTGGCACGCATGGTGGCGGCGCGGCGGTTGGCCTCGATCATCCTCTGGGGCCCGCCCGGCTGCGGCAAGACCACCATCGCCAATCTGCTGGCGGACGCCTGCGACCTTGAGTTCGAGCCCTTGTCGGCGGTGTTCTCGGGCGTCGCGGATCTGCGCAAGGTCTTCGCCCGGGCCGAGGCCCGCCACGGCGATGGTCGCGGCACCCTGCTGTTCGTCGACGAGGTGCACCGCTTCAACCGTGCCCAGCAGGACGCCTTTCTGCCCACCGTCGAGGCGGGCATCGTGGTACTGGTGGGGGCGACGACGGAGAACCCCTCCTTCGAGCTCAACGCGGCGCTGCTGTCGCGCTGCCAGGTGCTGGTGCTCAACCGCCTCGACCAGACGGCGCTGGATGCCATGCTGGCCCGCGCCGAAGATGTGCTCGGTGCGCCCCTGCCGCTGGTGGAGGATGCGCGCACGGCACTTCTCGCCATGGCCGACGGCGACGGCCGCTCGCTGCTGAACATGGTCGAGGCGGTCTCCCAGGTCGAACCCGACGCGCCGCTCGATGCCGCCGCGCTGAGCCGCGTGGTGCAGCAGCGCGCGCCGGTATACGACAAGGCGCAGGAGGGCCACTACAACCTCATCAGCGCCCTGCACAAGAGCCTGCGCGGCTCGGATGTGGACGCGGCGCTCTACTGGCTGGCGCGCATGCTGGCGGGCGGTGAGGACCCGCTTTACATCACCCGCCGCCTGGTGCGATTTGCCTCCGAGGATATCGGCTTGGCCGACCCCCAGGCCCTGGTGCAGGCGCTGGCGGCCAAGGACGCCTACCATTTTGTCGGCTCGCCGGAAGGGGAGCTGGCGATCGCCCAGGCGGTGATCTATCTGGCCACGGCGCCGAAGTCGAACGCCGCCTATCGCGCCATGGGCGCGGCCACGCGGGCGGCGCGCGATTTCGGCTCGCTGATGCCGCCGAAGCATATACTCAACGCCCCCACCAGCCTGATGAAGGACCTCGGCTACGGCGCCGGCTACGCCTACGACCACGACGCGGAGGAGGGCTTCTCGGGCCAGTCCTATTTCCCCGACGACATGGCGCGCCAGCAGCTCTACCGTCCCGTCGAGCGCGGCTTCGAGCGCGAGGTGACCAAGCGCCTTGCCTATTGGGCCGAGTTGCGCGAGCGTCTGGCCGGCGAAGGGGAGGGCGAGGCATGAACACCGTGCTGGCGGTGGCGGCCGGCGGCGCCATCGGCGCGGTCGGGCGATATCTGGTGATGAGCGGCGTCGGCCACTGGCTGGGGCACGGCTTTCCCGTCGGGACCCTGGTGGTCAACGTGCTCGGGTCGCTTGCCATGGGCGTGCTGGTCGAGCTCGGCGCGCTGGTGTGGTCGCCGAGCCCGGAATTGCGGGCCATGCTGGTGGTCGGCCTGCTCGCCTCCTTCACCACGTTCTCGACGTTTTCCCTCGACGTGGTGGTGCTCGTGCAGCGCGGCGCGACGCTGCCCGCCATGGGCTATATCGTCGCCTCGGTGGTGCTCTGCATTGCGGGATTGGTGCTCGGCATGTCGCTGGTGCGCGGGCTGATCGGATGAGCGGCGTAACGACGGTGGAGGTCGAGCGCGACGACGATGCCGTGCGCCTCGACCGCTGGTTCGCACGCTACTATCCGAGCGTGACCCATGGCCGGCTGCAGAAGCTGCTGCGCACCGGCCAGGTGCGCGTCGACGGGCACCGCGCCAAGGCCAATATGCGCTTGGCCGCCGGACAAACCGTGCGGGTGCCGCCGGTGGGCGAGCCGGCGCCGACGCTGCGCGAGGCGCCGCCCGTCGATAAGGCGACGCGCGAGGACCTGCGTGCCCGTGTGCTCTACCGCGACGACGACATGCTGGCCCTCGACAAGCCGGCCGGCCTTGCGGTGCAGGGGGGCAGCGGCCAGCGCCGCCATCTCGACGCGCTGTCCGAGGCCTTGCGCTTCGAGGCGGACGAGCCGCCGCGCCTGGTGCATCGGTTGGACAAGGACACCAGCGGCATCCTCCTGCTGGCCCGCCACCGCCGTGCCGCACGCGACCTCACGCGGCTGTTTCGTGAGGGCGCTATCGAGAAGACCTATTGGGCGCTGGTGTCCGGCAAGCCGCGCCCGGCGGTCGGCAAGATCGACCGGCCGCTGACGAAAGGTGCCGAGCGTGTCGCAGAGGATGCGGCCGGGCGCCCCGCGGTCACGCGCTATCGCACCATAGCGGTTGCCGAAAAGACGGCTTGGCTCGAGCTTTCGCCGCTCACCGGGCGGACCCATCAGTTGCGCGCCCACTGCGCGCTGATCGGCCATGCGATTCTCGGCGACCGCAAATATGGCGGCGCGCGCCGCAAGCACCTGTATCTCCATGCGCGCGAGCTGGCGCTGCCTCGTGACGGCGGCAATCTGCGCCTGACCGCGCCTTTGCCGGCCCATATGGCCGAGGCCTTTGCGGCGCTCGGCTTCGACGAGGCGGCGGCGTGAGCGAGTTCGCGCGCCTGGTGCTGCTCGACTGCGACGGCACCCTGGTCGACAGCCAGGCCGCCATCGTCGCCGCCATGGCGGACGCTTTCGCGGCCTGTGGCCTGGGCCCGCCCGAGGGTGCCGCCGTGCGCCGCATCGTCGGCCTCTCGTTGCCGGCGGCAATGGCGGAATTGCTGCCGCAGGCGGAGGCGCCGGAGCATCATCGATTGGCGGAGGCCTACAAGGACGCCCATCTCGCCAGGCGGCTTGCCGGCGAGCCTCAGGGCGAGCTGTTCGACGGCGCGCTGGCCGCGATCGATAGCCTGGCAGCGGACGGGCACGTGTTGGGCGTGGCCACGGGCAAGTCGCGCCGCGGGTTGGATTCGACCCTCGAGCGCTTCGGCCTGCACGGCCGCTTTGCCGTGACGCAGACCGCCGACGACGCCCCCAGCAAGCCGCACCCGGCCATGGTCGAGCAGGCCATGTTCGCCGCCGGCGCGGTGCCCGAGACCACCGTGATGGTCGGCGATACCACCTTCGACATGACCATGGCGCGCGCCGCCGGCGTGGCCGCCATCGGCGTCGCCTGGGGCTATCACGAGGTGGCGGACCTGCACGAGGCCGGCGCCGTTGCCGTGCTCGACGCCTTCGACAGCCTCGCCGGCCTGGTCGCGGATTTGCTGTGAAACGCGTCTACGACAACGTCGCGGTCGCCGAGGCGGACGGCGGCTGGGGTATTACCCTGGACGGCAGGCCGCTGCGCACGCCCTCGCGGGATGCCCTGGTGGTGCCCACGCGCGCTTTGGCGGAAGCGATAGCGGCCGAATGGGACGCCCAGGGCGAGACCGTCGAGCCCGAGAGCATGCCTTTCACGCGCCTCGCCAGCACCGCGCTCGACCGGGTCGAGAGCCAGCGCGAGGCGGTGATCGACGAGATTGCCGGCTATGGCGCCAGCGATCTGCTCTGTTACCGCGCCGAGCACCCGCAGGCCCTGGTGCAGCGCCAGGCCGAGGCATGGCAGCCGGTGCTCGACTGGGCCGCGCGCCGCTACGATGCCCCGCTGGCGGTGACCAGCGGCGTCCTGCCCGTCGCCCAGGACCCCCAGACCCTCGCCGCCCTGCGCGCCGCCGTGGCCGAATACGATGCCTTCGCCCTGGCCGCCCTGCACGCCGCGACGCACGCCTCGGGCTCGCTGATCCTCGCCCTGGCCCTCGCCACCGGCCACCTCGACGCCGCCGCCGTCGCCGCGGCCAGCCAGCTCGACGAGACCTACCAGGCCGAAAAATGGGGCCAGGACGCCGAAGCGGAGGAGCGCTTGGCTGGCTTGCGGGCGCAGCTTCACGATGTGGAGCGGTTTCTCGGGCTGTTGGGGGCGAAGGCCTGACCGCGCCGGGAGCCGTGTGTAATTGGCGCGGTGGGATTCAGCCATATGCCGGCAAATTCAGAATAGCGCTTCTGACTCGTTTTCGTTCGTACCAATGACCCTATATTTCCGTATCTAGGTTCAGGTCCATAGTGGGGGATATGAAATCTGGAGAGGCAATAGCCAATCCGTTTCATTGGGAATCTAGGCTAACAGAGGGGGGATTTTTCATGTTAAAGTATTTTCGGGTTCCGTCAGAATTCGATGTAAATGATCTTCGATTGTACAGAAAAGCCCAGTTTATCAATTTCGTTTTGCTTATTTCGATCGGCATGTTTACTTATGGCATTGTTGCAAATTTATTTGTGACTGGATTTTATTTTTTGGCGGGGGTTGAGTTTGGGGGGCTTCTCTTGATTTTACTAGGGTACTACCGCTATCGTACCCGGCTTGATCTTGTGCTTTCCGCTTGGGTTATGTCGACGTTTGGTGGCGCATTTATGCTGTTTATTATCATCTATTTCAAAGGCGGATTCGATATTTATGCCATGATGCTCCTTTATCCGCTATTGCTTTACCCGATGCATGGGAAAAAAATTGGGACAATTTTGCTTGTCGTATATTCGGGGTTGGTCCTTGCCACGGTACTTTTCGGAATGGAACGGTGGGGGCTTACGGAAACGGAATCAGCGGCAAGACTGATTAGTGTCTCGCTTGCATTGGTTTTTGGCGGGGGCATCATTTTCTATCTTGATTACACCAAGGAAGAAGCTCTCGACAAACTCCACAACGAGTCGATCACGGATTCGCTGACCGGACTATGGAACCGAAAAATGTTTGATCAGGTGCTTTCCATGGAGATTTCAAAATCCCAACGCTATCAATTTCCGCTTTCTGTGATCCTGCTCGACTTGGATCACTTCAAGGCGATCAACGATACCTACGGTCATCAAGTTGGCGATACCGTCCTAAGGGAGTTTTCGGAACGCCTCATATCGCACAAGAGGGAAGGGGACACTGTCTGTCGCTGGGGCGGCGAGGAATTTGTTATGTTGCTACCCAACACCGCCATTGAATCGGCGGAGAAAGTCGCATTCGCCTTGATTGATCTGGTTCGCGGAACACCGTTCAGAGACGTCGAGAATGTGACCGTCAGCGCCGGCGTTGGCGAAATGGCGGCAGACTTGAGCGTTGAGGAAAACTTCAACCGCATCGACGAGGCATTGTATCAAGCGAAGTCGACGGGAAGGGACCGCTACGTTTCGATTTCCTGATCGATCAAGCATAGCCCGCAACTTTTCCTCGAAAAATGAGATGCAGAGAGGCTTCTCGGGGTGTTGGCGTCAAGCACCTGACCCCGCCAACGGCGCGAACTCGCCATCGGCGAGCCACGGTGCAACGAGCCGTATTCGCACGCGGAGGCGCGGAGCCGCGGAGGGTGTGAGCTCGGGTTTCCTGGCGGGGATGGGCACGCAACGGCGTTGCGCGGCACACCCGACCTTTCCGCGCCTCCGCGTCTCCGCGTGCCAATGACAGGTCGGCGGAGACGTTGGTGAGTTCGCAAGGATGTCAAAACGAAAGACCTGACCCCAGCCGTGTGTGACCCCAGCCGTGCATGAGCCGGGCCGTACAGCTACTCGGTGGCTTAGGGCGGCCCCAAGAGAATGACGCTGTCTTGATCGGATGTTCCCGGCTCCGCCGTCGAATCCTGGTCGCTTGCCTCGGGCAAGTCGGGCGGCTGGCTGGCAAGCGCGGGCGGATCGAGGCGTGGCGGCGGCGGCACCCATGCGCGCAGCCTTTGGCCAACGCGCCTGTAGAATTCTGGAACCATGGCCTCGAGTGTCTCGACGAAAGTCTTTCGGCCGGAAAAGCGACCGGACAGGTCGCGTATCATCACGACCTCGAAAGCTGTCGGCGCCAGCCCGGACATACCCTGTTCAATGCGTTTCGGATCTTCCTTGAGCCCCTCCAAGGTGACTTGCGTTTTCGCGCTTCGCCTTGGCCAGCACGCGTTGATTAGAATGCCATCCGCGGTCGAGTTTTTCAGTTGCCGGAGCAACCAGTTGGTTCGACCGGTGGCCTTCTTTTTATCCTTTGGAGCTTGTATTCGCATGGAGTAGATCAAGGCTCTGCGCTGTAAATCGGCAACAATCGTCAGCGGTGCCGCTGCATCCTGGACTTCAATTTCGACCTTGAGGCAGTGTCCCTCGATCAGCGAGGCACAGTCGCTGCGCAACCGGGTGGCAGCGCTCTTCTCATGATCCCGTGACAATTTCAGGCGGACTCGTGCGCCCAAGGCGCGCGTCAGGATGAGGCACAGGTCGCGGGTCTCTTGATGCCATGACGCGACGGTGTTCTCCACTTCCTCACTGTCCCGGGAGAGTGCGGCGCCCGTTTGGACCTTGGAAACGACGTCCTTCCACTCCGCGTTCATGCGGTCGAAGCCCTGCACGCCGGAGGCAGGGTGGCTGAAGTACCGCACCAACTCCGACATCAGCAGCCCTTGTTCGGTAGATGCGAAGTCATCTTCGATCAGTAAGAGCGTTGCTGTGGTGACCACGGACATCCAGGACCAATGAAACAGCTCAACGCCGCGCGGAAGCGGACGCAAAAAACTTGTCGGGTGGTGGGTCGGTAAGCTCGCGAACTGATTGGAAACCGTTATCAAGGCGTCTAGGCGATTAAGCTTGGCGAGCTGCATGTAGTCTCGGATCTGTGCTTCTTCGTGTTCGGCCCTTTGGATCTTGCCTTCTACCAGCGCGCGCCATCGGCGTGGACCATTTGCCACCTCGATGAGTCCGTCAGGTCGCAGCTTCGCGGTATCGGGACGAGCCTTGAGCACGACTTGCGTATAACAGCTCAAGCGGCTTCGGCTGCCTACCCGTGGGCCGACGCCAGATAGGAGTGCGCCGGCAAAGCGTGGCACGGCGGCCATTCCGGCCAAGAGGATCGACGTCGCGCGATCTTCGAGCTGACTGTCTTTGGCAACCGGAAGAAGGCGCGCCTTTTCGCCGCTCTCGAAGACATCCAAGAGCGGCGCATCGCTAACCAGCGTGCGGGATGAGTTTGCCATAAACGCAATACTTACACGTATCGCGTCCATTCTCTACTGTAAATGCGGCAACCGGATTATTCGTGCGCGCTTAGGTCGCGCCGGTGCGCCTACTCCCGATACTTCGCGATGAAGGCCGCATCCGGCTCCAGGCCCAGGCCGGGGCCGGTGGGCACTGCAATTTTGCCGTCCACAGGCGTAAGCGCGCCGGCGTAGAGGTCTTCGTCGATTTCGACGTAGAAGCGCTCGATGGCCTCGATGGCGGGCAGGGTCGAGAGCAGTTGCAGGGTGGCGAGGAAGCCGGGGCCGAAATAGGGCGAGTGGGGGGCGACGGAGACGTTGGCGGTCTCGGCGAGCGTCGCCACTTTGAGGAACTCGGTGATGCCGCCGACCTTGGTGACGCTGGGCTGGGCGTAGTCGACGGCTTGGGCGTCGAACATGGCCTGGAACTGCCAGGCGGTGCAGGCGTTTTCGCCGGCCGCGATGCGGGTGCCGCTTTCGGCGCGCAAGTTTGCGAGGCCGTCGAAGTTCTCCGGCGGCCAGATCGGCTCCTCCAGCCAATGCAGGTCGTATTCGAACAAGGCCTCGGCCATCTGCCGGCCCTCCTTGGGGCTCCAGACGCAGTTGACGTCGAGCATGATGGGGATCTCCTCGCCGACCGTCTGGCGCGCCGCCGCCACCTCGGGCACGGTGCTTTCGTGCAGCTTGATCAGGCGATAGCCCTTGTCGAGCGCTTCCGAGCAGAGGTCGGAGACGATGCCTGTGTCCTGGTATTTGAGTAGGCTGGCATAGGTCGGCACGCTGTCGCGCGAGAGCCCGCCGATGAGCCGGTGCAGGGGCACGCCCGCGGCCTTGCCGGCGATATCCCAGAGCGCGATGTCGAGGCCCGACATGGCGAAGATGGGAACGCCGTAGCGGCCGAACAGATGCAGCGACAGCTGCAGCTCGCTCATCAGCTCGGAGATGCGCAAGGGGTCGCGGCCGATGACGTTCGGCACCACCATGGTCTCCAGCGCCGTCTTGGTGGCGGGGATGGCGTTGTAGCCGAAGGCCTCGCCCCAGCCGGTGATGCCCTCGTCGGTCTCGACCTTGACCAGCAGGGTGGTCAATTCGGTCCAGGCCTGGCCGCCCCAGCCCGACGGCGGGCCGCCGTGGCGGAAGGGGTAGCGAAGGGGTATGGCCTCGACGGTGGTGATCTTCATGGCGGGCTCCTGCTTTGATTTGGCGGGCAGTATAGGCGGCAATCACATTTGCGCCAGGGAGCGTATATGCGGGCTTACACGCGTGATGTCCTGTTGCTATGGTCCGCGCCGACGCCGAATCAACGGCGCAGCGATTCCTGGGAGGAAAGACATGGCGGTTACGGTGATACTCGAGACCACGGCGAAGCCCGGCGGCGGCGACGAGCTGTTGGCCTTTTTCGGCAGCATTCTGGCGGATACGCGGGCCTATGCCGGCTGTATCAGCATCGATACCCTGCGCAACATGGAGACGCCGGACGAGATCGTGGTGTACGAGCGTTGGGAGACCGCCGACGACCACGGCAAATATATGGGCTGGCGCACCGAGACCGGCGTCGTCGACCAGATCGTCGCCCTGCTTGCCGGCCCTCCCGTGGTGCGTCGCTTCGACGAGACCGGCGTCTAGCGCGGGCACTTACTTGTATTGCGCGTCACGACTTGGGCGGCCCGCGCCCTGAGTGGATGTGCCATCGCTCACCATCGACACAAGGCGCTCCTTGCGCGCTTCGACGATAACCAAAGGCGATCTAGCCCGATTTCGCCTGGGCGGCCCGCGCCTCGGCGCGCTTGCGAATGGTCAGCCCGCCGACGGCTTGTTCGACGGGCATGATCTCTATGGTCGCGACATTGACGCGGGAAGGTGTCTCGAGGGCGTAGAGCGCGGCATCGACGATATCCTCGATCTCGAGCAGCTCGTGGCCGTCGACGAACGAGCGCGCGCGCTCCTGATCCTGCCAGTTGGCCTCGAAAAACGGCGTGCGAACGCGGCCGGGGCAGATCTCGGTCACCCGCACGCCGCTGCCCACAAGCTCAACGCGCATGTTCTGCGACATCAGATGCACGCCGCCCTTGGTGGCGCCGTAGAGCGGCGCGCGCAAGGGGTATAGGCCCGCCACCGAGCTGATGTTGACGACGTGGCCCAGGCTGCGCTCGACCATGCCCGGCACCAGGGCGCGGAAGCAATGCAGCACCGCGGTGAGGTTGATCTCGGTGATCTCGTCGATGTCGTCCGGGTCGGTTTCGAGCATGCCCTCCATGCCGCGGCCCACCCCGGCATTGTTGACCAGGATGTCCGCTTGCCGCGTCGCCAAGGCGGCGCGCAGCGCCTTGCTGTCGCGCAGGTCGAGAGGCAGGGGCTCGCAGCCGGTCTCGTCGGCCAGGGCCTGTAAAGCGTCGGCGCGGCGCGCCACGGCGGTCACTTCGATATCGCGGGCGCGCAGGGCGCGCACCAGGCCTTCGCCGATGCCGCTGGAGGCGCCGGTAACTATGGCGGTTCGGTAGTCGCTCAAAGACATTCGTGTTCGTTCCTTGATCTCGTTTTCTAGTTGATGACGGATCCGGCCTCGCCTTCGAGGCGCATGATGCGGGTGCCGTAGGTGAGCTGCTCCAGGGTCCAGCACCTGCGGTCGATCGAATCGCTGCAGGTCATGTGGACCAGGGCAAGGTAGGGCACGCGCCTGGCTTCCGGGCCGGCCAGGATGACGTCGCCTTCGACCGCCCAGCGCTCGGTATACAAGGTGAAGCGGGTGCGCCGCGGGTGAATGCCGCGCACGGTCACGACCTCGACGCCTTCTTCGATGAGCTGGCGGCGGATCATCACGTTGGAGACCGCCTGGATGCGCTCGACACCCGGGCCGAGCCGGTCCGACCAGCCGATGGCGAATTCGAGCACGAGCACGATCGCGGCCATGGCGGCCAGAGTCAGCAGGCAGCCGCGAGGGCCGTAATCGCGTCGGCGGGGAATGGGTTCTGCCATGGCGCTCGCCTGCTATTCGTTGGCGCGCTTGCGCGCCGCGTTGCGGATCGAGGACAAAGTGGTGCGCGTGGTGATGACCTCGGGCTCCAGGCGGATTTCTATGACGGCTGCGGTACCGGCTGCACGGGCGCGGGCCAGCGCCGGCGCGAAGTCCGCCGTGCGCTCGACCACCTCGCCATGGGCGCCATAGGCGCGGGCGAGGGCGGCGAAATCCGGGTTGCTCAGATCGGTGGCGATGGGACGGTCGGGATAGTCGCGCTCCTGATGCATGCGGATGGTGCCGTAGACGCCGTTGTTGATGAGCATGATGATGGGCCGTGCCTTGTGGTGCACGGCGGTGGCAAGCTCCTGGCCGCTCATCAGGAAACCGCCATCGCCGACGAAAGCGATCGCCTCGCGCTCAGGCGCGCATATGGCCGCGGAGACGGCGGCCGGCACGCTGTAGCCCATGGAGCCGAGGGTCGGCGCCAGTTCGCTGGCGTGCCGGCGGAAGCGCCAGAAGCGCTGCGGCCAGCCGGAGAAATTGCCGGCATCGATGGTGATCACCGTGTCCTCGGGCATGACCTCGCTCAAGTGCGCCATGACCGCCGCCATGTCGACCTCGCCGGGCAGCGTGTCGGGCTCGCGGTTGGCCTCGTGGTCGGCGTGCGCGGCCTCGGCCCAGTCGCGCCAGCGGGCGCCGTCGACCGGCTCCATGGCGCGGCCTGCGTCGGCGAACTCGGCCATGCCGGCGGTGATGGCGAGATCGGGCTGGAAGACGTGACCCAACTCCTCGGCTTGCGGATAGACGTGAATCAGGGTCTGCGCCGGCACCGGCTGTTGAATCGCGGTGTAGCCCCGCGTGGTCATCTCGCCGAGCCGGGCGCCGACCACCAGCAGCAGGTCGGCATCTTTAAGGCGGGCGACGAGCCTGGGGTCGACGCTGGTCGAAAGGTCGCCGGCATAGAGCGGGTGGGTATTGTCGAACAGGTCCTGGCGGCGGAAGGAGACCGCGACCGGCAGGCCGTTGGCCTCGGCGAAGGCGGCGATGTCGGCGGTGGCGCCATGCCAGCCGCCGCCGCCGAGGATCAGCAGCGGGCGCTCGGCGGCGGCCAGCTTGTCGCGCAGCTCCGCCATCGCCGTCGGCGAGGGATAGGCATGCACGGGCGCCGCCGGCAGGCCGTCGGCGACCTGCACGGTGTCGCACAGCATGTCTTCGGGGAGCGCGATGACCACCGGCCCGGCGCGCCCCGAGGTGGCGGTGCGGAAGGCGTGGTGAATGATCTCAGGGATCCTCGCGGCATCGTCGATCTGCAGCGCCAGCTTGGAAATCGGGGCTGCGAACATCTGCCGGTAGTCGATCTCCTGGAAGCCTTCGCGGCCCATGGCCTCGCGCGCCACCTGGCCGACGAAGAGCAGCAGCGGCGTCGAATCCTGCATCGCCGCGTGCACGCCGATGGCAGCATTGCAGGCGCCGGGGCCGCGGGTGACGAAGCAGATGCCGGGCTTGCCCGTGAGCTTGCCGTAGGCTTCGGCCATGAAGGCCGCGCCACCCTCCTGGCGGCAGGTGATCATGCGGATGCGGTTGCGTGCGCCATAGAGCGCGTCGAGCGCCGCCAGGTAGCTCTCGCCGGGCACGCCGAAGACATGGTCTACGTCATGTTGCCGCAAGGCATCGATCAGGACTTCGCCACCCGTGCGCGGCGCCGGCATCTCGGACACGTGGAACCCTCCGTTGGATACGGCGCCAATCTATCCGAGCATCAAGCCCGTGGGTAGCGTTCGATGGCGACGCTCTTGATCAGGGTGTGGACGTGGCTGCCGGGGGAGAGGCCGAGATTGCTGAGCGCCAGGCGGGTGACCTCGGACCACAGGCGCATGCCCGGTGCGATCTCCACCGCCACGTCGACGATGCCTTCGGCGCGGGGCTCGATGGCGGCGATGGTGCCGTTGAAGACGTTGAGCACGCTCATGCGCTGGGGCGGATCGAGCGCCAGGGCGACATCGCGGGCGCGCAGGCGCAGGCGCACGGTGGCGCCGACGGCTGCGTCGAGGCGGCCGATGCGCAAGTTTCCGGCGGGGGTCTCAAGCTCGCTGATGCCGCTATCCGCATCATGGGCGACGATGCGCGCCGCGATCACCGTGCCGACATCGCCGAAGCCGGCGTCGGCGAGGTCGGGGCGGCTGGTGATCGCCTCCACCTCGCCATAGGCGCGCACGCGGCCCGCGTCCATCACGGCGATGGTATCGGCCAGCCGCAGCACCTCGTCGACGGCGTGGCTGACATAGACGATGGGCGTCGACAGCTCGCCGTGCAGGCGCTCGACGAAAGGCAGTATCTCGGCCTTGCGCGGGGCATCGAGGGAGGCCAGGGGCTCGTCCATGAGCAGCAGGCCGGGGCTTGCGAGCAGGGCGCGGCCGATGGCCACACGCTGTTTCTCGCCGCCTGAGAGCCTGGCCGGGCGACGCTCCAGCAGAGGCGCGATGTCGAGCAGGGCCAGCACCTGGTCGAAGGCCACATGACGGCGCGCGGGCGGCACCCGGCGCCTGCCGTAGTCGAGATTGTCGCGCACGGTCATGTGCGGGAACAGCCGGGCATCCTGGAAGACATAGCCGAGGCGGCGCCGCTCCGGCGGCATGTCGATACCCGCCTCTGCGTCGAACAGCACCCGCCCATCGACGGCGATGCGCCCCGCATCGGGCCGCAGCAGGCCGGCGATCATGTTGAGCAGGGTACTCTTGCCCGAGCCCGAGCGGCCGAATATGGCGGTGATGCCGGGCTCGGCAACCGATAGGCTGGCGTCGAGTGCAAAGTCGCCCAGGCGATGTGCGATGTCGAGCTCGAGCATGGCGTCAGTGCCCGAGGCGCGCGCGCACGCGGCGCGCCAGGATTTCCGAGCCCAGCAGCGCCGCCAGCGCCAGCACCACCGCAATGGCCGCCAGCCGCAGCGCCTGGGCATCGCCGCCCGGCACTTGGGTATAGGTGTAGAGCGCGATGGGCAGGGTGCGGGTCTCGCCGGGAATGTTGGAGACGAAAGTGATGGTGGCGCCGAATTCTCCCAGGCTGCGGGCGAAGGCGAGAATGACGCCGGTCAGCACGCCGGGGGCGATCAGCGGCAGGGTGACGGTGCGGAAGACCGCGACGCGGCCGGCGCCGAGGGTGCGCGCCGCATCCTCCAGGCCGCGATCCATGGTCTCCAGCGACAGGCGGATGGCGCGTACCATCAAGGGAAAGCCCATCACCGCCGCCGCTACCGCCGCGCCCTGCCAGGTAAACGCGATCGTCACGCCGAACCAATCATGCAGCGGCGCACCGAGAGCACCCTTGCGGCCGAACAGCACCAGCAGGGCATAGCCCACCACCACCGGCGGCAGCACCAGCGGCAGATGAATGATGCCGTCGAGCAGGGTCTTGCCGGGGAAGCTGCGCCGGGCCAGCAGCCAGGCCATCAGAATGCCCAGCGGCAGGCTGATGCCGACACTCCAGAAGGCCACCTGCAGGCTGAGCCGTATGGCCTGCCATTCCTCGGGGCTGAGCACGACGCTCATCGCACCGTGAAGCCGTGGCGGCGGAATATTCCGGCCGCGGTCTCACTCAGGAGGAAGGCGTGGAAGGCGTGCGCGGCCTCGCCGGCCTGGTCCGCGATAAGCGCCAGGGGATAGCGGATCGGTGGGTGGCTGTCGGCGGGCAGGATGCCCACCACCCGGCAGCTGGGGCAAACGCGCACGTCGCTCTCATAGACGATGCCGAGCGGTGTCTCGCCGCGCTCGATCAGGGCCAGGGCGGCGCGCACATGGGGCGCGCGCACGCTCGACCGCGCCACCGTCTGCCATACCCCCAGGTTTTCGAGGGCGGCGCGGGCATAGCGGCCGGCCGGCACGTGGTCGGGATCGGCAAGCGCCAGCCTGCCGTCGCCAAGCCAGTCGGCGAGCGGAAAGCCGGGCTCGATGGGCGCATGCGGTGGCGCGGTGTCGGGCGACGCCAGCAGCGCCAGGCGATTGCCGAGCCGGTCCTGTCGCGAGCCCGCCTGCAGCAGGCCGAGGGCCTCGAGGCGATCCATCCAGGCCGCGTTGGCGGAGAGGAACAGGGCGGCAGGCGCGCCGTTCTCGATCTGCCGCGCCAGGGTCGAGCTGGCCGCAAAGGAGGCCACCACATCGCCGCCATGGGCCTCGATCGCCTCGAGCACCGCGTCGCGCGTGCTGGCGGCGGCGAACACCAGCACCGGCTCGGCCTGCACCGGCGAAATCCAGCCCAGCAGCCACAGAACGACGCACACCCTCGCGCCGATCAGGCGGAAGGGTGCACGGTCGGAAGGACTCAGGGAACGGCACATCAGATCTCTCCAGCGGCGATCGGACGCTTCAAGACCGTCGTATATCCCCGAATACAGAGCTTCGATATATATAGTCGGATATAGCGCTAGCTGTCAAGCATCGGGGTCTGTGGCCGGTGGGGCGGATGGGAGCCCGTTCTCCCCCGAGGCCAGCAGGCCCGTGGCCTGCGTTCGAAAATTTGTGCGCCGCAGGCATCGGCCTACAATGGGGCCCGGCCGAGATAGCCGTGACGACCGCGAGGAGACCCGGAGCAGTGAAAGTCTTTACCACGTTGCCGCAGGCCAATCTCAACGATATTGCGGGCGCGGCACAGGCCGCCGAGATGGCCGGGTTCGATTATGTTGGCACCATGGAGAACCGCCATGACCCGTTCTTGGGACTCGGGGTCGCGGCGGTAAACACATCCAACGTCATGCTGACCACGGCGGTGGCGATCGCTTTTGCGCGCAGCCCGATGGTGGTGGCGAACACCGCCTGGGAT
>CAYPAX010000053.1:0-30847 GCA_964408735.1 uncultured Rhodospirillaceae bacterium | reverse complement strand
TTAATATACGCTCACCAACCATATTCTACCGAGCCGTGAATAATCCGGGCTAGGGGGCCGAAGCAATAGAACTGTCATCCGCAAAACGGTTAGAGGGGAAATACACATGCAAAAGCATACAATGCGGGAAGCACCGGTTCGGTTTGCATCGAGCATCAGCGCGAAGGAGAGCGAACTCGAACAGGATACGCTCGGCATGTTGCCATATGCACAGGCATTGAAGGATTTTATCGAGACCTGCGATACTCCAATGACCATTGGCATTCAGGGAGACTGGGGTTCGGGAAAGACCAGCCTTGTAAATATGCTGCGAGGAGAAGAGGGGCTTGCCCGCAGTGGGCTGCTGTCTGGAACTAACACGCGAATCGTAAATTTCGAGACCTGGTCATATGCTCAGTTCAATCAAGATGAGATGTTGCCCCTTGCCTGCCTCTACGCCCTCTGTCGCAAGGTCGAGGAAGTGCTGGATCGCGAAAGACCAGAAGAGGCGCGACGAGGTGGGGACACCACTGCAGGACCAACAGGTCGACTCTTGCATGTCTTGAAGAACCTCAAGATAGACAAGGTCTCTGTCGCCGGTGTGGGCATAGACGTGTCGGCGGACACGCCCGAAATACCGTTCACCTACAATGACATTCCTGAGCAGATGATCCAGTTTCGAAATGAGTTCCAATCCCTGGTCAACGAATGGGCTGGCAAGGATCCGAAGAAACGCATTGTGATCTTTATCGACGACCTCGATCGCGTGAAGCCCATCCGGTCGCTGGAATTGCTCGAGGCCGTGAAGAACTTCCTGGACGTGGAGGGTTGCGTTTTCATCCTGGCGGTCGATTACGAAATCGTACAGCAAGGCATGATAGAGAAGCTCGGACGTGACGTCCAAAAGACCAGTGGGAAGTCATTTTTCGATAAAATTATCCAGCTGCCCTTCTCCATGCCCAGCGCAAGCTATGACACGGAAAACTATGTCATGGGCCTTCTGCGCAATTCAGGATTACCGGGAATCGACAGGCTCTCAGGTAAACGCGGCGACGTAGAGTTTTTCACCGAAATCACCCTTTGCACCATAGGACCAAACTCCCGCAGCATCAAACGCGTTGCCAACTATGTGAAGCTTTTAGGCGCCATACGGGAGAAATCGCGTAGCCGGGAGCAATTTGGTAGGGCAACACAACAGGATTCAAAAATCCTGTACGCACTTATTTGTATGCAAATTGCCTGGCCTGAACTCTTTGGTTATTTTTGCAAAGATCCAAGCGCCGAGACCATCTCCAACATGGAAGACTGGGAGTTTCTCGAAAAGCTACCGGATTCTCGGAGGCTATTCGAACGAGTCCACGATGTTGATGCCACCAAGAACAATATCGCCACCTTTGTGGATCGCTTCTTCGAGCTACTCGACGAGAATCAGGACGGCGCCATCGGAAACGAAGAAATGGCGCCAGTCCACAAGGTTCTCGAGATGAGCAAGCTGACCAGCCTGGATATCCAGGAACGCCCGCGGGATTTCATATTGAAACAGGCCTTAAAAATGGGGGGCGATCAAAATCTCATAAAGGACATCTTTCAGAAATCGCTCTGGCACACGAATAAAGAACTCGGCTATCGAAAATCGGGAAATCGCTATGTAACCCTGGTCTGGAATCGTCGGCAGATCGGAACTATCATAGCACTGAAAGCTCGTCCCTTCATTTTCAGACTCACGATCCCCTCAGAACTCATTCTCGAGCGCATAAGAAGCACTCACGGGGATTATTCAGAACTTTCAAACCTGGAGTCTATCATTCGTCCTTTGAATGAAAGGGAGCAAAATCTGACTGGATATGGCAATACTATAATCAATTGTGCCGAGCTCATGAAACTCGGAGACCAGAATGCCGTTGAAATGCTCAACGCCCTGTTCTCCGTTGCCACCAAGGCCATTCCATCCTCAAACCATCAGTGATGTCGGTCCGTCGATCAGCCCCCAGCGACTGGTCCACGTCGATTGCCAGTTCATGACTGGCTCCTGGTCCATCGAGACGATGGTTCGGGGGGCGGCGATCAACAGTCAGGGACCCGATCAGATCTCTACGGCTGGCAAAACAAAGCTTCGGCGGTTGCGAGCCCCTGCGTTCAGTTCAAACCCATGACTGGATGGTAGGAGCTTGATTTAATCGAGCCCGTGCGATCACAATTTTCCCGGAGCTGGCTGAGGTCGCCTGGCCCTACCGCTGGGGCGGGTTGGTGGCGGTTACCAGCGACCATCTGCCCCATATCCATGAGTCGAACCCGGGCCTGGTCATGGCGCTCGGCTATAATGGCCGCGGCGTGGCGCTAGCGACAAGCATAGGCGCCGCCATCGCGGACTACGCGCTGAGCGGCGACGAGAGTGCCCTGCCGCTGCCGCTCACGCCGATCAAGCAGGTTCCGTTTCAACGGCTGAGCACGGTCGGTTTGGAAATTGCCAGCGCCTGGCTGGGTTTCAGGGATCGCCTGGACGCCAGGCGCCACGGTCGCTAGTAGAATATCGATCAGGTATCTTTCGCGCGGCCGACCTATTGAGGAGCACGATCCTTTGGCCCAAGCTTTTCCCACCCAGTCCCGCGTCGTCATTATCGGCGGCGGCATCGCCGGCTGCTCGATCGCCTATCACTAGCCAAGCTGGGCTGGGAGCTGTATCTGCCGACCGAGTTCACGGGCCCGGTCTTCGATCTGCTGATGCAGGAGGGCGCGGATTCCGGGCTGCGTTTAGCTGGCTACTATGCTCTCGATTCCCTGCGTAGCGAAAAGGGCTATCGCCATTGGGGGCACGACATCACGCCGGCCGACACGCCGCTGGAGGCGGGGCTGGGCTTTGCCGTCTCGTTCAAGAAGAACAGCGACTTCATCGGCCGCGACGCCCTTGAGCGGCAAAATGAAACAGGATTGGCTCGCAAGCTGGTGCATTTCCTGATGGATGACCCCGAACCCATCCTGCTGCACGACGAGCCCGTCTTCAGGAATGGCGAGCGGGTTGGCATGACGACCTCGGGCGCCTTCGGCTGCACGCTGGGCCGCTCGGTGGGCATGGGATATGTCAAGATATCCGAGGGCGCCGACAAAGCCTGGTTCGAGGACGCTTCGCACCTGATCGACCTTGGCGGCAGCCGGCACGCCGCCAAGGCCAGCGTTCGACCGTTTTATGACCCGGGTCATGAGCGCGTGAAAAGTTGAGCGAGGGTTGCCCTGTATCGGGTAGCGAGCCAACAGTATTGCTGGCTTTCAAGCGCAGGCTGAGCCCCAGGCTCCTGGTAGTTTGCGAGATATTCAGTTACCTAATTGCGCGCCATGCCCGGCCAGCTAAAACACCCGGTCATGCTTGATGGGGTTGTCGGGATCCACCTCGGTGTCGATCTCGCGGGCGTAGCGGTGGCCAGCGTAGACCGCGGCGGCGATGATCGCCGGTGCCTCGCAATCGCCGATGCGCGCGACAGATTTCGGCGCGCCGTCCGCCCCATCTTCGATGTGGTGGCGCAGAGCGTGATAGAGCGCATCGTTCGGTGAGCGGGCGGTGACCATGACCAAGCTCTCCGCCGCGAGACAGCGTTCGCGGCCGGTATATTGGCAGGTGATAAGGCCTTCGTTGCCGGCAAAGGATTCCAGGGTGTGTGCGGTGACGATATCGACACCAAGCGCCATAAGCCGCTGTTGGCTGCGATGTTGCTCGTAGGTGTTTTCGCCCCAAGCGGAAACGGTGTCTGCGCTCGTCACCAGCGTCACGGCAACATCGGCAGCGCGCAGGCGTTCGGCGATGACGCTTGCCATGTAGTAGTGGTCGTCGTCGAAGACCACGGTGGGCCCGCTCGGCAGGCGGCCGGCCATGATGTCGTCCGGTGTGAAAGCCTGCTGTAAGGGAATGGCACGAGGGTGGTGCCGCCCGATACCGTCCGCTCGCCAGGCGGCCCCGGTGGCGATGGCGACATGGTCGGCGCCGACGGCAAGAACGTCTTCGGCGCTGAGCTCGCTTTCGCGGAAGATCTCGACATTGTTCATAGTTGCAAGCTGCTGCGTGCGATAGTCGCGCACCCGCGCCCATTCGCCGAGGCCGGGCAGTGTTGCTTCTCGTGTCACCCGGCCGCCGAGGTCGCGCGTGGCTTCGGCAAGCATGACCGAGTAGCCGCGCTGGCCGAGAATTCGCGCCGCTTCGAGCCCGGCCGGGCCGGCGCCGACGACGAGAACCTTCGCCTCCGAGCCCTTGGCAGGGACCTTTTCCGGATGCCAGCCGCGGCGCCATTCCTCGCCCATGGTGGGATTCTGGGTGCAGCGGATCGGCACGCTGCGGCTGTCGCCGACATAGCAGACGTTGCAGCCGATGCATTCGCGGATATCGTCGATGCGACCCTCTTCGATCTTCTTCGGCAGGAAGGGGTCGGCAATCGACGGCCGTGCCGCGCCGATAAAATCGACGATACCGCGTTTGACCTGGCCGACCATGGTGTCCGGCGAGGTGAAGCGGCCGACCGTCACCACGGGCTTAGCCGTGAGCGACTTGACATAGGCCATGTAGGGCTCGAGCGAAGCCTCTTTGACGAAGCGCGAGGCGCCCATCTCGTAGGAATAGTCGCTGATATTGATGTCCCAGAGGTCGGGCAGATCGGCCAGCAGGCCCAGCATGTCGCGGCGCTCGCCATGCACCGGTTCTCCGTCCTCTCCGGTCCTCTCATCGGCCGAGAAGCGAACCGCCACGGCACAAGTATCGCCCACGGCCTCTTTGGTCTCCTCGATCAGCTCTCGGATCAGGCGCGTTCTGTTGACCAGCGAGCCGCCATATTCATCGCTGCGGGTGTTGTAGTGCGGCGATAGAAACTGTGCTAACAGATAGTGATGCGTCGCATAGACATAGACGATATCGAAACTGGCCTGCCTGGCGCGCAGTGCAGCGTTACGGTGCCAGCGTCTGAGCTCGCGAATGTCCGACTTGTCCATGCGCTTGGTCTGGAACGGATCGCCTTGACTCGTCGGCAGGCTGACGAGGCCCAGGGGAACCTCGCGATTGAGGAGATTGGCCGAGGAATTGCCGCCATACCAGAGCTCGACCCCGGCCAGGGCGCCATGGGCATGAACCTGCTCGGTCATCATGGCGTGGGCCTTGATATCGCCGTCGTCCCACAGCGAGGCATAGGGGTGCGGCAGGTCGTCGGAAGAGGGATGGATCGAGCAGTATTCGGTGCAGACGACACCCCACCCGCCCTCCGCCTTGACGCCCCGCAGCGCCGCCAGCATGCGCGGCCTGAGCCAGCCCAGGCCGGTGCAATGGGGCACCTGGTAGAAGCGGTTCGGTGCCGTCAGCGGCCCAATCTTCACGGGCTCGAAGAGAATGTCGTAACGGGGATCCCTGGGCATCAGCGATCAGCCAGTTGCGGTAGCTCGCGGCGGAACGGCACGCCGTCGCTCACCGGCTCGTCAAGCTCCCGGGCATAGCGGTGCCCACTATATATGGCAGCGGCGATCGTGCCGGGGGCCAGGCAATCGCCGATGCGCGCTACCGACCGCAGGCCGCCAGCGGTCGTGAGTTGATGATAGAGTTCGTCCTCGGGCAGGCGTGCGGTGACCAGAACCAGCGAGCCACAGCGGCGGGTTTGTCTGCGTCCGGTGTAGACGCAGGCGAGCTCGATTGCCCCGCCATAGATGTTGGTGAGGCTGTGGAGCGCGACGATAGTGACACCCATATCCAGCAGGCGGGTCTGGATGCGTCCCTGCTCCAGGGTGTTGTGGGTCCAATGGGAGACGTCGGCGGCAGGCGTCACAAGCAGCACCTCATGGTCGTCGGCGCGCAGCTTCTCGGCCAGCACGCCGCCCAGGTAATAGTGGTCGTCGTCGAACACCACGACCGGGCTTGTCAGCGCTTTTCCTGCCATGACATCGTCAGGCGTGAAGATGCGGGCGCCGGCGCTGGTGGGGATCGGTGTATGAATCTGGCGGCCGATGCCATCCGAGCGCCATTTGGCCCCGGTCGCCAGAACCACATGGTCGGCGCCGAACTCGAGAATCTGCTTCGCGTCCAAGCGGCTATCGAGAAAGATTTCCACGTTGCGCATCTTGGCGATCTGGCCCTGGCGATAGTCGCGCACGCGTCCCCACTCGGCGAGGCCGGGCAGGCGGCATTCGTTGGCCACGCGCCCGCCCAGTTCCGTCGAGGCTTCGGCCAGGGTCACCCCGTAGCCGCGCTGACCGAGCGCGCGGGCGCATTCCAGGCCGGCTGGGCCGGCGCCGACGACAAGAACTTTCGCCTCCGACCCCTTGGCCCCTATGCGCTCCGGGTGCCAGCTCTTGCGCCATTCCTCGCCCATGGTGGGGTTTTGCGTGCATCGCATCGGTGTGGCGAGGAAATCGCTGGCGACACATATGTTGCAGCCGATACATTCGCGGATGTCGTCGATGCGCCCTTCCTCGATCTTTTTCGGCAGGAACGGATCGGCGATCGAGGGCCGCGCGGCGCCGATGAAGTCGACGACGCCGCGCCTTACGAGAGAGACCATGGCATCGGGCGACGTGGTGCGGCCGACGCCGACCACCGGCTTGCTGGTCAGCGTCTTGACGAATGCGGTGTAGGGCTCCTGGTTTCCCGCCTCGCTGAAGCGCGAGGGGCTTGAATCGTTGGCCCAATCGCTGAGGTTGACATCCCAAAGGTCCGGCATCTCAGCCAGCATGCCGACGATGTCCAGCCCTTCGGCCTCGCTCGATATGCCGTCCGCTCCCAAGAGCTCATCGACCGCGAAGCGGATCGCCACAGCACAGCTTTCGCCAACCGCGTCCCTGGTGTCCTCGATGATCTCGCGGAACAGCCGCACCCGGTTCTCCAGGCTGCCGCCATATTCGTCGCTGCGCGTGTTGCGGCGGCGCGACAGGAAATGCATGGGGATCGAAAGATCGTGGCCGGCATAGGCATAGACGATATCGAAGCCCGCCGTCTTCGCTCGTTTGGCGGCATCGACATACCAGCGCCTGACCGTCTTGATATCCGCCAGATCCATTTGCCGCGCTTGCAGCGGATGAAATTCGTCGACCGGCCGGTGCGATGGCGCCAGGGGAATCTCGCGGCTGTAGTGGTTTGGGGTCGAGGCCCCTGTATAGGCGGGCTCGAATCCGGCCAAACTACCGTGTTCGTGGATCTTCTCCGTCATGCGGGCGAAGAGCGGAATGTCACTGTCGTCCCACAGGCGGCCCTCGATGACCGGGCTGTGCTCCGAGCTGTGGTGGATCTCCACCTCCTCCGTGCAGACAACCGCCCAGCCGCCCTCGGCCTTGATGCCGCGCATCTCAGCCATGCTGGAGGGATAGGCGTGACCCATGCCGTTGCAATGAGGGACCTGGTAGAAGCGGTTCTGCGCGGTCAATGGGCCGATCTGCACCGGCTCGAAGAGAATATCGTAACGCACATCGCGGGTCATCGGAAGGGCACCTTGGCAGGGAAGTGACTGGGAAACAATTCGCCTAGCAAGGTGAAACAGTCGGAGCGCGCCCGTTTCGGCTTTGTGGTCTTGGGATAGAGCAGCAGGCTCAGCCACAGCCCGTCGATGAGCGAGACGAGGCTTCTCGCAGCCGAGGCCGGGTCGATATGGTCGTAGCCACCCTCCCTGACGATCTCGTTGCATAGCCTGCGTATCTCGTCGGAGCGGCGCTTGTCGTAGGTGTCGTGAATTTGCAGATAGACCGTGCGATATTTTGGCTGCCCCCAGAAGGCGAACCAGACGGCGAGCTTTTTCGGCGAGGAGATGGCACGGTCGAAGTCGACCTCGATGATGGCGGCAAGCTGCGCACTCGGCTCGGGGCCGGCCTCCTCCATTTCCGCATGCCAGCGTTCGTAATGCTCCTGCGCCAGAAAGCCGAGCGTTTCGACGAACAGCGCTTCCTTGCTCTTGAAATGGAAATTGACGGTCCCGTGCGACAACTTGGCGCCCTTGGTCACCGCTGCCAGCGTAGTTCCGGAAAAGCCTTGCTTGGCAATGGATTCGATGGTCGCGTCTATCAACTGCCGGCGACGAACTTCGCGCGACGCGGTTCGGCTCTTCCGCGCACCGTTGGGGCTGTTCTGGCTCACTTCGCACCCCCTTGATGGCCTTGGCTCAACACCACGACCGCGTCGCTTGGCCAGCAAAGCCAGACCGCTCGGCGCTGATCGCCGACGCTCTCCAAGGCCGGTGCCGCGTTCTGAGCCGAGACAACGACGGCTTCATCAAGACCGTCGATCCGCACATAGAAATGGCTCTGCTCGCCAAGGTACATCGCGTTGTCGAGCACACCTTCGACCGCGTTGTCGGCGCTGCCGGGCGGCTGATCTGCAAGAAAGAATTTCTCCGGTCTGATGGCGACCAGCACCGCTTCGCCTGGCGCCGCCGCGACGTCACCTGCCGGCGCCGCAAATTGCCCAAGCCCCGGCGCGGACAGGGTCGCGGATTCGCCATCGTTCGCGCTAAGCGTCGCATCGAAGAAGTTCATGTTGCCGATAAAGGCGGCGACGTCGCGACTCCTCGGAGCCTCATAGAGGCGGCTCGGTGTATCGACCTGCAAGACCCGGCCTTCGGCCATGACCGCAATCCTGTCCGACATGGTCAGGGCTTCTTCCTGGTCATGGGTGACGAACACGAAAGTGATCCCGACCGAGCGCTGTAGTTCGCGCAGCTCGAGCTGCATCTGCTCGCGCAGCTTCTTGTCCAGCGCGCCCAGCGGCTCGTCCAGCAGCAAGACCTTCGGTTGCTTGATCAAGGCGCGCGCCAGGGCTACTCGTTGCCGCTCACCCCCCGACAGCTCGTGCGACCGGCGCGCGCCATAGCCGGGCAGCTTGATCAGGTCGAGCATCTCGTCGACCTTCGCATCGAGCTCGGGCCGGGGCAATCTGGCCTTGCGCATGCCGTAGGCAATGTTGGCACGGACGTTCAGGTGCGGAAAGATCGCGTAGTTCTGAAACACCATGTTCACAGGCCGATGATGCGGCGGCACGCTGACCATTTGCTGGCCATCGATGGAAATCTCGCCCGACTCCGGCGTCTCGAAGCCGGCCAGCATCCTCAGCAGTGTCGTCTTGCCGCATCCCGATGGCCCCAGGAGCGAGAAGAACTCGCCGCGGCCGATTTCCAGGGAAACCCGATCGACGGCATGTACGCTGCCGAAGCTTTTACTCACATCGGAGATCGAAATGATCGGTTCGTGCTGCGCCATCGTCACACTCTCCCCGCGCTTTTGGTCTGGAGGCCGAGATTGCGTAGCCAATGGGAGAAATAGACGACGCAAAAGGATGCGATGAGGATGATCGAGCCGAGCGCGAGGACGCCCGGAAGCTTGTCCGGAAAACGCAGCTGGCCCCACATGTAGATGGGCAATGTCGGCTTGGTGCCCGAGAGGAAGAAGGCCATGATGAACTCGTCGAACGAGATGGTGAAACAGAGCAACAGGCTGGCGACGATGCCCGGAAGTACCATCGGCAAGGTCACCCGCCGGAATGTCCCCCAGGCATTTTCGCCGAGGTCCGCCGAGGCTTCCTCGATCGACTTGTCGAACCCTTCGAAGCGTGGGATCAGGGTCGCCGTGGCAAAGGGCACGCAGACCATCAGATGCCCGGCGGTGACGGTATAGAGCGTCAGGGGAATGCCCATGCGGCTGATCAGGATGAGCAGGGCGACGCCAAAGACGATGCCGGGTATCACCAATGGTAGCATGATGAACCCGACTATCGTTCTGCGCCCGCGCACACGGTAGCGGGTCACCGCCTTGGCAGCGAAGATTCCCAGCACTGTCGATGCAATCGCCGTCACCACGCCGACTTTCACGCTGTTCACCAGGGCCGCAAAGAGCGGCTCGTTGGTGAATAGCTCCCGGTACCATGCGGTCGTAAAGCCCTTGAGGGGAAAGGCGATGAAGATCGAGTCGTTGAAGGAGAACAACGGCAAGAACAGGACCGGGACATAGAGAAACGCCAGGTACCACAGCGCGTAGAGGCGCAAGGGGCGAAAGGAGGACGAGGGGGTCATGCGATCTGCCTCGTCGCTTTGCCAACGACAAGCATGGTGATCAACGCGAACACCGTGACCGTGATCATCATGCCAATCGCCAGCGCAGCCCCCATCGGCCAGTTGTTGACCTTGCCGAACTGCGCCTGGATCATGTTCGCCAGCATCATGCCGTCAGGCCCGCCGAGCATTGCCGGCGTTATGTAGTCGCCGAATGTCGGGATGAAGATGATCAGCATGGCCGCCAATACGCCCGGCAGGGAAAGCGGCAGCGTGACCCGCAGGAAGCGGGCCACCGGGCCGTCTCCGAGATCGGTTGCCGCCTCCAGCAGGGAGCGGTCGATCTTCTCCAGCGAGACATAGATGGGCAGGATAGCAAATGCCGCCCAGGCGTGGGCCAGCGTGACCACCACCGCGGTCGGGCTGTAAAGCAGGAACTCCAACGGCTTGTCGATCAAGCCGAGGCCGATGAGCCCCGAATTGATGGCGCCATTGTAGCCGAGAATGATCTTCCAGGCGAAGACCCGCAACAGATAGCTGGTCCAGAACGGCAGCGTGATCAGGATGATCCACATCAGCTTATGGCGCTGCACGTGGAAGGCGACGTAGTAGGCCATCGGATAGGCCAATAGCACGGTAATGATGGTGCAGGTTCCTGAGATCAGGATCGATCGCTCGAGCAGTGCCAGATACACCGGGTGGTCAAATATCTTGAGATAGTTCACAGGCGTGAACGTGGTGTCGAAGTCGAAGCCGACCTGTGACCAGAAGCTCATGGTCACCAGGATGACGAACGGCGCGCAGATGCCGGCCGCCATCACCAGCAATGCCGGGGACAGCAGCGTATAGGCGCGCACCCCCTCGTGGCGCATATACATGGTGCGCAGCCAACCCGCGCGGTTGCCCAAGCTCGATATTCCCTACGCCGTCGCTTGACCGGCCGCTTAGAACCCGGCTTTGATCTGCTCGAATTCCTGGTTCATCCGAGTTTCGAATTCCTGGCTTTGCGGCACCTGAAACTTTCCGGCGCTCAGAATGTCGGCCGGATTGCGGCTCAAGCCCAAGCCCTCAAGGGTGGCATCGTCGAACTGATCGAAGGACTTGGCGTTGGAGTGGCCGTAGCCCTCTATGCCGATCAACCATTTGCCGGCCTCGACGCTGAGCATGGCATCGACGATGTCGTGGGCCTTGTCGAGATGCGGGGCGTCCTTGTGGATCATGACACCGCAGACCCAGGTTAAGGCGCCTTCCTTGGGGTTGGCGAAGTTCACCGGAATGCCCTGGCCTTTGAGCTTTACCGCCGAGCTGTTCCAGGTCATCGCGGCGACGATCTCGCCTGACGCGAGTGCCTGCTCCAGGGTGGTCTCATCATCGGTGTAGAGGCGAATCAACGAGCGCTGCTGACGCATCTTGTCGGCGACCGCGGCAAACCCGGCATCGCTGGCGATTTCCGTAAAGTCGACGCCGGCATAGATGGCGCCGCACCACCAGGCATCGCCCGCCGAGGCGAGAACCCCGATGCGGCCCTTATAGCGCTCATCCCAGAGCATGCCCCAGGACTCCTCCTGGCCCTGAAGGTCAAACAGGTCCGTGCGATAGGTGACGGACGTCTGTCCCCAATCCCAGGGCGCGAAATAGGGCTTGCCATCGACGATGTTGCCTTCGAGCTCATAGAGCTCGGGCATGATATCGGGCCAATTCGACAGCTTGCTGATGTCCATGGGTTGGAACAGGCCGCTTGCCACCCAGCGCGGAATGCCCTGGTTGCAGGGATGTGCGACATCAACGACGTAGCCACCGCGCATCTTCGTCAAGCCCTCCTCGGAGCCCCCGAAGGTCACGAAATTCGGCGCTTCGCCGTGCTTCTCGATATAGTTCCCAAAGATTTCCGGCTTATCGAAGCCGCCCCAGGTGAAGAAGGTTGCCTGATCGGCCGCTGCCGCGCCGGCCTTGCGCGACGCCAGGGGCAGCGATATCACGCTGACGCCGGCCGCAAGCAGCGCTGTGCTGAACGCGCGACGGCTCAGTTTCTGCGAACGAACCGCTTCCATTTGGTCCAAGACGTCCATATCGGATTACCCCCCGGGGTTGATTCGACTATCTGACTGTTCAGTCAGATGCTAGGCACCTCGGTCGATCCGAGTCAAGTGGCCATCGCCTTGCGCAGCTCAACATCCAGCCGGTGATGGGGCTTCTATTGCAGTTAAATACGTATTATGGTACGATAATACCATTATACCCGATCGAATATCTCGAGAATGCGGCGTGACCCGGAGGTTGGCTCGCCATGTCGGCAAAAGAAATCGTGGATCGCTGCGAGGCCCTGTTCGATGACCTGTCGTTCGCCGCGGTGCAGCGCTGGAAGGCCGAGGCGCCCGAGCGCAAGGCGATCGGCTACATGCCGATCTACGTGCCGCTGGAGATCATCCACGCCGCCGGCATGCTGCCGGTCGGCGTCCTCGGCGGCGGCGATCGCCTCGAGGTGATCCACGGCGATGCCTATTATCAGAGCTACATCTGCCGCATCCCGCGCTCGACCATCGAGCTTGGCCTGACCGGCCGCCTCGATTGCCTCGACGGCATGTTGTTCCCCAGCATCTGCGATGTCATCCGCAACCTCTCGGGGATGTGGCAGCTGCTGTTCGAGGGTAAATACGTGCGCTATTTCGACGTGCCGCAGAATTTCAACGATGCGGTTGGCGGCAGCTATTACCGCCACGAGCTGGAGACCCTGCGCGACGACCTAGCGCGCCTCGCCGGGCGTGAGATCACGGACGACGCACTGGCTGCCTCGATCCGGGTCTATAACGAAAACCGCGCCGCGGTGCGCGCGGTCTACGAATATCGTGCCGCCAAGCCATGGCAGGCCTTGACCTCTGAAGTCTACCTCCTGATGCGCGCCGGAATGGTGCTGTCGGTCGAGGAGCATACCGCGCTGCTCCGCGATTATCTCGCGGCCGCGCGTGCCGAGGACAGGCCGATGCGCGACAATTGCCGCATCGTGCTCACCGGTACATTCTGCGAGCAGCCGCCCTTGGGCATGATCCGCTCCATCGAGATGGCCGGCTGCTATGTCGTCGACGACGACCTGATGCTGGTAAACCGTTGGCTGACGCAAGAGGTGACCTGCGAAGGCGATCCCCTGGCCAGCCTCGCCGATGCCTTCCTGCACCATTCGCAGGAGACCTCGGCGAAATATGTGCCCGACCGCGCGGACAAGGGCCGGCATCTCGTCGATGCGGTTCAGCGTTCGCAGGCCGAAGGCGTGATCTTCGCTTCGCCCAGCTTTTGCGATCCCGCGCTGCTCGACAGGCCGATGCTGCAGCATGTTCTCATGGCCGAGAACATTCCCTACACGGCCTTCAAATATGCCGAGAACTCCGGGCAGATGCAGCCGATTCGCGAGCAGGCCGGCACCTTCGCGGATTCGATCAAGCTATGGAGTGCATGATGAGCGCACAAGCCGATCAGGCGGTGCAAAAAGAAGATTCGATGTGGCGCCAGAAGACCATGATCAACGCCAATTATACGGCCCTGGCCAATGCGCATGAGGAGGGCAAGAAGGTCGTTTCCACCTTCGTGCCCGGCAACCTCAACGAGCTTCTCATGTGCTTCGACTTCGTGCGCAACACGCCCGAGACCAATGCGCTGCAGGCGGCGCTGCGCAAGCAGAGCGGGCGGCTGGTGCTGGACGCCGAGCGCGCCGACCATTCGGAAGATGTCTGCACCTACGTCAAGACCGACATCGGCATGATGATGCAGGGCACCGGCCCGACCGGCGAGAAACTGCCCACGCCCGATCTGCTGATGCTCTCCTATACCGGCTGCTTCACCTTCATGAAGTGGTTCGAACTGGTCCGCGAGCGCTATGGCAGCGAGACGGTCATGCTGCACATCCCCTATCAGGGCGACGGCCAGATCACGCAAAACATGCGCGACTATGTGGTCAAGCAGCTCAAGGAAGACGTCATCCCGGTGCTCGAGCGGGTCAGCGGCGTGAAGTTCGATATCGACCGCCTGCGGGGCTACCTCAAGGAGTCGGCGAAGGCCGAGGAAGACCTGGTCTGGGTGCTCGAATCGGCCAAGAACAGGCCTTCGCCGATCGATTCCTATTTCGGCGGCGTCTACTACATCGGGCCGATCTTCACGGCCTTTCGCGGCACCCCGCAGGCGAGCGACTATTATCAGGTGCTGCGCCAGGAGATCGCCGCGCGCGTGGCCGCGGGCCAGGGCCCGATCACGCCCGAAGGCGAGCTTGAAGACGAGCGCTTCCGCCTGGTCGTCGAGGGGCCGCCCAACTGGACGAGCTTCCGCGAGTTCTGGAAGATGTTCTACGACGAGGGCGCGGTGGTTGTCGCCAGCACCTACACCAAGGTCGGCGGCGTCTACGAGTTCGGCTTCCGCCATGACCCCGACAACCCGCTGGAGAGCCTCGCCGAATACTGCCTCGGCTGCTACACCAATCTCAACCTGCCGACCCGTATCGATATGCTGTGCAAGTATATCGACGACTACGAGGCCGACGGCTTGCTGATCAACTCGATCAAGAGCTGCAACAGCTTCTCGGCGGGACAGCTGCTGATCCTGCGCGAGGTCGAGGAGCGCACGGGCAAGCCGGGCGCGTTCATCGAGACAGACCTCGTCGACCCGCGCTACTTCTCCGCCGCCAATGTCAAGAACCGGGTCGAAAGCTACCTGCAGATGCTCACCCAAAAGCGCGCCCGCCCGGCGGCTTGAGAAGAGGGCCGTTTTATGGATTGTTACATCGGCATCGATCTCGGCTCCACCACCACCAAGGCCGTGGTGCTCGACGGCAATGACGAGGTGCTCGGCCGCGGCATCACCAATTCGCGCTCCAACTACGACATTGCCGCGCAAATCGCCAAGGAGGAGGCCTTGATCGATGCCCGCTTCAACCTCTTCCGGCGCTCGCTGGCTGATGCGGACGGCGCGCGCGGGCGCCTGGACGCTTTTCTCGACCTGCTGGAGCGCTCCTTCCGCCTGGAGCAGTATCTCGAGCAGCTTGCCGATCTGCGTGATACCTGTGAGGGCAACGTGACGCGGCAACGTTTTGGCGAGCGCACCGACGCCGTGCGCGAGGTTCTTGGCGAGTTGTTTGCACGTCTCTTCGCCGATGCATCTGCCATGTTCGCCCCCGGGGTGGAGCGCAAGTCCGATTTCTTTCGCGATATCGCCGGCTCTCGCTACCAGGCCGTGGGCGAGGAGGTCGCCGCGGCGGCGGGCCTGGAGTTCGATGCCGTGCTCAACGTCTACGACCGCTCCATCATCGACGTGGAAAACCGTGTCTCGACCGAGCCGGAGAGCGCCAAATTGAAACGTGCGCTCGACCGAGCCTTCGCCGATGCGCCGGACCTGGCTGCCGCCGAGGACGCCATTCGGGCGCCGGTCACAGGCGTGCTCGATATCGAGTTGGATGAGACCTATACCGTCGGTACCGGCTACGGCCGCGCCCGCCTGCCATTTTCGAAAGAGCACATCCGCTCCGAGATCCTCTGCCATGGGCTTGGCGCCCATCGCATGTATCCGAACACCGCCACCGTGCTCGACATCGGCGGCCAGGATACCAAGGCGATCCAGGTCGACGCCGACGGCATCGTCGAGAACTTCCAGATGAACGACCGCTGCGCGGCAGGCTGCGGGCGCTATCTCGGCTACATTGCCGACGAGATGAATGTCGGCCTGCACGAGCTCGGGCCGATCGCCATGGAGGCCACGCGCCCGGTGCGCATCAATTCCACCTGTACCGTCTTCGCCGGCGCCGAATTGCGCGACCGCCTGGCGCTCGGCGAGAAGCGCGCGGACATATTGGCGGGTCTGCACCGGGCCATCATCCTGCGCGCGATGTCGATCCTGTCGCGCTCCGGCGGCGTCAGTGATGAGTTCACCTTCACCGGTGGCGTGGCCAAGAACGAGGCCGCGGTGACCGCGCTCAAGGATCTGGTCAAGGAGAACTACGGCGAGGTCACCATCAATATCGATCCCGAATCCATCTACACCGGCGCACTCGGCGCGGCGACCTTCGCCGCCCGCGCCGGGGAGGCATGACATGACCATTACCGCAGGCGTCGATATCGGCACGGGCACCGTCAAGGTGGTGATATTCGACTGCGACGGCACCGAGAGCCGCTGGCTGGCCAGGCGCGTCGAGCGCCTGCGTCGCCGCGACCCGATGGTCCTGGCGGAGACCGCCTACCAGGCCTTGTTGGACGAGCTGGGGCTGGCGCGGGACGACGTCGCCTATGTCGCGACCACGGGGGAGGGCGAGAACGTGCCTTTCCGCACCGGGCATTTCTATTCGATGACTACCCATGCCCGCGGTGCCATCCACCTCAATCCCGATGCACGGGCCGTTCTCGACATCGGTGCGCTGCATGGCCGCGCCATCAGCATCGACGAACGCGGCAAGGTGCTGTCCTACAAGATGACCAGCCAATGCGCTTCGGGCTCGGGGCAGTTCCTGGAAAACATAGCGCGCTATCTTGGCGTTGCGGTGGACGAGATCGGCGAGCTATCGCTGCAATCGGACGACCCGGAGAAGGTCAGCGGCATTTGTGCCGTCCTTGCCGAGACCGACGTCATCAACATGGTCTCGCGTGGCATCACGACGCCCAACATTCTGCGTGGCATTCACGTCTCGATGGCGGGGCGCTTGGCCAGATTACTCAAGGCGGTCAAGGTTCCGGCCGGCGAGACCGTGCTGATGACCGGTGGCCTGGCGCTCGATGTCGGGCTTATCGCGGCGATGCGCGACGAGATCGCCGAGCGCAAGGTCGGGGTCAAGGTCGAGAGCAATCCGGATTCGATCTATGCCGGCGCTATCGGGGCCGCCCTCTGGGGCGCCTTCCGCCACGACAAGCTGGCCCAGCTCGGCCAGTTGGCACAGGCTTCATAAGGTCAAACAGTCTCGGGCTCCATTTTGATGGCGCCGCAGGGGCATTCGGCGGCGCACATGCCGCAACCTTTGCAATAATCGTAGTTGAAGCTGAATCGCTTGCCTGCGCCGAGCTTGATCACTGCGTTATCCGGGCAAACGCCGTAGCAGTTGTCGCATTCGAAGCAATTGCCGCAGGACAGACAGCGCCGCGCCTCGTACAGGGCGTTGTCTTCGGTCAATCCCTGCAACACCTCTTCGAATTCGGACTGGCGGCGCACGAGGTCGAGCTGCGGCTGCACTGTCTTCGGGGCGTCGTCGTAATACCACGTGTTCAGGGTGCCATAGTGGGCAAGCTCGGGCTTGGCCAGGGGTTCGTGGCGCTTGCCCCGTAGCCAGGCATCGATATTGCGCGCCGCTTTCTTGCCATGACCGACGGCGACGGTCACCGTGCGTTCCGCCGGCACCATGTCGCCGCCTGCGAAGAGGCCTTCGCGGCCGGTCATCATCCGCTCGTCAACCGCCACTATGCCGCCGTCCGCCACACTGACGCCCGGCAGGTTCTGCAGGAAGGCGGTATCGACATCCTGGCCCAGCGCCAGGATCAAGGTGTCGGCCTCGATGGTCTCGAGCTCGCCGGTCGGCTGCGGCCGCCCTTGCCCATCGATCTCCATCTTCTCGACGGTGAAGCTGGTATCATCGATCTGCTTGATGGTGCGCAGCCAATGGATCATCACGCCTTCCTCCTCGGCCTCGGCGGCCTCGAATTCGTGCGCTGGCATCTGCTCTCGCGTACGCCGATAGACGATCATGGGCTCCTCGACACCGAGCCGCTTGGCGGTTCGTGCCACGTCCATGGCCGTGTTGCCGCCGCCATAGACGATGACGCGCCGGCCGAGCTGCGGCGGCTCGGCTTGCGTCTCCATGTCGCGCAACAGGCTGACCGCATCGAGGATCGTGCCTGCGGCATAGGCCGGGATATCGATGCGCTTGGCCAAATGCGCGCCCACGGCGACAAATACCGCATCGAAGCCCTCGTTCCGGAAGGCGGCCTCGATATCCTCGACCTTGCTGTTGAGCTCCAACGCGACACCCATGTCCAAGATACGCTGGATCTCGTAGTCCAGGACGTCGCGCGGCAGGCGATATTTGGGAATACCGAAACGCATCATGCCGCCGGCCATGGGCCCGGCCTCCCGGATGGTGACGGCATGGCCGAGCCGGGTGAGATGATAGGCGGCGGCAAGGCCGCTCGGCCCGGCGCCGACCACAAGCACGCGCTTGCCCGATGGTTCGGTATCGAACTCGGGCTTCCAGCCATGTTCCCAGGCGCTGCGCCCGAGGAAGCGCTCGATGGCGTGGATGCCGACGGCCTCGTCAAGCTCGTCCCGATTGCATGCCGTCTCGCAGGGGTGGTAGCAGACGCGGCCCATGACGCCTGGCAGGGGATTGTCTTCCATCAGCACTTGCCAGGCCCGCTCATAGTCCCCTTCCTCGGCATGATACAGCCAGTTCTGGATATTCTCGCCGGCCGGGCAGGCCGCGTTGCAGGGCGGCAGGCGGTCCACATAGACGGGCCGCTCGGTGCGCCAGGAGCCGGTCTGATTGGCGAGGCTGCTGCCGGTATCGAGGGTGATGGCGAAGGGCAGTCGCTTGCTCATTCGCCGCCCCCTTCGGCCAACATGTCGAAACGCTCGATATTGGCATCTGCCATGCGCTGCAGGGCGGCCAGGCGCTCCGTGTCCTCTGCGCCCTTGCGGAAGAGGTGCGCGAAGCGGCGTTGTGGTCTGAGATAGTCCGCCACCGGCACCTGGTGGCGGATCTTGTGCGATCCTGTCACCTGGCCGTGCTCAGCCTCGAACACCGGGAAGAACCCGCTCTCGACGGCAAGCCGTGCGATGCGAATGGTGTCGTGCGGCGCCGTGCCCCAGCCCAGAGGGCAGGGCACCAAAACGTGCAGGTAGCGCGATCCGGCAACGGCCATGGCTTTGCTCACTTTGGCTTCCAGGTCGTGCAGGTCGGCGACGGTGGCGCTGGCCACGTAAGGGATATTGTGCGCCATGGCGATGAGCGGCAGGTTCTTGCCGGTACCGAAGATATTGCCGGGCGCGGCGCCCACCGCCGGCGTGGTCGCCGTGCGCGCCGATGCCGGCGTTGCCGAGGAGCGCTGTACGCCGGTGTTCATATAGGCTTCGTTATCGTAGCAAATATAGAGGACGTCGTCGTTGCGCTCGAACATGCCGGACAGGCATCCGAAGCCGATATCGGTAGTGCCGCCGTCGCCGCCCTGCGCCACCACCTTTATGTCACGCCCCTTGCGCCGCATGGCCGCCGCGACGCCTGTGGCAACGGCCGGGGCATTGCCGAACAGGGAATGCAGCCAGGGGATCTGCCACGAGGTTTCCGGATAGGGCGTGGTGAACACTTCGAGGCATCCCGTGGCATTCACGGCGACAAGCTGTCCGCCGGTCGCCCGCATGGCGACATCCAGGGCATAGCGCGCGCCGAGCGCCTCGCCACAGCCCTGACAGGCGCGATGCCCGGAAGTGATCGCATTCGAGCGGTCCATCGAGGCCTGGACGCTGCGCGCCTCTTCATCCATCAGCCGGTTGCCGACCGTATGGGTGCCGGTCTGGTAGAATTTGACGCGCTGCAGGGCACTGTCGTCAGCCATGACGCTTCCCCCTATTCGTCGCCTGAGCCGCCCGCGGCGGCCAGGGTCCTGACGATGTTCTCAGCGGTCGGTCCCGAGCGCCTGACCTGATGAGAGCGGATGATCTCGTGCTCGACGATGCCGTGATCGAGGTCGAGGAACTGCGTGTCCGGCAGCCGTCCGGCCGCTGCGCCCGCGAGCACCTCTTCGAGCGAGGCCATGGTGATTGGCCGTCCGCCAAGCCCGGCAATGACCGTGTAGACGGGTATCGGCGCATCTCGCAGCGCCATGCGGACATCGGAGGAGACGATACCGCCGAGCCCGGGAGCCAGACTCTTCTCTATCACCACCACATGCTTGGCGCCTTCGAGTGCGGTTCTCAATTCTTCCAGGGGAAATGGCCGGAACGAGGTGACACTGACCGAGCCGACCGCGGCGCCCTTGTCGCGCATGACGTCGACGACGTCCTTGATGGTGCCGTTGACCGAGCCCAGCGCGACGGCCACCGTCTCCGCGCCCTCGGTGCGGTAGGAATGGACCAGCCCACCCGAGGTGCGGCCGAACACATCCTCGAAGGCGCTGCCGATCTCGGGGATCAGGCGCAGCGCCTGAAGTTGTTTTTCGTGCGCGAGATAGCGCACCTCGGTAAAGGCGTCGGGGCCGACCATGGCGCCGATGGAGTAGGGCACCGCCGGGTCGAGGACCTGCACCGGCTCGTAAGGCGGCAGGAAGGCATCGACTTGATCCTGGGTCGGGATATCGACGCGCTCATAGGCATGGGTGAGAATGAAGCCGTCCATGCAGACCATGACCGGGCAGCTCAGCTCTTCGGCCAGGCGGAAGGCCTGGATGTGCAAGTCCACCGCTTCCTGATTGGTTTCGGCGAAAAGCTGAATCCAACCGGCGTCCTTCACCGCCATGGCGTCGGTGTGATCGTTCCAGATGTTGATCGGGGCACCGATGGCGCGGTTGCCCACTGTCATGATGATGGGCAGGCCCAGGCCGCCGGCGTTGTAGACGGCCTCCGCCATATAGAGGATGCCTTGGCTGGCTGTGGCGGTATAGGCGCGGGCGCCGGCTGCCGAGGCACCGATGGCGACGGAGAGTGCGGCGAATTCGGATTCGACGTTGATGAACTCGCAATTTTCCAATTCGCCCGTCTTCACCATCGCGCCGACGCCTTCGACGATGTGGGTCTGTGGCGTGATGGGATAGGCACAGACCACCTCGGGCCGACACAGCGCGATAGCCTGGGCGACGGCGAGGGATCCTTCGATCTGTTTCAGCACGGCATGCCTCCTTCAGGCGGCCTTGGCGCTCTCGAAGGCTTCCCGTGCGGCGGCGGCATTGGCCTCGCCGATCTGGCCGGGAAACTTTTCGCGAATGGCCCTTTCGACCGAAGATAGCTGGATCTCTGAAGATATGGCGGCGAAGCCTCCCAATAGGGCGGCATTCGGCACCGCCCGCCCGACATGTTTCAAGGCAAGATCCGTGGCGCCGACGTCTCGCACGTGGCCATGCGGGAATGTTGCGACGAACTCGGCGATGCCCAAATCCTCGAACGAGCGCCGCGAATTGATCAGGATAAAGCCATCCGTCTCGAGGCCCTGAAACACATCCACGGAGTGCAGCAGAGTCGGATCTTGGATTATCAGGGCATCGGGGCGGTTGATGGGTTCGCGCAGGCGGATGTCCGTATCGTCGATGCGGCAGTAGGAGACCACCGGCGCGCCCATGCGCTCGGACCCGAAGCTGGGGACGGCTTGCGCGTGCTTGCCTTCGAAGAAGGCCGCGATCGAGAGGAGCTCCGCCGCGGTTACCACGCCTTGGCCCCCCCGGCCGTGTATTCGCACCTGAAACATCGCCCTTCCCGGTTGTTACTCCACGTGCCAGACATTGCTCAAGAGCGCCAATTTGGCTCAAATCGGCATGGCGGACATTGACCTGCCTCAATTCCCTTGTCGGACTCGACAAGCGCCGGGATGTCTCCGCAGGGGCGGCTCTGGCAAGGAATCGGAAAGCGATTTCAAAAAATACCCACAAAATCTTCATGGCTGTTTGCCTGCGCCGATTATCAACCTAGATTCCAAACTTGAGCTGAGAGGATCGGTGGTGCCACGTGTCTGCGGCCGGGGCCAGGACCGTGCCAGTCGCGATCGGCTCGTCAAGTGTTGAGGGTAAGGATTGGCGTTGGATCCCGTGCGGGTCACGCAGGTAAAGCCTTGGGGGATAAGCTGTGCTTAGTTTCTTGAAGAATGCCAAAATCGGAGTCCGTATCGCCGTCGCGATCACGGTGCCTGTGATTGCGATGTTGGGTTTTGCCATTATGTCAGTCGTGGACAGGCAAGCCGTCTCGGCTGAAATGGCGAAGTTGCAGGCCTTGGCCGAGCTGGCACCGACGGTGAGCGCGCTGGCCCACGAGATGCAAAAGGAACGCGGCATGTCGGCGGGCTTCATCGGCAGTGGCGGCGTAAACTTTGCAAGCGATCTGCCGCAGCAGCGCAGTGGAACCGACACCAGCCGGCAGGCGTTGGAGGAGGCGTTGAGCGACTTTGCGGTCGATAGCTATGGCGAAACCTTCGCGGGCAACATTGCAGCAGCCAACGCGGCAGTGGCCGGGTTGGACGGCACGCGCCAGCAAATCTCGGCTTTGAACATGACTGTCGGCGAAATGGCGAAATACTACTCCGGCACGATTGCCAAATTGTTGCGCGTGGTCGAAGACATGGCGGTGCTCAGCAATGACAGCGGTCTCACCCGGTCCATTGCCGCCTATACCGCCTTCCTGCAAGCCAAGGAGCGTGCCGGTATTGAGCGTGCCATGGGCGCGGCAGGTTTTGGCTCCGGCGAATTCAAGCCCGCCGTCTATCGGCGCTTCTTGCAACTCATTGCCATGCAGGACACCTTTCTCAGCGTCTTCAGGAATTATGCCGGCAGCGATCTCGTCGACTTCTTCGCAGCGACCGTGGCTGGCGATGCTGTAAACGAAGTCGACCGCATGCGCACCATCGCCATCGAGAGCCCGATTACGGGCAATACCGGTGGCATCGAAGCGCCTTACTGGTTCCAGAACATTACGGCGAAAATTGAACTGCTCAAGGATGTCGAAGACCGCATCGCCACTGCCGTGCTCTCGGAAGCTGGTGCCATATACGGGGATGCGCGCATGGGCTTTATCGTTCTGCTAATCGTGATCATCGTGCTGGTGGCGGTTACCGCCGTTCTGGTGCTGGCGATCGTGAGAAGCATTACCAGGCCCCTAACCAATATGACCGGAGCCATGGCTGCACTCGCCGAGGGCGACAAGACAGTCGATGTGGGTGATACCGATCGCCAGGATGAGATCGGCGGTATGGCGCAGGCGCTCGAGGTGTTTCGCAAGAACATGATCGAAGCGGACAAGATGGCCGAGGCGCAGCGCATGGAGGAGGAAATACGCGAGCAGCGCAGTCAAACCATGGACCGCCTGACCACGGATTTCGATGGCGCCGTAGGCGAGTTGCTCGAGGGCCTGGGCCGCTCTTCGGGCGAGTTGACCCAGACGGCCGAGCAAATGTCGGCGGTGGCCGAGGAGACCAGTAACCAGTCGACCGCGGTCGCCGCGGCGGCGCAAGAGGCGGCGACCAACGTCGAGACGGTCGCTGCGGCAGCCGAGGAGCTTTCCGGATCGGTCTCCGAAATCGGCCGTCAGGTATCCCATTCGACCGAGATCGCCGCGCAAGCCGTTTCGGCTGCGGATCGTGCCAACGACGAGATACGCGGACTCGCCGAGGCATCACAGAAAATCGGCGAGGTCGTCGCCTTGATCACCAGCATTGCCGAGCAGACCAACCTTCTGGCGCTAAACGCGACCATTGAGGCCGCTCGCGCCGGCGATGCCGGCAAGGGATTCGCCGTGGTTGCCAACGAAGTCAAGAAACTGGCCAATGAGACGGCAAAGGCAACCGACGAAATCGGCACGCAGGTCTCCGGCATCCAGAACGCCACGGCGGATTCGGTTGAGGTAATCGGCAATATCTCCGATACCATCCACAAGATGAACGAGATCGCCGCAACTATCGCCTCTGCCGTCGAGGAACAGCAGGCGGCGACCCAGGAGATCGCGCGCAACATTCAGCAGGCCTCGAGCGGCACGCAGGAAGTGACAAGCAATATCCATGGCGTGAACGAGGCCGCCGAAACCACGGGTGAGGCCGCTGGCCAGGTCCTGTCGTCGGCTCGCGAGGTGGTGGACGCCTCCGGTGCTATGCGCGAGCGCGTTGGCAAGTTCCTCGGCGATGTCGAGGCAGCGTAGGCTTTAGCGCAAAGCGGTCGAGCTTCGGGGGGGCACGGCGGCAGCTCAGGAAGGAGAGCAGCCTTGGCAGTGCCGAACCCCCTGAAGATGCCGCGGCCCTATCGGATATACGGGCACACGCTGTCATTCTTCACCAGAAAGCTCACCGGGTACATGTCCTACAAAGGGCTGCCCTGGTTACAGAGAACGAAGGCCTATCCGGATCACGTGCTGGCGTCGGATTGGCCGGGTGGCATGCCGGTGGTGGAGACGCCGGACGGCGACATCATCTGGGACACGACGTCGATCATCCTTCATTTGGAGGAACGCTATCGTCAGCATGCGGTGCTGCCCGAGGATGAAACGCTGCGTTTCCTCTGCTTCGCGATCGAGGATTTTTGCGACGAGTGGCTCTACCGCTGCGGTCCGCCGACCCGCTGGTACTTCGAGGAAAACGCACAATATGCCAGGTGGGAAATCGGACGAGAGGCCTCGATTCATCGCGCTGTCAGCCGCGACGAGGCGGGAGCGGACGCGGAAGCACGGCTGAAAAGCTCGACGCCGCCATTTGGTGCTACGCCGCAGAACGTGCAGTGCTGGGTCGACGACGTCCTGCGGCCCTGGCAGCGTGCGGTCGGCAAGCTGTTGCAGGAGCGCTCCTACCTGTTCGGAGAGCGCCCGTCACTGGCGGATTTTGCCATCTACGGCGGCAACGAAGCGCATTTCAACCGCGAGCCGCTTTGCCGCCGCTGGCTCGAGGCGGATGCACCTCGCTTGGTCGATCACACGCACCGGCTATTCGAGCCCGAGGATCAGGACTTCGGCGACTGGTGCCGGGTGGACGACATCCCGGACGCGCTCATCGCCCTGCTCGCCGAGATCGGCCGGCACTATCTGCCCTGGGTCTCGCAGGCGACGGTAGATGGCCAGGCGGTCGTCCGCTTCACATCCTGCCAGAGCGTGAATATCGCGGTGCCGGACTTTTTTAAAAGATGCCCGCGCCACGCTGCTCGCGCGATACGCCTCGTTGCGGAACGAACGCCTGGATGCTGTCCTGGAGACGGCCGGAATCCTGAGGTTCTACAGGGATCATATGGGCCAGGCAGGCTGGCTGCCAGATCCGTCAGCGCTGCCCCGCCCGCTGCACAACCGTCCCTTTCCCTCCGATGTTTCCTAGGGCGCTATCGGTTTATCGCCAATGATTGCGGCCGCCGCCAAGTCGGCGAGCTCATCCTCGCCCAGGCCAAGCATATCGCACAACACGGTTCGGTTATGTTCGCCGAGCAACGGCGCTGGGGAGCGCAGCTCTGCGCGGCTGCCATTGTAGCGCCAGGGGGTAAGCGGGTGTGGCTTGGGACCCACCACATCGCGCTCGATTTCGCGCCAGAAGCCGCGCTCGACAAAGGCCGGATCGTGTAACAGGTCGCTGCTCCGCCGCACTGTGCCGGCGGGCACGCCAGCGGCCTGAAGTGCTTCCATGGCGGCATCGGCCTGCACGGTTCGGGTCCAGGCCGCTATGGCGGCCTCGATAGAATCCTGCTCTGCCTGTCGCTCGGACCATGTGAGCCGCGCCAGCTCAGGCCGGCCGATAGTCTCGCATAGGGGCGCCCATTGCGTTTCGTCAGTTACGGCAACGACGAGCCAGCTGTCGGGCGCAGCACAGGCGAAGCAGCCATGGGGCACGAAGAGGGGATGGCGGTTGCCGGTTCGCGGCGGTGGCGCCCCGGTCAGCCCTTGCGCGATGGTGCCTTGCATCCCTTGCTGCAGCATGCATTCGACCTGCGAGATTTCCAACCGTTGTCCTTGGCCGCTGCGGGCGCGGTAGAACAGGGCGACCAGCAGGGCCCCGGCAGCATTGAGCCCGCCGCAGGCATCGCCATAGGCGACGTGGGTTTGCAACGGCGGGCCGTCTGCCTCGCCCGTCAAGTGGGGCAGGCCGGCGCCTTGTTCGACTGTCGAGCCATAGCCGCGATAGCCCGACCACGGGCCTTCGGCGCCGAATGCCGGCAGCGACAGCATGACGATCTGCGGGTTGACCTGCTTCAGTGCATCGTAGGAAAGGCCGAGCTTGGCCATGACGCCGGTGGCCTGGTTTTCGATCACCGCATCGGCCCGCGCCACGAGCTTGAGCGCCAGCGCCCGCCCTTCGCTGCGGGTCAGATCGATGGCGACGCCGAGTTTGTTGCGGTTCATGTGATTGAAGATAGCGCTTTTCTCGTGCTCCCGGGTCGCCAGGCTTTCCAGCGTATGTTCCCAGCCGCGCCACCAATCGGGATAGCCACAGGATTCGATCTTGACGACCTCGGCGCCCATATCCGCAAGATGGCGCGTGGCAAGCGGTCCGGACCAGCCCATGGTCAGATCGACGATGCGAATGCCATTCAATGGCGGCGTCTTTTGTGAGGCCTCGCGGGGGCTGGCCGCTCGGTCCAGGACCATCTCAGTGTGTTCGCCGAGCCGTGGCGACACTCCGCCACGGCGCAGGGGGGTCGCCGCCAGCTTCCAGGGGATGGTGGCCGCCGAAAAACTGCCGATGTCCGGGTGCTCGTAGGAGGCCAGCAGCTCGCGGGCCTGGAAATGGTCGAGGTCCGCCAGGTCCGCCATGGTCGGCACCAGGGCGAAGGGAAGGCGGCGGGCCTGGCCCTCGTGGAACCACGCGAGCGCGGGGCGCTTGCGGAACAGGGGAATAAGGATCGCATCGAGTGCCTCGGCGCGATTGCAGCGTTCGAGGGGAGTCGCGAAGCGGGGATCGTCAGCCAACTCGGGGGCGCCGATCAGCTCGCAGCAGGCGCGCCATTGCGGCGGCGTCAGGGCGGTGACTCCGATCCAGCCGTCGGCTGCGGGATAGATTGTCTGCGGATAGGTGGGCTCGAAACGGTTGAGGCCCTTGCGCGCCGACGGCGAGCCATCATAAGCCAACCGCACTCCGGCGTTCTCGGTATAGGTGGTTTGGGCTTCCAGGATCGACTGGTCTATGTGCGCGCCGCCACCGCCGAGGAGCGCTGTCATGGCGGCGACGAAGGCGGTGAGGCCGCCGGTTATCTGGGCCTGATAGCCGCCGGGGATAACAGGCGGGCCTTCCTTGCGACCGATTGGGTAGAGGAATCCCCCCAGGGCCTGGACGACGGAGTCGCTGCCGACCCAGTCGCGCCGCTGTCCGTCGTTGCCGAACCAGCTCAGCGAAACCAGGATCCCGTGCGGATCGCCGAGGCCGAGAGCGTCTGCCTTGCCGGGCCCGAGGGCTTCCAGCACGATATCCGCGGTTTCGGCCAGGCGTACCGCCTGTTCCGGACCGTCTGGCGTAGTCATATCAAGCACGCAACTCAGCTTGTTGGCATTGAGGAAAGCGTGCATGCCGCTGGCTTCCGGTGTGGCTACACCATCGGCGAAAGGCGGCAGATGGCGAACCGAATCGCCATGACCAGGTGGCTCGATCTTGATGACCTCGGCGCCGCAGGCAGCCAGCAGCGCGCCGCAATAGCCGACTGCAACGCCGTCGCCGAACTCGACGACGCTGACGCCATCAAGCGCCGTCTTCCTCTCTGGGGTCCCGCGTTGCATGGGGGCATTATCGCCGAGCCTTGGTATAACTGTCCAAACATGAGGGACCGCCATGCCCATATCTGCCTTGCTGATCGCCAATCGCGGCGAGATCGCCATTCGTATCGCCCGCGCCGCCGCCGATCTCGGGCTGCGCAGTGTCGCGGTCTATGGGTTGGATGATGCGGAGAGCCTGCATACGCGCATGGCGGACGAGGCGGTGGAGCTCGCCGGCAGCGGTGCTGCGGCTTATCTCGATGCCGCTGCGATCATTGCCGCCGCCAAGGCGCAAGGCTGCGACGCCGTTCATCCGGGCTACGGCTTCCTCGCCGAGCGCGCGGATTTCGCCGAGGCCTGCCGCAAGGCCGGGCTGATATTCGTTGGCCCGGAGGCAGAGCATCTCGCTCTGTTCGGCGACAAGGCCCGCGCCCGCGCCGCCGCCGGCGCGGCCGACGTACCGGTGCTGCGTGGCATCGATCACGCGGTGACGCTGGACGAGGCCGCAGCCTTCTTCGGGTCCCTCGACCGCAGCGCGATGATGATCAAGGCGATCGCCGGTGGCGGTGGTCGCGGCAGCCGCGCCGTCATGGCCGCTGACGATATCGCCGCAGCCTATGAGCGCTGCCGCTCCGAGGCCAAGGCCGCCTTCGGCCGTGAAGACGTCTATGTCGAGGAATACCTGTCCCATGCCCGCCATATCGAGGTGCAGATCCTTGGTGACACGGCCGGCGGAATCGTCCATCTCGGCGAGCGCGATTGTTCCTTGCAGCGGCGTTACCAGAAGATCGTCGAGATCGCACCGGCGCCGTACATCGACGAACAGCTGCGGGCACGGCTGATCGACGCTGCCGTGCGTCTGGCCGACAGCGTCGGTTATGGCAATCTCGGCACCTTCGAGTTCCTTGTCGATGCCGCCGAAGACACGTTCGTCTTTATCGAGGCCAATGCGCGCCTCCAAGTCGAGCACACGGTTACGGAGGAAGTGACCGGGGTGGACCTGGTGCAGGCCCAGCTGCAGATCGCCGACGGCGCGACGCTCGCAGACCTCGGCCTTGATGCGCCGCCACGCCCGCGTGGCTTTGCCGTGCAGGCGCGTGTGAACATGGAGGCGGTGACCGCCGACGGCGCGGTGCGCCCCGGCAGCGGCACCCTGCTTGCCTACGACGCGCCCAGCGGACCCGGCGTGCGCACCGACGGTTTCGGCTATGCCGGCTATCGCACCAGCACGGCCTACGATTCCCTGCTCGCCAAAGTCATATGCCACAGCAACGGCGGCATCGAGGCGGCCCTCGCCAAGACGCGACGTGCCTTGAGCGAGTTCCGGCTCAGCGGCGTAGACGTCAACATCGCCTTCCTGCAAAGCATTCTTGGCCATGACGATGTTATGGCCGCACGGGTGCATACCCGCTGGGTTGACGACAACATGGCCGCATTGGCGCGGGCTGACCATGCACAACGGCAACGCTATGTCGCGCCGGCGGCACACGGCCAGGACGGTCACGCAGGCGCCAAGATCGCGAGCAGCGATCCGCTGGCGCTGTTCGCCCATGACGCGGAGGTCAAGGCGCAGGCCGCCGCCACCGTGCTGCCTGCCGACACCGCGCCAACTGGCCCCGATGGCTCTGTCGGTCTTGTCGCTCCGATCCAAGGCACCATCGTTGCCATCGACGTGGCCGCGGGCGATGCCGTGCGCGAGGGACAGCAGCTCGCCGTTGTCGAGGCCATGAAGATGGAGCATGTCATCGCCGCCAACCAGAGCGGCGTTGTGCGTGACGTCACCATGGCCGTGGGCGACGTGGTGCGCGAAGGCTATCCCATCGTCTTTATCGAAGCGTCGGAGGTGGCGGGCGGCGAAGCCGCGGCAGGCGTGGCCGAAGTCGATCCCGACCACATTCGCCCGGACTTGCAGGTCGTCATCGATCGCCATGCCTCCACCCTTGACGAAAACCGGCCCGAGGCGGTCGCCAAGCACAAGGCGCGCGGCATGCGCATGGTGCGTGAAAGCATCGCGCAACTGGTCGATGAAGACTCTTTCCAGGAATATTGGCCGCTCATCGTTGCCAAGCAGCATCAGCGCCATGACATGGAAGCCCTGCGCAAGAACACACCGGCCGATGGCGTCGTCGCCGGCACCGCCATGGTCAATGGTGAGCTGTTTGACGACGAGCATGCCCGGGTGGCGGTGGTCGCTTACGACTACACGGTGCTGGCCGGCACTCAGGGCAAGCGCAATCACTACAAGCAGGACCGCATGTTCGAGCTTGCCAACCGCTTCCGCCTGCCCCTGGTGCTATTCTCTGAAGGCGGCGGGGGGCGCCCCGGTGACGACAACAACGGGCCTGCCGTCGCCTTCGACACCCATACCTTCACCCAGTTCTCCAAGCTCAGCGGCCTGGTGCCTCTGATAGGCATCAATAACGGCCGCTGCTTTGCCGGCAATACGGCGCTGCTTGCCTGTTGCGACGTGATCATTGCCACCAAGGCGTCGACCATCGCCATGGGTGGCCCGGCCATGATCGAGGGCGGTGGCGTTGGCGTCTATACGCCGGAGGAAGTCGGGCCGATGTCGTTCCAGGTGCCGAACGGCGTCGTCGATATCCTGGTCGAGGACGAGGAAGAGGCTGTGGCGGTCGCCAAGACCTATCTCTCCTATTTCCAGGGCCCGATAGACGATTGGCAGGCGCCGGATCAACGCCGCTTGCGCCAGATCGTGCCGGAAAACAGGGTGCGCCTCTACGACATGCGCGAGATCATCCACACTGTTGCCGATGAGAGCTCTGTGCTGGAGATCCGCGAGAAGTTCGGCATCGGCGTCATCACCGCCTTCATCCGCATCGAAGGCAAGCCGATGGGCGTCATTGCCAACAATCCGCATCATCTCGCCGGCGCCATCGATTCCGACGGTGCCGACAAGGGTGCCCGTTTCCTGCAGCTATGCGATGCCTTCGACATTCCAGTGCTCAGCCTGATGGACTGCCCGGGCATCATGGTCGGCCCCGATGCCGAGCGCACGGCGCTGGTGCGCCACTCGACGCGCATGTTCAACACCGGCGCCAATCTGACGACGCCGCTGTTCGGCGTGGTCGTACGCAAGGCCTATGGCCTCGGCGTGCAAGCGATGTGCGGGGCGAGCGCGCTGGTGGGCTTCTTCATGGTGGCCTGGCCGACGGCGGAATTCGCCGGCATGAACATCGAAGGCGCGGTGAAGCTCGGTTATCGCAAGGATCTGGCCGCGATCGACGACGAAGAAGAGCGCCGCCTCGAATTCGAGCGCCGGGTGGAGGAAGCCTACGATACGGCGCGCGCGGTCAATGCCGCTGCCGGCGGCGGGCTCGATGACGTCATCGATCCCGCCGAGACTCGCAGCTGGATCGCCAACGGCCTGCGCCGGGTGCCGCCAACCCCAACACGCACGGGCAAGAAACACGCCTTCATCGACACCTGGTAGGGTCTAGAGCGCTTCACGGCTAGCAGCCCGTTGACGAAGTCTGCTCTGGACGCGTGTCGCTGTGTCTGATTCT
>CAYPAX010000052.1:0-31482 GCA_964408735.1 uncultured Rhodospirillaceae bacterium | reverse complement strand
CATTCATCGTCTGGGAGTGAGAATCAGCAAAGCCACTTAATCAACGGGCTGTTAGCCACCACGAGCTCTCGCATAGCGCCCCCCGATCACGGGAATGGAGCGGGCGATGGGGATCGAACCCACGACATTCAGCTTGGGAAGCTGACGCTCTACCACTGAGCTACGCCCGCTTAGCGGCGCGAATCGTAGCCGTTTGGGGGATAAGGAGCAAGTGAGCACATCGCCCTGCAAGGCGTTGGTGGTCTTCACGACTAAGTGACCCGTCCCCAGCTCAGTTGACAAAACCCGCCCTCCCCCTGACGCTTTCCTGTTAATGTCCGGCCAAGGGCCGGCGAGCCCGTGATAGGAAATGCGAGAGACCATGCCTGCTGCCCTGCCCCTGCCCGATCCCGCGCTCGATCCGAACAAGTTCCAGAATCCCAGCCGTACCGCCAAAGGGGTCCCGCGCGCGCATGTGGCGCTGAGTGCGTTGGATACGCTTTGGTTCAACACGGGAACGCTGTGCAACCTCACTTGTGGGCATTGCTACATCGAATCGAGCCCGCGCAACGACCGCCTCGCCTATCTCTCCGTGGATGAGGTGCGCGGCTATCTCGACGAGATCGCAGCACTTGGCCTGCCGACTGGCGAGATCGGCTTTACGGGCGGCGAGCCGTTCATGAACCCGGATCTGCTGGATTGCGTGGAACTGTGCCTAGCGCGGGGCTTCCGGGTGCTGATCCTGACCAACGCCATGCGGCCGATGATGAAATGCGCAGAGCGCCTGCAGCCGTTGGCCGTGCGCTGGGGCGATCGCCTGGTGTTGCGCGTCTCGCTCGACCATTTCGGCGCCGCCCTGCACGAGCAGGAGCGCGGGGCACGCTCCTGGCAGCCAAGTATCGACGGGCTGCAATGGCTGGCGCGGAACGGCTTCTCCATCGCCGTCGCCGGCCGTCTGCGCTGGGGCGAGTCGGAGGCGCAGATGCGCGACGGCTACCGGCGGCTTTTCACCAGGCTGGATCTGCCACTCGATGCCGGCGACCCGGCAGCGCTGATGCTGTTTCCCGAGATGGACGAGACCGCGGACGTGCCCGAGATCAGCATCGCCTGCTGGGACCATCTCGGCATCAAGCCAGACGATATGATGTGTGCGCACTCGCGCATGGTGGTCAAGCCCAAGGGCGGCGTAGCGCAGCTGATGGCGTGCACGCTGCTGGCCTACGACCCGGGCTTCGTCATGGGCGCTAGCCTGGCGGATGCAGCCGGCGAGGTCATGCTGAACCATCCCCATTGCGCCCGCTTCTGCGTGCTCGGCGGCGGCTCCTGTAGCGCCGGCTGAGCCTCAGGGACTGGACAACCCTGGCCGCTTGGCACAGGCTATGTGCATTCTTGCGGAAATGGGCGATGACACAGGCTGAAGACGACGGCGTCGCCTATGCGACGACCACACGGGAGATCATGGTGACGGTGCGCTCCTATTACCTGGAGGAGCAGTCCTCGCCGGACGATTCCCGTTATGTCTTCGCCTATCGCGTACGCATAGAGAACCACGGAGAGGCGACCGTGCAGCTGCGCAGCCGCTATTGGCGGATCACGGACGGCAATGGCCATACCGAGGAAGTGCGCGGCGCCGGCGTGGTCGGCGAACAGCCCGTGCTGGCACCGGGCGAGGCCTTCGAATATACCAGCGGCACGCCGCTGATGACGGAAAGCGGCTTCATGGTCGGGCACTACGAGATGGTGGCGGCTTCCGGCGAGCAATTTGACGTCGATGTGCCCGCCTTCGCCCTAGACCGGCCGAACGCCCGCAATCACGTGCACTGAGGCTTTAGCGATGAACAAATCTGCGACGGCATCGACGGTGGCTGATCGAGAACGGGTGAGCGAGCCCCGTCCCAGCCAGGAAGACGCGGAGAGGGCGATCCGCACGCTGTTGCTGTGGGCCGGCGACGACCCGGACCGCGAAGGCCTGCAGGGCACGCCCGAAAGGGTAGCACGCGCCTATCGGGAATACTTCGCCGGCTATGATACGGACCCGACCGAGCTGCTCGAGCGCACTTTCGAGGAGGTCGAAGGTTATGACGAGATGGTGGTGCTGCGCGACATCGGCTTTTCCTCCCATTGCGAGCATCACATGGCGCCGATCATCGGCGTCGCCCACGTCGCCTATCTGCCCGCCAACCGGGTCGTCGGCATCAGCAAGCTGGCGCGCCTGGTGGACGTCTATGCCAGGCGCTTTCAGATCCAGGAGAAGATGACCGTGCAGATCGCCGATGCCATCGACGGTGTGCTCAGGCCCAAGGGCGTGGCCGTGGTGGTCGAGGCCGAGCATCAGTGCATGACGACGCGCGGTGTCAACAAGCTCGGCGTGACCATGAAGACCAGCCGCATGCTCGGCGCCTTCCGCGACGACGCGACGACGCGGCGGGAGTTCCTGGGCATGATCAACACCAGTCGATAGAGCCCGACGCGGCCACGGCCGTGCCTGACTTTCGCCCCTCGCTGTTCGTGATCGGCATCCTGCTGATCATCCTGGCGCTGACCATGAGCCTGCCGGCGCTGGCCGACCTTGCCGTCGGCGAGCCGGACTGGCAGGTCTTCGCCGCGGCCGCCGCCGCCACGCTCTTCGTCGGTACCGGGCTGGTGCTGGCTTTCCAGCGCCCGGACTTCACCATCAGCGTGCAGCAGACTTTTGTGCTGACCACGGCGAGCTGGGTCGTGCTGACGGCGTTCGCCGGGTTGCCGTTCCACTTTTCCGGCCTCGACCTTTCCTATGCAGACGCCTATTTCGAAGCCATGTCGGGGCTCACCACCACGGGCTCGACGGTGATAAGCGGCCTCGATAGCGCCCCGCCGGGCATCCTGCTCTGGCGTGCCTTGCTACAATGGCTGGGCGGCATCGGCATCATCGTCATGGCGGTGGCGATCCTGCCGATCCTGCGTATCGGCGGCATGCAGCTTTTCCGTACCGAGTCATCGGACCAGTCGGAGAAGGCCCTGCCGCGCGCCGCCCAGGTCGCAAGCGGCATCGGCATCGTCTATGTGCTGCTGACGATGCTTTGGGCCTTGCTGCTCTGGCTGGCCGGGCTTGGCGGTTTCGATGCCATCTGCCATGCCATGACGACCATTGCCACCGGCGGCTACTCCACCGTCGACGGTTCCATCGGCCAGTTCGCCAACCCCCAGGTCGACGTCATCGTCACGGTCGGCATGATCCTCGGCTCCCTGCCCTTCGTGCTCTATATCGCGGCACTGCGCGGCAACTTCCGCGACCTTGTGCGCGACAGCCAGGTGCGCTGGTTCCTCGCCATCGCCGCGACCATGGTGGCCTTGATGACACTGTGGACCTGGCTGCGCCTGGAGATGCCGGCACTGACCGCGCTGCGCCTCTCCGCCTTCAACACGGTCTCGGTGATGACCGGCACGGGTTACAGCGCTTCCGACTACGGCCAATGGGGGGCGCTGGCGCTGACCGTCATGTTTTTCCTGATGTTCGTCGGCGGCTGCACCGGCGGCACCACCGGCGGCATCAAGATCTTCCGCTTCCAGGTGCTGTTCACCACGACGCGCATCCAGATCGTGCAAATGTTGCGCCCCCACGGCGTGATCAGCGCGCAATATAACGGCAAACCGATCACCGAGGCCGTGACAGGCGCCGTGCTGGGCTTCTACTTCCTGTTCTTCGCCGCCTTTGCCGTCGTCTCTCTGGGCCTGGCCCTGCATGGCCACGACTTCCTCACCTCCATCAGCGGCGCGGCGACGGCGGTAGCCAATGTCGGACCCGGCCTCGGCGATGTCATCGGCCCGAACGGCAATTTCTCCAGCCTGTCCGATTCCGCGAAATGGCTGCTCTCGGCGGCCATGTTGCTGGGGCGGCTGGAGCTCTTCACGGTGCTGGTGCTGTTCCTGCCGAGCTTCTGGCGCCGTTGAGCTTGGTCAAACCGGTTCCATCTTGTCTAGAAAGGCTCTAAGCTAGGTTTCATATCATTTCGCGGCTGAACTGCGAAGAGACGCGAGTAGGAGAGACATCGCATGAAAAATCCGCTCGAATCGTTACCCATGACAGTTGCCATGGGATTGGTCATCACCGTTGTCATGGTGTTCCTGGTTTCGGCCATCGCCAGCGGCGGCGGCGCCTGAGCCGGACAGGAGGGAAGACATGGAATACGAATTTTGGGCGTTCTTCTTTCGCTGGCTGCATGTGCTCAGCGGCGTCATGTGGATCGGGCTGCTGTGGTACTTCAACTTCGTGCAGGCCCCGACCATGCCGAAGATCCCCGATGAGCTGAAACCCGCCATCGGCAAGCACATCGCGCCGGAGGCCTTGTTCTGGTTCCGCTGGGCGGCGCTGTCGACGGTGGTCACGGGTCTCATCCTGGCCGTTCTCAACGGCTATATCGTCGAGGCGCTGGCGCTGGGGCTGACCGACAATGTCGGCAAGCATGCCGCCATCGGCTTCGGCATGTGGATGGGCCTGATCATGGCCGCCAATGTCTGGTTCATCATCTGGCCGAAGCAGCAAATCGCGCTCGGCCTTGTGGAGGCTGAAGCCGACGCGAAGCCGAAAGCCGCGCGCATGGCCATGCTGGCATCGCGCACCAACACCATGCTGTCGATCCCCATGCTCTACGCCATGGTCTCGGCACAGAACGTCTACTAAGGCGAAACGAGACAGGGGGCTCCGGCCAAATGCGGCCGGAGCCCTTATTCTTTGACCAATGTCATTGCCGGCAGCCGTGATGGTGCTATCCACAGAGCATCCTTGACCACACAAGGGAACGCACCGATGAACCATCGCCACCGCAAGGTTCTGCACGCGCTTTTCGCCCATCCCATCAGTGCCAACATCTCTCTGCGCGACGTCGAGAGCGTGTTCAAGGAGCTTGGCGCCGAGCTGTCCCACAGCCATAGCAGCAAGCTCGCCGTGCACCTGGGCGAGCACAAGGTGAATTTCAGCACCGCCCACCACAAGCTGCCGAAAGAGGAAGTGATCCAGGTGCGCAAATTCCTCGAGACCTGCAAGGTGAATCCGGAGCGGGACTATCCGCTGTAACGCAACGGCGTCAAATCGTATCGAAGCGTCGCATCGCCTCGGACAGGCTGGCGCCGGCCTCGATCAGGCGCTCGGATTCGCGATCGTTGGCAGCGAAGGCTTGCGCCATCTCCAGCACCGCCTGGGCCTGCGCGAGCGGGATGCAGGCAATGCCGGTGCCGTCGGCCACGATAATGTCGCCAGGAGAGACGCTCACGCCGTCCACCGTCACAGGCTCGCCGATGCTCTCGACCTTGATGCGCTTGCGCCCGCCGGTGGGCACCAGGTGGCGGGCATGGATAGCGAAGCCGCAAGCCTCGATCTCCTCGATATCGCGGGCGCCGCCGTCGATCACCGCGCCGGCAATGCCCTTGCGCGCGGCGGCCAGTGAAGCGAGCCCGCCCCAGGTAGAGACCTGGGCGCCGTCATTGGCGATCACCACCACCTCACCCGGCCCCGCCGCATCCTGGATGGCACCGACGCGGAAGTTCGCCGGCTCGTAACCGCCGAAGGGCCCGCAGACCTCCTGTGCCGTGACCGCCGGTCCGCAAAACGGGCGCCCGCGCACCAGCGGCGGCAGGTTGACGATCAGCCCGCCCAGCCCGAGCTCGTCGAGCACATTGCCGATGGTCGAGGTGGCAAGGGCCGCAAAGCCGCTGACCAGATCATGGCCCGGCATGGTTAGCGACGCGTCATGATGTCACAGGCTGTGGCGGCGACCGGCACGGGCTCATCGTCCTCGCAACGGAAGCGCCGTTCACAGGTGACAATCACATTGTCCAGATGCCCGACCGCGATGGCCGCGCCGTCCACCATGCAATTCCCTGCGGTCTCCTCGACGACATAGCTCCACGTCTCCTCGCGCATGCGCTCGCCGACATCACGGAAATAGACGTGCCGGTGGCCGCGCATCAAGCCATCCCAGGCCTTGCTGCATCCGGCCGGCGCATGGGCCATGGCAAGAGCCTCGGCATCCGCCTCGAACAACGCGATAGGTTGCTTGAGGGCCTTGCAGTCCTCGGCATAGGCCGTGGCCCAGGGCAGCGCGGCCAAGCTGGCCAGCAGCATTGCGGTGATGCGCGTCTTCATTCGCTCAGTCTCCCTCGTCCTTGCGGCCGGCACCGTAGAGCATCGCGCAGCCGGTAACAATCTGCGGCGTAACGCTTGCCGCTGGGATGCCGCCGCCCCAGACTGCCGGCATGAAGCTGTTTTCCCTCGCCTTCGTCGTCTGTCTCTTCGCGGTCGCGGCACAGGCCCAGATTCCGCGCGGTGCCGAGCGCGAGTTTCCGAAGACAGACTTCGCTGTGCGCTCGATCGACCTGGCCGAGGTGTTCTCCGGCGGGCCGCCGCGTGACGGCATTCCTCCGATCGACGAGCCGCGCACGGTCTCGGTGGCGGAGGCATCGGAACATCTCAGCGATGTCGACCCGGTTGTCGGCGTTGTCATCGGCGGCGAGGCCCGCGCCTATCCCCTGCGAGTGTTGATCTGGCACGAGATCGCCAACGACACCGTGGCTGGCGTGCCGGTTGCCGTGACCTATTGCCCGCTTTGCAACACCGCCATCGTCTTCGACCGCCGGGTGGCCGGGCGCGTGCTAGATTTCGGCACCACCGGGCGCCTGCGCAATTCCGACCTCTTGATGTACGACCGCCAGACCGAGACCTGGTGGCAGCAGTTCCTTGGCGAGGCGATAATTGGCGAGCTGACGGGAACATTGCTCGATATGATTCCGGCGCGGCTCGAATCCTTTGCCGATTTCCGCGCCCGCGCGCCGCGAGGCACGGTGCTGGTGGGCGATCATGCCAGGCGCTACGGCTATACGCCCTACGAAGGCTACGATTCCTCGCCGCGACCATTCCTCTACGGCGGGCCGCTGCCTGAGGGGATCGCCGCGCTCGAGCGCGTGGTCCGCGTCGGGGCTGAAGCTTGGAGTCTCGATCTGGTGCGCCGTGAGGGCGAGATCGTTCACTTCGACTTACGGCTGGCATGGTCTCCGGGCCAGGCCTCCGCCGTAGATTCCAAGGAGATCGCGGCGGGCAGGGATGTGGGCAGCGTCGTCGTGCAGCGTCGCGACGGCGACGGCGCCTGGCAAGACATTCCTTACAGCGTCGATTTTGCTTTCGCCTTCACCGCCTTCTATCCCGACGGCATGATCCACACCAGCGCCTGCTTCAGCCCTCGGCGTAGTTGGCCACCTCGATCAGATTGCCGTCGGGGTCGCGGAAATAGACCGAGCGCATCGGCCCGCAAGCCCCGTTCTGCGGGGTCGGGCCGTAAACGACCTCCACAAGATAGGTGTTGAGGGTCTCGACCACCTCGTCGATGGGCGTTTCGGTGACGAAGCAGATATCGCCGGTGCCGGGGGCCGCGGCCGGCGCGTTGGGCTTTATCTCCTCGCCGGCCTGGTGCAGGTTGATTTTCTGGCTGCCGAACCTGAGCGCCCGCCGCCCGCCTTCGAATATGGCGACCTCGAGCCCGAGCACTTTGCGATAGAAATCGCAGCTGCGCTCCATGTCGCTCACCGTGAGCACCATATGGTCGAGGCCGATGATCTTCATGGCGCGATCCTGCCACAGCGGGCTATGCTTGTCTCATGTTCTCGCTTTCGCACCTGCGGTTCAGTTTCGACGGCGATCCGTTGTTCGAGGACTTCGGCCTAGAATTCGCGCCCGGCGAGACCACGGTGCTGATCGGCCCCTCAGGCTGTGGCAAATCGACGCTGTTGCGCTTGCTGCTGGGCCTGCTTTCGCCGCAAGCCGGCGGCGTCGCCTTCGACGATGCGCCGCTCGGCCGCGAGGCGCGCCGCCGCATGGGCTATGTAGTGCAGGGCGGCGGCCTGTTCCCGCACCTCACCGCACGCGGCAATGTGGCCCTGATGGCGCGCCAGCTCGGCTGGAGCGCTAACCGGATCGAGGCTCGCCTCGCCGATCTGGCCGAGCTCGTGCGCCTGCCGATCGGTCTGCTCGGCCGTTACCCGGCCCAGCTCTCCGGCGGCCAGCGCCAGCGCGTCGCCCTGATGCGGGCGCTGATGCTCGACCCGGACGTCCTCCTGCTCGACGAGCCCCTCGGCGCCCTCGACCCCATGGTGCGCCATGATCTGCAGACGGACTTGCGCGCCATCTTCCGCGAGCTCGCCAAGACCGTGGTGCTGGTCACTCACGACCTTGGCGAGGCGGCCTATTTCGGCGACCGCATTGTGCTGCTGCGCGAGGGGCACATCGTGCAAAGCGGCACGGCGGATGATCTCGTATCGCGACCGGCGGAGCCCTTCGTCGAAGCCTTCGTCGCCGCCCAACGCAGCATGCTCGCGCCATGATCGCGCGGCTGCTTCTCCTGCTCTGCCTTGCCGCGCCCGCCGCCCTCGCAGAGGAGCGCATCGTCATCGGCTCCAAGTCATTCACCGAATCCGTGGTGCTTGGCGAGATCCTCGTCCACCTTGGCCGCGAGGCCGGCGCCGCGCCCGAGCACAAGCGCGGGCTCGGCGGCACGCGCATTCTCTGGGACGCCCTGCTTACTGGCGAGATCCACGCCTATCCCGAATATACCGGCACCATCACCCACGAGATTCTCGCCGATGAAGGCGGCCCGGCGCTGACCGGCATCGAGGCGATACGCGAGGCGCTGGCCGCCAAGGGCATATCGATGAGCGCGCCGCTTGGCTTCAACAACACCTATGCCATCGGCATGCGGCCCGAGACGGCGGAGAAATTCGCCATCGCCACGATCTCGGACCTGCAGCGCTGGCCCGACCTCAGCTTCGGCTTCGGCAACGAGTTCCTCGACCGCGGCGACGGCTGGCCGGCGCTGCGCGAGCGCTACGGCCTGCCCCAGACCGATGTGACCGGGCTCGACCACGACCTCGCCTATCGCGGTCTCGATTCCGGCGACATCGACGCCATGGATCTCTATTCGACCGATGCCGAGATCGCCTATTACGGCCTTGCCGTGCTGGCAGACGACCTCGGCCATTTCCCGGTCTACGAGGCGGTGATCCTGACGCGCCCGGAAGCGGCGGCCCTGGTCCCCGGCATCGCAGGCCTGACTGGCACCATCGATGCGGCGACCATGGCCGGGCTCAATGCGCGCGTAAAGCTCAACGGCGAAAGCGAAAGCCGCGTGGCCGCCGATTTCCTGGCGCTATCAGTCGAGACAGACGAGGAAAGCTGGCTCTCGGCGTTGTGGCGCAATACCCTCGACCACCTGGCCCTGGTGGCGATCTCGCTGGGCGCGGCGATCGTCGTCGCCCTGCCCCTCGGCGTGCTGGCCGCGCGGCGCCCACGCACCGGCCAGCTGCTCCTGGCCGCGGCCGGCATCGCCCAAACCATCCCGTCGCTGGCGCTGTTCGTGTTTATGATCCCGCTGCTCGGCATCGGCGGCCCCCCGGCCATCGCGGCGCTGTTTCTCTATAGCCTGCTGCCGATCATCCGCAACACCCATGCCGGGCTGACCGGCATCGCGCCCGAGTTGCTCGAATCCGCAGATGCGCTGGGGCTCACGCCGGGCCAGCGCCTGCGCCTGATCGAGCTGCCGCTGGCCGGGCGCACCATCCTCGCCGGCATCAAGACCTCGGCCGTGATCAATATCGGCACCGCCACCCTCGGCGCCCTGATCGGCGCCGGCGGCTACGGCCAACCCATCCTCACGGGCATCCGCCTCGACAACACCGCGCTGATCCTGCAGGGCGCCATCCCCGCCGCCCTGCTAGCACTCGCCGCCCAAGGCGCCTTCGAGCTCGTCGAGCGCGCCGTCGTGCCGAAGGGGTTGCGGCTGTAGGCCCCGTACCGAGACCCGACGCCACGCCAAGATAGGTGCCAGTCACCGAATTTATAGTTGTAATTCAGTTTGTAATTACTCCTTTAAGTTCGGTGACTGGCACCGAATTGCTTTGCCTGGCTTAGGCGGGCAGCGCCGTGCCCCAATAATTGAAGCCGGCGAAGCGGGGGGTCTTGGGCAGGTACATGCTTTCGACCTCGCCGAGGCGGAAGCCGCCGGCGCTGATGATGGCGGGAATATCGCGGCCGAGGTGGCAGCCGCCGGCGATGCGGCCCCAGAGCGGGTCGAGCCGGCTTTGCCAGCGCTCCACGCCCGCGTCTGGCGCCTTGCCGTGCTCGCAGAAAATCAGGCGGCCGCCGGGCTTGAGCAGCGGGCGCATGCCGTCGAGGGCCGGTACGGGCTCCGGAATGGTGCACAGCGTGTAAGTGATCAGCACCGTGTCGATGCTGCCGGCTTCCAGCGGGATCGCGCCATCCTCCAAGGCCAGATAGTCCACCGGGAAGGGCACCGCGCCATCGCGCTTGCGGGCAATCCGCAGCATCTCCGCGGCCGGATCGAGGCCGAAGACGCGCTCGACCTTGGCGGGATCGTAGAACGGCAGGTTGAGCCCACTGCCGATGCCGATCTCGAGCACCCGGCCCTCGGCCAGCGGCACCACCTTCTCTCGCTGTTTGCTTATGGGCTTGACGCCACACGCCATGTCGAGGAAGTGCGGCAGGATATGGCGGCTGTAGAATCCCATGGCCTCAGTCCTGCAATTCCGGGATCAGCCACAGCGGCGCCGCGCCGCGCGCCACCCGCTCCACATTGTCGAAGGCGTTGCGCACCCGCGCCGTGCCGCTCTCGCGTGAGCCACCGGCAAGGTGTGCTGTCAGCACCACCGTATCGAGGGTGAAGAGCGGATTGTCCGGGTCCGGCGGCTCCTGCTCGAAAACGTCGAGACCGGCGCCGGCAATTTCGCCATCGGTCAGGGCCGCAGTGAGCGCCACCTCGTCGACCACCGGCCCGCGGCTGGTGTTGACGAGGATCGCGGAAGGCTTCATCAGGGCAAGCCTGTCGGCTGTCATCAGGTGCCGCGTGCCATCGTTGAGGGGCACATGCAGACTGACAAAATCGGATTCACCAAGCAATTCGGACAGCAGGCGGAAGCGCACGCCGAGGGCGTCCTCCTCGTCCTCATTCAGGCGCTCGATATCGTAATGGAGGATGCGCAGGCCGAAAGCCGTTGCCAGCCGCGCCGTGCGCTTGCCGATATTGCCCAGGCCGACGATGCCGAGGGTCTTGCCGCGCAGCTCGAAAATGCGCGGGAAGGCATTGCCGTGCCAGCGCCCGGCGCCGACATTGGCATGCTGGATGTTGAGCTGGCGCGAACACGCGAGCATCAGCATCATGGCGTGCTCCGAGACCGCCACCGCATTGGCACCGCCATTGTTGGCGATGGGCACGCCGGCACGGCGCGCGGCGTCAAGATCAGCGCGGTTGTAGCCGGCGCTCAAAAGCTGGATCAACTTGAGCTTGGGCGCAGCCTCGAACAGCGCATCGTCCACCAGCCGGTCGACAAAACCGATGAGATATTCCGCCTCGCCCAAGGTTTCCTGGTAGGCAGGGCTGTCCTCCGGCGTCAGCACAAAATCGAAACCGTCGGGCGCTAGCTCCCGCGCCGGCGCTTCCGCATCGGGAAACTCACTCACGAACAGAATCTTCGGTGCCATGGGCCCCTCCCTCCCGCGAAAAACCGCGACAGTATAGCCTCGCTTGACCATGATCCTGGACCAAAAGCGGGATTCACGGGTATGTAAGCGCTGCAAGGGCCGAATCGTCGAGCCGACGGAGAGTTTTTCATGACCAAGTCTGCCAGCCACATCTCGCGCCGTCGTGCGCTGACCATCATGGGCGCCGTTGCCGGCCTGCCGCTGCTGCCGAGCCTTGGCGCACGCGCCGCCGTGCCGCTGGTGACTTGGGAAGGCAGCGCGCTGGGCGCCCCGGCGCGCATCACCCTCGCCCATCCGGACCCTGCCGCCGCCGAGCGCCTGTTCGAGCGCTGCGTCGCCGAGATCCGCCGCCTCGAGGCCTTGTTCAGCCTGCACGATGCGAACAGCGAGATTTCGCGCCTCAACCGCGACGGCGCCGTCGAGGCGCCCTCGCTCGATACCGTGCACCTGCTGTCCGAGGCCAAGCGCTTCGCAGCGCTGACGCATGGCGCCTTCGATATCACCGTGCAGCCCCTGTGGCGGCTTTATGCCGAGCATTTCGCGGCCGATCCCGGCTCCGCCGAGGCGCCCAATGCGGCAGCAGTCAAGATGGCGCGGGCTTTGGTCGACCACCGCGCGCTCGAGGTAGACAGCGACCGTGTGGCGCTTGCCCGCCCGGGCATGGCCATCACCCTCAACGGTATCGCCCAGGGCTATATCACGGACAAGGTGGCGGCCCTGCTGCGCAGTGACGGCATCGCCAACGTGCTGCTCGACCTGGGCGAGAACTACGCCATCGACCGCCACCCCGAGGGCCGGCCCTGGCGCATCGGCCTGATCGATCCCTTCGCCCCCGCCGACTATGACGAGGTCGTCGAGATCGAGAACCGGGCTGTCGCCACCTCGGGCGGTTATGGCACCATGTTCGGCGCGGATGCGCGCAATCATCACCTGTTCTCGCCGACCAGCGGCATGAGCGCCAACCACCACGCCTCGGTCAGCGTGCTGGCGGACAACGCGACGACGTCGGATGCCCTGTCGACCGGGCTGTTCGTCGCGCCGCGAGCAACAGCCGACCGCGTCGTGACGACGCTGCCCGGGCTTGAGGTACGCATCACCGAGGCCGACGGCACCAAGTACCGCTTGGTGAGCTGATGGACGCTGAGGCGCGGCAGCCTTTCGGCGCGCTTGCCGGGCTCAAGGTCGTCGATCTCTCGCGTATTCTGGCGGGGCCGTTCTGCACCCAGATGCTCGGCGACCACGGCGCCGAGGTGATCAAGATCGAGCCGCCGGACGGCGACGGCACGCGCAGCTGGGGCCCACCCTTCAAGGACGGCCAGAGCGCCTACTTCTCGGGCGTAAACCGCAACAAGGAGAGCCTGGCCCTCGACCTGCGCGGCGAGGAAGGCCACGCCGTCCTGTTCCGCCTGCTCGAAGACGCCGATGTCTTGATCGAGAATTTCAAGGCCGGGCAGATGGAGCGCTGGGGCCTCGGCTACGAGCAAACCCTTCGCGAGCGCTTCCCGCGCCTGATCTACACCCAGATCACCGGCTACGGCACCGACGGCCCGATGGCGGGCATGCCCGGTTTCGACGCGGTGGCGCAGGTCATGAGCGGTCTTGCCAGCATCAACGGCACGGCGGATGGCCCGCCGATCCGCATCGGCGTGCCGATCTCGGACCTGGCGACCGGGCTCTATGCCGCCATCGCCTTATTGATGGCGCTGCAGGAGCGCGAGCGCTCTGGTCAGGGCCAGAAGGTCGAGCTGTCGCTGCTCGAATGCTCGATCAGCCTGCTGCACCCGCACGGCGCCAACTACCTGATGAGCGACGAGCCGCCGGTACGCACCGGCAACGCCCATCCCAACATCGCGCCCTACGACATGTTCGCGACAAAGACGGCACGGGTGTTCGCAGCCATTGGCAACGACAAGCAGTTCGTTCGCTTCACGGAAGAGATTGGCGCGCCGGAGCTGGCCGAGGATGCGCGCTTCCACACAAATGCCGATCGTGTCGGCAACCGCGACGCCCTGCGCGCCGCGTTGGAGCCCCTGCTGGCCGAGACCGACGGCATGGCGCTCTGCGAGCATCTCTTGTCGCAGAACATACCCGCCGGCCCGGTGCTCGACATCCCGCAGGTGCTCGCCCACGCCCAGGTGCAGGCGCGTGACATGCTGGTCGAGCGCGACGGCTATCGCGGCATCGCCACGCCGATCAAGATGTCGCGCACGCCCGGTGCCGCCGGCACCCCGCCGCCGAGGCTCGGCGAGCATGCCCGCCAGGTGCTGGCCGAGGCCGGTTACAAGGACGAAGAGATCGAACGCATGATACAGGGCGGCGTGGTCACTAAACCCGTGCCGGCCGCATAGGGAGGGAGCAAGATGGAACTCAATCTGGCAGGACGCACGGCGCTGATCACCGGCGGCTCCAAGGGCATCGGCCGGGCGGCCGCCGAATCCCTGGCGTCCGAAGGCGTGCACCTTCACCTCGCCGCACGCGGAGAGGAGGCCCTGGCCGAGGCCAAGGACGCCATCCTGCGCAGCTTCCAGGTCTCGGTCGAGACCCACGCGCTCGATCTCTCCGACAGCGGCGCCCAGGCCGAGCTTGCGGGCCGTTGCGACGACATCGATATCCTGGTCAACAATGCCGGCGCCATTCCCGGCGGCACGGTGGCCGATATCGACGAAGGCCGCTGGCGCGAGGCCTGGGACCTCAAGGTGTTCGGCTACATAAATCTCTGCCGCACCTTCCATGCGCGCATGTCCTCGCGCGGCCAGGGCGTGATCGTCAACGTCATCGGCCTGGCGGGCGAATCCTTCAACGCCGGCTATATCGCGGGCTCGACCGGCAATGCGGGGCTGATGGCGTTTACCCGCGCGTTGGGCTCGACCAGCCTCGACGACGGCGTGCGCGTGGTCGGCATCAATCCTGGCCTGGTCGAGACCGGGCGCATGGTGACCCTGATGGAGCAGCGCGCCGAGGCCGAGTTCGGCGACAAGTCGCGCTGGCGCGACCTGACCACCAACCTGCCCGGCGGCCGCGCCGCCAAGCCCGAGGAGGTGGCAAACCTGGTGACCTTCCTGGCCTCCGAGCGCGCCGCCTACACCACGGGCGTGATTTACAGCATCGACGGCGGCGTCGCGGCAAGAAACAGCCTGTGATCGGCGAGCGGGACGGTGGCGGAAAACTGGCGCAAGCGGCGTAAGTTCTACGCCTGGGGCAGCGAAGACGAAGGCGCCACGGCGGAAGAGGCACGCGACATCGAGCGCGTCTGGGGCGAGGCCTTGGGCGCCGACGGCTTCGAGGCAACGCCGGCGCCGAGCCTCGACGAGATCGACCTCACACCCTCTTGTATCGGCGCAGTGCCGGCGAGCCTGCAGGCAATCTGCCACACCGATGGGTACGAACGCGCGCTGCACACCTATGGCAAGTCGTTCATGGAAAGCGCGCGCTGTTTCGCGCGAGACTTCGCGGATGCGCCCGACGCCGTGGTCTATCCGCGCGACGAAGCCGAAGTTGCCGCCGTGCTCGACTGGTGCGGCGGCGCCGAGCTGGCGGCTATCCCCTTCGGCGGCGGCTCCAGCGCAGTCTACGGCATCAATCCGGCGGTCGGCGAGCGTTTCAAGGCCACGGTCTCGATCGACATGTCCCACATGAACCGGGTGCTGGAGACCGACACCACGTCGCGGGCGGCGCGGGTGCAGGCGGGCGTGTTCGGGCCCGACCTCGACGCCCAGCTCAAGCCGCACGGCCTCAGCTTGCGCTTTTTCATGCAGGCCTATCCCTATTCCAGCCTGGGCGGTTGGATCGCCACCCGCGCCGCCGGCCACTACGCCACGGGCACCACCCATATCGACGATTTCGTCGAAAGCGTGCGCATGGTCACCCCCAGCGGCGACTGGCAATCGCGACGCTTGCCGGCCTCGGGTGCCGGGCCCAGCCCCGACCGATTCGCCATCGGCTCCGAAGGCGCCATGGGCATCATCACCGTGGCCTGGCTGAGGCTGCCGTCGCGGCCGACCTTCCGCAGCGGCGCGACGTTCGCTTTCGCCGATTTTTATGACGGCATCGAGGCCATGCGCGAGATCGCGCAAGCAGGCCTCAGCCCCGCCAACTGCCGCCTCATCGACCCGCAGGAGGCGGGGCTGACCGGCGCCTATGACGGCACCAGGGCGATCCTGGTGCTGGGCTTCGAATCCGCGCACCACCCGGTCGACCCTTGGCTCGCTATCGCCACGCAGGCCTGCCTGGACCATGGCGGCGAGGCGGTCGAGGAAGCCCGCGAAGCGTCAGCCTCGGCAGCCGCCCGCTGGCGCCAGGCCTTCGTGCGCGAGCCGTTCTACCGGGAGGTGAAAACCGCCCGCGGCATCGGCCGCGAAACCTGCGAGACCTCGATCCCCTGGAGCGGCTTTCGCGAACTGCACGAGGCGGTGAAGGCGCGCACCGCTGAAGCGATCCGCGAAGTGACGGGGCGCGACGGCACGGTCACCTGCCGCATCACCCATCTCTACCCGGACGGCCCCGCGCCCTATTTCACCTATCACTTCCTCTGCGACAAGACGCGCATGGTCGAACAGGCGATGGCCATCAAGACGGCGGCCTATGACGCCATGACAGAAAGCGGCGGCACCATCACCCACCACCATGCGGTCGGCCGCCTGCACATGCCGTGGTATCTCAAGCAACGTCCGCCGCTGTTCGGCGACGTGCTGCGCGCCGCCAAGCAAACTCTCGACCCCCACGGCGTCATGAACCCCGGCGTCATCGTCCCTTGAGACTGGAAACCCAAGGTCATTAGCCAGACCTGGCTACGGCGACCACTCCCACACCGCGCTCCAGTCCTTGGGCGCCGCCTTGAACTGGTCGTCGTAGGCGCCCTCGACCACGTTCCTCATGACACCGGTCAGGCCCACAGCGCCGTGGCGCCGCTCCCACTCATCCGCCTCGTAGATCAGCGTGTAGACTTGCGTGAGGCGCTCGACCAGGCCACTCCTGGAGACTTCGGCCACCGTCGCCCCGTCATCGAGCCTCGTGCGGATCATCTTCGCGCCTCTACGGGGCCAGGGCGGGCGGACTTCCGGCCGTCTTCCTTCCCAGCCCCACCACTTCTTCGATTTCGGCCGCTTCCGCGCCAGGATGAGCTCGTCGAAATTCTCCTGCCTCAGCCTGAGCATGGCGCCGACCCAGGCGCGCGCCTCGCGGAAATCCTCGTCCAGCCCTTGAACCAGTTCCTGCTCGGACCTCATATTGTAGTGGCGCGCCAGGCGCACACCGAGCATGCGGCCCGCCTCCTCCGCGATCAGGTCGTTGATGGCGTCCTCGCCGAAGATGTCCCAGCCCTCGAGATGCCACAGCTCGTAGCCGATGAAGAGCTCGCGCAGCGCATTTTTCGGCAGGTACCAGTACTTCACTCCGGTCGCCCAGTGCATGACGTTTGACAGGTTCTTGCCGCCGCCTTTGAGATCCGCATCCATGCCGGTGCCGAGGTTCTTGCTGCCGACCAGAAACGGGATGTCGAGATAGGGAATGACTTTGACGTATTTGCCCTTGTGGACCATGAAACGAGTTGCGTGAAGCATGAACTGGGTCGCCGGGTAGATCCATCGCCAGTCGCCATAATATTCGGGGTAGCGCTGGCGCAGGCCTCTCGGCACGTACATTGAGACGCCCAACCAGATGCCCGGATAATATTGCGCCTCGCCCAGCGTGGCGATCGCCGCCAGCGCCGCCTCGCGGCCGGGGGTTGCCAGGTAGTCCTTGAGGAAGTGTGTCGTCAAGGCTTTGACGAACTTGGAGCCGGCAACGCTGCCAGCACCTATCATGGCGCGCCGCCTGGCCTCGAGCTTGATGCGACACAAGACGGCCTCTGCCTTGTCGTCCATGCCATCCAGCAACGCGCCGTAACTTTCGGGTGCGGGGCCGGGGCCATCCGCGTCTTCGGGAAGCTCGACCCAGACGACTTCCGTCTTGAGAGTGGTCTCGGTGACGGGGTCGGCGCACGACTGGCGCCACAGCGTTGCCTCGTTGTCGGCTTCATCCGACTCCTCGACCTCGTTGTTTGGATCGACGACAACGCGGATGGCGAGGTAGAGGTCGGTGACGATATTGGGCCGATTGGCGGTGTCCGTCGGCGTGTCGGTCCGCCACGTGATCGTGGTGCCTTCGCCGGCCGCAAGCGCGGGATGCGAAGTCCCGCCGTTCGCGACGGCACGGAAGCGCGGCTCGCCCCCGCTCCAGGCGTCAACCGCCTCCAGACGCAACGTGAAGCGGCCCGGCGCGTCGCTGCCGGCGTTCAAAATTTCGGCCTTTATCTCCCAATAGTCGCCGGACCCGCCGGACACCGCTTGCTTTCGCGTGACGGCAAAGCTCTTGATCTCGAAGTCGGGCAATTCCGCCGCCTGGGCTCCGACCAAGCCCTGGTCGCTACAGCCGGGGCGCTGGGTCACGCCGGCGTGGCTCGGCTCGTCGTCGCAATACCCCCACTTGAAATCGCCTCGGGTCAAGGTCTCGTCGAACGCGACGATATCGCGTCCCCAGTGGTAGCTCCCGTCGACCGGAGTTTGGCAGCGCTCGTTCGAGTCGTCCTCCACCCAGATGCCGGTCATCCGTCGTCCGGCGACCTTGCCGAAATAGCGCCAGTTATCGTGAGTCTTCCGTGTGCCGATGACGGTACCGGTTTCCTCGACGAATAGTTTCGTGCCGCTTTCCCGCTCGCCCCAGACTCCTGCGATGCTCTCGTAACGCCATGCTCCATCGACGCAGCGACAAAGCCCATGCAAAGTTAGTGTCTCTGAAACAACGCCCGGTACGCAATCGCGCCCCGCCCGCGATCCCGACCAGCCGAGGTGGGGCTCGACATCGCAGTAGGACCAGGCGCCCTCGAAGCTGGCGAGGCTCTCGTCGAACTCGAAGCGGAGGCGGCCCCAGGCATGGCTTCCGTCCCGCTGGTCCCCGCATTCCGAGGCGCTCGATGATTCGACCCAAATTCCGCTGAGCACGCGCCCGCGCAAGACCCCAATGATGCGCCCATCATCCTGGGCGTAAGGGGCGCGGATCTCCTCTCCGGCGCCGCCGGGAAAAGTGATCGCTCCCTCGCTCGACGACCAGACACCGGCGATATCTGCCGCTGAAACCGCGCCGCCCAAAACGAGCGAACAGGCCACGACAAAAGCACCGAAATGCGACTTCTTGAGACAGGACCGCATGCGGCTCACCCGCAATCAATGTCGTCTGATGCCGTTGCGAATGCGGCGTCAGAACCCATGGATGATGCCAGCCACCGACGCTCTCGACAAGCCATGTGAAGACCGTCGGACGCCCGCCGCTGCTAACGCGAAGCGAGAAGTGCCCGGACCTCTTCGCGATCGGCTCAGAGGGCGCCATGGGCATCATCACCACCACCATGCGGTCGGCTGGCTGCACATGCCGTGGTACCTCAAGCAGTGCCCGCCGCTCCTTGGAGACGTGCTGAGCGCTGCCAAACAAACCCTCGACCCGACGGCGTCATGAACCCCGGCGTCATCATCCCTTGAGACCGGAAACCCAAGGCCGTACATTTCGAGGAACTGGGGAGGACACGCATGGCCGAGGCCAAGCGCACATTGGCGGCGATTTTGGCGGCGGACGTGGCCGGCTATTCGCGCTTGATGGGCGACGACGAGCGGGCCACCATGGAAACCCTCAACGCCTCCCGCGATATCTTTCGCAAACACACTGCCGATCGCGATGGCCGCGTGGTCGATACCGCCGGTGACAGCGTATTGGCGGTCTTCGCCAGTGTTGTCGAGGCGGTTCAGTGCGCCGTTCAGGTGCAAGGTGAACTTGGCGAGCGCAACGCCGATCTGCCTGAGGATCGCCGGATGTATTTCCGCATCGGCATCAATCTTGGCGACGTATTCGAGCAGGATGACGGCACGATCTACGGTGACGGCGCAAACGTCGCGGCGAGACTGGAAAGCTTGGCCGAGCCTGGCGGCATCTGCCTTTCCGGCAGCGCTCATGAGCAGGTCGAAGGCAAGACAGAGCTGAACTTCGAGGATCTCGGCGTCCACGAGGTCAAGAACATCGCCCGTCCGGTCCACGCCTACCGTATCGGTGGAGACATGTCGGCCGGACATGCGGAGCCGGCCAAGTCCCTCTGGCTCCCCGACAAGCCATCCATCGCGGTCCTGCCCTTCGACAACCTGTCTGGCGATGCCGAGCAGGAGTATTTCGCCGATGGCGTCGCCGAGGACATCATCACCGGGTTGTCCAAAATCCGCTGGCTTTTCGTCATCGCCCGAAACTCGTCCTTTACCTACAAGGGCCAGACCTTCGACGTGAAGCGGGTTGGGATACGATGAAGACGCGCGCGAGGCGGTGGCCAGTCTGCTCGATCTCATCCCGCGTTTCACGATCCGCAGTGTGATCAAGAACCCCATGTTCGAACGTCCAGTCGATGCTGCCCGCCTGGTGGAAGGTCTGCGCAAGGCGGGCCTGCCGGAGTAGCGTCGAAACCAAAACAGACGTGCCCCCTCACCCCGCCATCGGCGTCATGGTCAGCGTGATGCCGCCGTCGACCAGCAGCTCTATGCCGGTGACGTAGCGGGATTCGTCCGAGGCCAGGAAGACGGCCGCGTTGGCGACGTCCCAGGCATTGCCCATGAAGCCCATGGGGCATTGGGCATCGCGTTTCTTGAGCATGGCATCGATATCGTCATAGGCCGCCGAGACCGCATCGCGGATCAAGGGCGTGTCCATGAGGCCGGGCAGGATGGCGTTGCAGCGCACCTGCTTGGCGGCATATTGCGTGGCGATGTTGCGCGTCATGGCGTTGATCGCGCCCTTGGAGGCCGAGTATGAGACGCAGGGGTAGCCCAGGGCATAGAACGAGGCGATCGAGGAGACATTGACGATACTGCCGCCCCCTTGCGCCACCAAGTGCGGCAGGGCGTGGCGGCAGGTCAGATACATGCTTTTCACGTTGATATCGATCAGCCGGTCCCAGGCGTTCAAGCTGCGGCAAATTTCAGCGATTCGTAACCATATCTTTGAATTATTGGAGACACCCGCTCCAAATTAGAGCGCCCACTTATAATTGTGTCATAACTTGATATTAGCTATATCTACATGTAAGTTATTGAAACATATAAAATATTTTACGGCGCACCATGAGGAGCATTGGTCCAATCTTCCTGGGCCACCGTAAATTTAGTAATTTATATGTTGACATTTCTGGTTACGAACGAGTATTATGGTTGCAGACTGAGGAAAGCTTCCATTAGCTGAAGGAGCGAAAGAGCCAATGCCAATCCTGACAGGGCCTGTAGGCCGCGGCGGAATGAACCGGGTACATGATGTTGCGGTAGTCCAGGCGGCACTCAAATATGCGCGCGCGCCTGGTGCCCGATCTGGATTCTGGACTGGCAGGATCGACGGCAAGATGTCGGCTGCTCTTGAGGGGGCGATTGCTGCGTTTCAAAAGGCGACCAGGACCACAACGACCGGTCGCATGGGCAATGCGGTGGCAGAGACAAATCGACTCGAGGGTCTACTGCCGTCCACACACAAACAAATGCGTGCCATGGCAGGGACAACATCGATCTGGCGCACCCCTGGCCGAAACAAGCGCGTCGCTGAGGTCGTTAAATCGGCTGAACAATCACCATTCCCACGGGACGAGAAGAGTGCACTCGTGGCGATTACCAAGCGTGCCGCCCAATCGTTCGGCCTAGGCCTTGAATTGACCAACTCCGCAGTGACGGCGGACGGTCGGTTTCGCGCTTCTCTCGGAGTTCCCGGACTGGAGTGGCTCGACCCTAACACTGGGCGGTTCAATAAGGCAGGTTCAGCACCGATCTCTGTTGTGCGGAGTCTTAGTCGAATCGTCCAAGGAAATGCCGCATGGCGTGCAGAGACCCAGCCGCGCGAGGCGCTTCTTGAGCTCTTGTCCATGCGCGTTATCAATGCCTTGAAAGGCCCGCCTGTGCTCGACGTTAACGCACTTGAGCTATTCGATCTCAAGCGGCGCCCCGCCGGTGCTGTGGCACAAGCCTGCATCGCCGGTTGTGCCCGCATGGCATCGCCTGGAACGCGAGGTGGAACACCCATCGACACAAAGGATTTCGAGGCGATGTTGGCGGCACTCGATAGCCCAGAGCCTGATATTGCCGCTCAGATGCGCGACACTGGCATTCCCGGATTCACGAATGAAGCATCTACTCAACCGATACCTCCACTGAGCGGCACCATATTCTTTGGCGGTGCCGGCATGACCGGCACTTACGCTGACGACTTCGTGCGCCTTCTGGAGGAAGTTGGCGTTCAGGGAGTTAGTGGCGCCGATCCAAATGATTGGTCGACTGGTGGCTTGGCCGGCGACGCATGGCACAGCGCAACGAACAGGGAAAGAGACGGCTATTATACCGACTTTACCAAGATCCCATCCAAGCCCAGTGACCAGTTCAATCTGATCGGATACTCATATGGTGCCACGTTGGCTGCAAATATTGCGCTGGACTACGCCGACGCTGGGGGAAATGTTGATCATGTCATACTGATCGGAGCGCCCATCGGCAGTTCCCTGTTGGCAAGTCTGCGCGAACACGAAAATGTAGCGCGAGTTGTGGTAGAAGACCTCGCGCACTTCGGGGATAAAGTACGTGCAGGACAGACCGATGCCGCCTTTTGGGGCGCCCTGATACAAATGGGACCCGATCTATTGTTCAACGAAAGCGTATACGATGCCGATGATCCCGCAGCCGGCCATTTCTATTATTCTGAACCTGGTCCGATCGGCACGGAACGCCGCAGGGAGCTTGTTGAGCGGCTTGTTGATGGCTTCGGCCTGCAATAACGAGAATCTGGAGACATCCCATCATCCAATCGCGAGATCAGGTGACTAATATGAGATTGGTTATCATGTTGGTCTTGGGGTTATCGACATGGTTCTTCCGATATCGGAGCATGTACGATGACTTTGCATTCGGAATTGAAGGCTATATCACGACGATGACGTTTATGACGGCCATATTCGCAATCATTGGTGCACTTAGCGTTATATTATTTCATTTGTGGGACAAGAAAGCCCTTAGATACCTAAAAATATATGCCGTTTTCCTGTTCTTTTTTGTCTCTGAGGATCTCATGTTTTCCCACCTTTACAGAGACTTAGGAAGAATTTGTGAATGCTAAGTCCCTTACGAGACAGAGTGATGCCGTGTCCCGACTCGGGCTAGGCGAGCCCCCTCACCCCGCCATCGGCGTCATGGTCAGCGTGATGCCGCCGTCGACCAGCAGCTCTATGCCGGTGACGTAGCGGGATTCGTCCGAGGCCAGGAAGACGGCCGCGTTGGCGACGTCCCAGGCATTGCCCATGAAGCCCATGGGGCATTGGGCATCGCGTTTCTTGAGCATGGCATCGATATCGTCATAGGCCGCCGAGACCGCATCGCGGATCAAGGGCGTGTCCATGAGGCCGGGCAGGATGGCGTTGCAGCGCACCTGCTTGGCGGCATATTGCGTGGCGATGTTGCGCGTCATGGCGTTGATCGCGCCCTTGGAGGCCGAGTATGAGACGCAGGGGTAGCCCAGGGCATAGAACGAGGCGATCGAGGAGACGTTGACGATGCTGCCGCCGCCCTGCGCCACCATATGCGGCAGGGCGTGGCGGCAGGTCAGATACATGCTCTTGACGTTGATATCGATCAGCCGGTCCCAGGCGTTCTCGCCGATCTCCTCCGGCCCGCCGGGCTCGACGATGCCGACATTGTTGTGCAGCACGTCGATGCGGCCGTATTTGGCGAGACAGGCCTCGACCATCTCGGCCACATCGCCATTAGATGAGACGTCCGTCTTGTGAACCGTGCATTCGCCGCCCTCGCCGGCGATGATGCCGGCGGTCTCTTCTGCCGCGTCGGGATTGATATCGACGGCGAAGACCTTGGCGCCTTCGCGGGCGAAGCTCACCGCCACGGCCTTGCCGTTGCCCCAGCCAGGGCCGATCGAACCGGCGCCGGTGACGATCGCGACCTTGTTCTCCAGCCGATTGCTCATATTCCCTCTCCCCGAAAACGCCAACGGACCGCCGCCCGGTGGGGCGACGGTCCGTTGCGGTCACATACCGTATTGTCGGTCTATTCGTCGCGCTGCGAGCGCTTGCGCGCCAGCTTGCGGGCCCGCCTGACCGCTTCCGCCTTCTCTCTCGCCCGCTTCTCCGAGGGCTTCTCGTAGGCGCGGCGCATTTTCATCTCACGGAAGATTCCCTCGCGCTGCATCTTCTTCTTAAGCGCGCGCAGGGCCTGGTCGACGTTGTTGTCGCGGACGATGACTTGCAAGTGCTCAATACTCCAGCAAAGACGGCAAGCCGGCCCCAATGGCAGGCAAGGCGCGCCTATTAGCACAGGCAGACGCCCTTGTGAAGCGTATGCTTACCCGGCTGCCAGATCCCGTTCCTCGCGCATCCCAGCGGCATCGAGCGTAATTTCGCGCATGACCTCTGCCGTCTTCAGGCGGAAGCTCTCGAATATGCCCTCGCGGCCTGCGGCCTGGGCTGCCCCGTGGCGCGGATTCTCGCGCCATGCCCGCACAGCCTCCGCGTCCCGCCAAAACGACAGCGACACGAAGCTACCGGGCGCGTTCACGCTCTCGAAGCGCTCGATCGAGAGAAAGCCGTCCGCAGCATGGACCTCCTCGCGCAGTGCCTGTGCCCAGGCGAAATAGTCGTCCTTGCGTCCCTCGCGCACCGTGAACTCGAATATTACCGCAATCATGCTCGCTCCCTTCCGTCATGCTTTGACCGCGCCGGCTCGTCCACCCATATTACCTGTCATGGCTATTCTCAAGATCGCCCGCATGGGCCACCCGATCCTACAACAGCGCGCCGTCGAGGTCGCGGCGCCAGGCAGCGCCGAGATTGCCCGCCTGGTCGCGGACATGCGCGCGACGCTGGCCGATTCCGGTGGTGTCGGCCTGGCCGCCCCCCAAGTCCATGTGCCCTTTCGCGTGGTGATCTTCGAGGTGCCCGGGGCGCGCGAGCCGGAAGAGGAGGATGCGCCCGACCTGCCACCGACCGTGCTCATCAATCCGGTTATCGAGCCGTTGGGAGACGAGATCGCCGTGGACTGGGAGGGCTGCCTGTCGGTGCCCGACCTGCGCGGCGCGGTTCCGCGGCCTGAGCGCATCCGCTATCGTGGCATCGGGCTCGACGGCGCGACGATCGAGCGTGAGGTTGCCGGCTTCCACGCCCGGGTCGTGCAACACGAATGCGACCACCTGGACGGCATCCTCTACCCCATGCGCATGAACGACCTGACCAGCCTGCATTACGTCTCGGAAATCCGCCACAATCCACTTCTGCGTGGCCCCGCGGCAAAGCCGCCGGAGGAAAGCGATGTCGCCTGAGATGACCCCGCTGGCACGCGCCGTTCTCGCTGCGACCCTGGCGCGCGTGCCGTTCGAAGGCTGGACATGGTCGAACGTCGAGGCGGCAGCAGGCGACCTGGGCGAGCCGCGGGAGACGGCGCGCCGTGTCTTTCCCAATGGTGTGCGCGATGTTCTGGCCTTCTTTCTGGCCGAGGCCGATCGGCAAATGAGCGAAGCGCTGGCGGAACGCGACCTGGCATCTCTGCCTATCCGCCAGCGAATCGCTACAGCCGTCCGCGTGCGTCTCGACCAGGCGGCACCGCACCGCGAGGCCATCCGCCGCGCCCTCGCCTTGCAAATGACGCCGGCGTATGCTTCGGCATTACCGGGCGATGTGGCGCGCACGGTCGACGCCATGTGGCGCGCCGCGGGCGACAGCGCGACCGATTTCAACTACTACACCAAGCGCGCCCTGCTCGCTGCCGTCTATGGCGCGACACTGCTCCATTGGCTCGACGACGACACACCCGGCCAGGAAGCGACATGGGCTTTTCTCGACCGCCGCATCGGCGACGTCATGCGCATCCAGAAAGCCCGCGGCCGGCTCGGCATATTAGCGGCCAAGCTGACGGCACCGATCGAAGCGGCCCTTGCCCGGCGCGGCCCAAAGGCCGCACGCGACTGGCAGGGTTAGAGCCTTGTCCAAATTCCAATTCCGCGAGTTGCTCGACGGGGCGGCACCCAAGATAAAGATCGTCGATGTCGGCGCCCTACCCATCGAGGGCATGACGAACAGCTGGAATTCCCTTGTCGATCAAGGCCTGTGCGAGGTCATGGGCTTCGAGCCCGACGAAGAAGGCTGCGCCAAGCTAAACGCCGAGGCCAAGCCGTCGCAGCGCTATCTCCCCTATGCCATCGCCGACGGCAAGCCGGCGACCTTCAGGCAGTGCAATTTCCCGATGACGTCGTCGCTGCTCGAGCCCAACGCGGCACTGCTGAACATGTTCAGCGGCCTTGGCGAGCTGATCCAGGTGCTGTCTCGAGATCCCATCGATACCCACCGCCTCGACGATATCGACGCTGCGGCCGGAACCGATCTCCTCAAGCTCGATGTCCAGGGCGCCGAGCTGATGGTCATCGAAAACGCCACCAAGGTGCTGGCCGACACGCTGGTCGTGGAAACCGAAGCCGAGTTCGTCCAGCTATACGAGAACCAGCCCCTGTTCGCCGAGGTTGACCAGGCCTTGCGGCGCCAGGGCTTCGTCTTCCATTTGTTTCTCGGGTTCGCCGGACGCACCTTCAAGCCCATGCTGGTCGCCAACGACCCCGCCCGCGCGCTGAGCCAGGTGCTGTGGAGCGAAGCGGTCTATGTGCGCGACTTCATGGCGCTGGACGGCCTGTCAGCAGAACAACTGCTCAAGATGGCGATCATCCTGCACGAAGCTTACAATTCGTGCGACCTGGTGCATCTCTGCCTCAAGACCCGTGATGCCAAGACCGGCGACAACCTGGCGGCACGCTACCTGGCGCAGATCACGCAGAGCGACGATTAGCCGCGACGTGCTCTAAGCCGGGTCACGTGCCCCATCTTGCGGCCGGGCCTTGCCTCGGCCTTGCCGTAAAGGTGCAGCTTGGCTTCCGGATCGGCAAGTATGGCAGGCCAGTCGGCGGCGGCATCGCCGAGCAAATTCTTCATTTCGGCGTCCGCCACGCGCTCCGGCGAGCCCAAGGGCAGGCCGCAGACCGCCCGCACGACCTGCTCGAACTGACTGGTTAGACAGGTATCGATTGTCCAATGACCGGAATTGTGCGGCCGCGGCGCGATCTCGTTGACCAACACCCCGCCGGCCGGCGTGACGAACATCTCCACCGCCACCAGCCCGACGATCTCCAATGCTTCGGCAATATGGGCCGCGCAATGGCGCGCAGCCTTTGCCACGGCATCGCTGATCGGCGCCGGCGCGATGGTGACATCGAGAATATGGTTGGCATGGCGGTTCTCGACCGCGCAATAGGGCACCATGGAACCGTCGATGCCGCGCGCGACGATGACCGATATCTCGCGCTCGAAGCTGACGAAGCCCTCGACGATACCGAGCGGGCCACCCATTTCAGCCCAAGCGGCCTCTGCTTGCGATGGGTCGTCTATGCGCACCTGGCCCTTGCCGTCATAGCCCATGCGGTTGGTCTTGAGCACACAGGGCGTGCCGAGTGCGGCGACCGCGTCCGCGACATCCCCTGCTCCCGCAGCGCGGCGAAAACCTGTTGTCAGGACACCGATACTGTTGAGAAAGACCTTCTCGGCGAGACGGTCCTGGGCAACCTCCAATGCCCTGGCGCCGGGCCGGACGGGCACCTGTTCGGATAGGGTCTCTACAGCCACCAACGGCAGATTCTCGAACTCGAGCGTCACCACGGCAACGTCGTCGGCAAAGCGGGCCAAAGCCGCCTTGTCGCCATAGTCTGCAACCGTTGCCGCATCACAAACCTGACTTGCCGGAGATTCCCTCTCGGGGCAGAAAACGTGACAGCGATAGCCGAGGCGCGCGGCGGCGAGCGCGATCATGCGGCCGAGCTGACCGCCGCCGAGAATCCCGATCGTCGCACCGGGCGCGATAGCTTGGGACATGCCTCAGCCGGCCTCTTCGCTGGGCGCTTCGGCCACGGCTGCGGTTTGTGCCACCCGCCAGGCATCCAGTGCCGCGGCTACCGCTTCATCGTCGAGCGCCACGACCGCCGCCGCCAACAGCCCGGCATTGACCGCGCCGGCGCGCCCGATCGCCACTGTCGCCACCGGCACGCCGGCGGGCATCTGCACGATCGACAACAGACTGTCGAGGCCGTTCAGCGCCTTGCTTTGCACGGGAACGCCGATAACGGGCAAAGGCGTCATGGCAGCACACATGCCGGGCAGGTGCGCAGCCCCGCCGGCCCCGGCGATGACCACCCGCAGGCCACGCCCACGCGCCTCACCGGCGTAGGCATAGAGGCGATCCGGCGTGCGGTGGGCCGAGACGATGCGCCTTTCATGCGCGACGCCAAGCTTTTCCAATGTTTCGGCGGCGTGCCGCATGGTCTCCCAATCCGATTGGGAACCCATGATGATGCCGACGCGCGGCGTCGATTCGCTCATGTCTGCCGATCCTCGAATGTCAGGCGGGTAATCTGGCGGGGGCGCCTAGGCAATTATGTCGGGGACCAGGGCATCGCGCAAACGGCCCATGTGATCCTTCAACGCCAATTTTCGTTTTTTCAAGCGGCTGATGCGGATGTCGTCATAGACACCGCCGGCAGCCAACTCGGCGATCTGCTGGTCCAAAACCTCATGCTCGACCTGTAGGCTCTCCAACTGCTCGATCAAGCTATCCTGGTTCATCAATCTCCCTTGGCGCTGATGCTGGCAAATGCCCGCGAAAGCGACGACACTATAGCAAACGCCCTCGGGCAGGGGAACAATGGGGCCGTCATGACCGCATCGCACGACGCCTTACCGTGGGAGGAAACGGCGTTCTGGGATTTCTCCCTCGCCGTCTACAAGCGCGAAGCGCTGGTGGCGGCCTGCCACGGCCTGCAGGACGAGCACGGCGCCGACGTCAACATGCTGCTGTTCAGCTGCTGGATCGGCGCCAGCGGGCGCGGGCCTTTGGCCAGCGACGACTTCTCCCGCCTCAGCGAGGCCGTGTCGCTCTGGCAGCGCGACGTGGTGGTGCCATTGCGCGCCGCCCGCAAGCGCCTCAAGCAACCGCCGCCTGCGCTCGCCGGCCAGGCCGCGCGGTCGTTGCGGGACGCGGTCGCGGCGGCGGAGCTTGAAAGCGAGCGCCTGGAGCAGATGGCCTTGGTGGAAGCGCTGGAGCGCAAACCCGTGATCAGCGACGTCGACCGGCGGCGGCGACACGTCGCCAACAATCTCGCCAACTATCTCGAATTCATTGGCGCCGCACGCAGCGAAGATAGCATCGCCGTCTTCGTCGAGGAGACGTGCCAAGCCTAGCGGCCGAGGCTCAGCTGCATTGCAGAAATGCCAATGGCAGCAGGCCGACCAAATCGATAGAGTTTGCCGATCCTGATTGGGCCGACGTCGAGGGGTAGAGCGTACCATGGACGAGTACAGGCGATCTGAATCCGGCGAATCCGAGACAATTGCTCAAGAGACCGTCAAGCAGGTCGTGTGCCAGAGTTGCGACGGGTTTTGCCCGGTTTCAGCCAAGATCGAGGACGGCCGTGCCGTCAAGATAACCACGCGCGACCACCCGCTGTTCAAAGGCGTGCTGTGCATGAAGGGCGCCTATGCGCCGAAGCATTTCTCGCATCCGGACCGCATCACCTATCCGCTCAAGCGTGTCGGTGAGCGCGGCAGCGGCAAATGGCAGCGCGTGAGCTGGGACGAGGCGATGGACGACATCGCCGTACGCCTGCAGAAAGTCATCGACGAGCACGGGCCGGAAGCCTTCGCCGTCTCGCAAAGCGGCGCCACCGGGCTCGGTGACAATGGCTTGTGTCGCCGCTTCATGAACCATATCGGCACGCCCAACTGGATCGGCGGAGTCTCCTATTGCGCCGGCAACACCGCCGCCATCAACCGCTACGTCTATGGTTGGTTTCCGCGCGCCGACATTCTCAATTCCAAATGCATCGTGCTGATCGGCCACGACCCCCGCCGCCACAGCTGGACCATGGAGTACAAGGCCATCCGCCTGGCTCAGGCCAACGGCGCCAAGCTCATCGTCCTCGATCCGCGCAAGAGCGAGAATGCGGAGCGCGCCGACCTCTGGCTGCCCCTGCGCTCGGGCACCGATGCGGCGCTCTTGCTCGGCTGGCTCAACGTCATCATCGCCGAAGAGCTTTACGACAAGGAATTCGTGCGCGACTGGACCGTGGGCTTCGAGGCGCTGACGGCACGGGCGGGCGAATATCCTCTGGAGCGGGTCGCGGAGATTACCGGCGTCGACGCGGATCTGATTGCCGAATCGGCCCGGATGTATGCCACCAGCGGCCCGGCCTGCATCCCCTGGACACCCGTCACGGACCAGCAGGTCTCGAGCACCTCCGCCATCCGCCTGCAAGCCATGCTGCGGGCGCTTTGCGGCCATCTCGACGTCAGCGGCGGCGACCAGCTCATCGGCTTCAATCCCGCCGTGCGCTCGGATTCCGAAATCGAGATGCACGAGGTGCTGGCGCCGGAGCAGAAGGCAAAGCAGCTCGGCGCCGACCAGTTCCCCGCCTTCACCTATCGCGGCACCAGTGCGTTTTGCGATGCCTCAGAGAAGGTCTGGGGCATTCGCTGGGCCAACCTCGTGGGCGGCTGCTACATGGCTCACCCCATGGCCGTCTTCAAGGCCATGGCCGAGAGCGATCCCTATCCGGTACGCGCCTTTTTCGCCATGGCGAACAACACGCTGGCAGCTTTCGCCAACACCAAGCGCGCCTATGACGCGCTGATGAACCAGGACCTCATCGTCGCCTTCGAGCACATCTTGTCGCCGACCGCGCAGATCGCCGACTACGTGCTGCCGGGCGATAGCTGGCTCGAGCGCCCGAGCATGCAGGCCGGCATCAGCGAGCAGGCCATGGCGCCGCCCGGCGAGTGCCGCAACGTCGTGGCTTTCTGGCACGAGTTGGCCAAACGCATGGGCCTTGCCGAGCAGTTCCCCTGGGCCACCGCGGAGGAGATGTTCGACTACCGTCTGGCGCCCGGCGGCAAGAGCTGGGCTGAAGTGGTCTCGGCCGGGCGCACCGCCAACCTGCACAAGGGCCAGGCGGAAGACGACGGCGAGCGCAAATACCTCAAGACGGGCTTCGCCACGCCGTCGGGCAAGGTCGAGTTTTATTCCGAGGTGCTCGAGAATCTCGGCTTCGACCCCCTGCCCTACTATCGCGAGGCACTGGGAACGAGCGACAAGTACCCCTTCGCCCATTTCGTCGGCCTGCCCGACGACGAATATTTCCGCTCCGGCCACCGCCACGTGCCCGAGCTGCGCCAGCGCGCCGAGGACCCGATGTTCTTCCTCAACCCGGCCGATGTCGCCGCTCTCGACATGAGCGACGGTGATTGGGCGCGCGTCGCGACCGGCACCGGCGCCATGCTCGGCCGCGTCTACGGCCGCTCCGGCATGCCGCAAGGGCTGGTGCGCGTGCCGCACGGCTGGTGGAAGCCGGAATCGCGCCAGGGCGGCGATCACCTTTCAGGCAACTGGAATTTCAACGAGGCCCAGCTGGCCGAGGACGAAGACCTTTCCCTGGTCGATGCCGAGCAGGGCGTGCCCCACCTCAAGGGCGCCCCTTGCGCAGTCAGCAAGCTGAGTGAGGCCGAAGTCGCGGCGCTGGAGGCCGAATACGGCCCCACCAACGCCCTGCCCCGCGGCCCCGAAGGCAAGGTGTTGAAATCCAAGCCCCTGCCCGGCGAGTTCGACTTCATGGCAGACGATGACGTCGGCGAAGGCATCGAGTTCGAAGCCGCCCAGCTCTCCCTCTACGGCCGCTATTCGATGTAGGGCCGGCGAACGCCGTAGGTTGAGCAGCGCCGGAATTTCTCGTATCCTCGCCACGAGTGTTTATCTGAATGCACTCTATGGGGGGATGCCGTGGCCGACGGCGATGTAAGACGCAAGCTCGCGGCGATTCTGGCGGCAGACGTTGCAGGCTACTCGCGCCTGATGGGCGACGAC
>CAYPAX010000051.1:0-33279 GCA_964408735.1 uncultured Rhodospirillaceae bacterium | reverse complement strand
CCGACACGAATGTCCTCCCTGCCGGCATGCTACGCCCGGGTTGTTCGAGCCTCAAGCCGCACTCGGCGCATGACCCAGAAAGCTCTCAACTTCGTCGCCCCGGTCTACAGCTGGTTCACCGCGGGCTTCGACACCGCCGATCTTATGGACGCAAAGGCACTGTTGAACGAGCTGAAATAGCCCAAATTGACGTCGGCCCGTATGTCCGGGCGGGCCATAGCCGGCCCTCGTGCGCCTTGTTCCGCCTGGTCCGCAAGGCACCGGGGAGCAGACAAACACTCACAGTCGACGCGGCCCCGGCCTCGCTTCTCGGCCCTAGACCGTGAAGCCGCTGTCCACCGGCAACACCTGGCCGGTCACCATGGCGGCGTCGTCGCTGGCGAGCCAGGCGGCGGCCACAGGTCAGGCCCGAAGCCGAGGCAATAGCGATCGAAATGGCGGGTTTGGTCCGAAACACCCTCATTCCCTGCCGTTTCCGAGTGGTCTCGGCTTATGGCATTTGTAGCCAACAGCCGACTTCAGTGGCTGCTCAAATAACACCGCATCATGCCGCATTTTGATGCAGGTGATGGGAGCCGCCCGCCGCATCAAATTTGGCCATGGCCGGCACCGTCATTATAAAAGGTAATATATGAATTATTCAGTGGTCGTCGTTCTATCACCAATGGCTAGACCAGCTTTGCGCAGGCCCTGGGCAATCTCTTCGAAATTTTTGTCATGGCGATATTTTAGTACGCGCTCGGCGATCGCCACGGAAAAATCCGGCTTTACCGCAAGGAGTTCGCTGAGTGCTGACGCGGCTTCTGAATTTGCGCCAGTATGGCCGAGCGCTGATGTCAATATAGCGTATGGCCAGAAAGACGGCGTCGGATGGCGTAGTGCCCGACGCGCCTGCTCCACAGCTTGGTCGAAATCTCCAAGTTGAATAAATGCGGCGGCCCGAACAGTTTCCACCGCCCATTGGTTTATGTCTCGCGGGCTCAAGCGTTCCGCCAAATCAAGCGACGCAAGCGAGCGTTGGGGTTCGCCATTTACTGTCAAAGCAAAGCCGAGACCATAATGCGCCAGCGCAAAGTTAGGATTTAGCTGGATCGCTATCTCTTGTTCGGCGATGGCGGCGCTAACGTTGGCGGCATATTGATAAGCCCTACCCATTGCGTAATGGGCCATGGGGTCTTTTTCGTCGGCTTCGATCGCTTTTTGAGCTGAATATATCGCGTTATCCTTGTCCAGTTCTTCAGGCGTAAAGTCATTCATGCCAGCCATTATATAGGTCAAAGCGAGCCCTGCATGGGCCAGTGCGAAACGCGGATCAAGCTCTGTCGCGCGCAGAAATAACTGACGCGCTTCATTGTTGTCGTTGGTCTGATATCGATAGAAATGCCAAAGGCCACGTTGATAGCAGTCCCAGGCATCAAGGTTGCTCGGATGTTTGGCCAGCGCTCGGTCGCGTTCCGCGTCACCAAGTTCTGGCTCTATCGCACCTGCTATGGTCGCGGTGATCTCATCTTGTACCAAAAATATGTCCGTAATCTCACGGTCATAGCGTTGCGCCCAGATATGATTGCCGTCGGTCGTCCCGATCAACTGCGCGGTGATACGAATGCGCTCGCCGCCCTTGCGGACGCTGCCTTCTACGACATAGCGAGCGCCGAGATCGCGGCCGACGTCGCGAATATCCGGCGAATGGCCCTTGTATGAGAATGACGAATTGCGTGCCATGACTTGTAGCCAGCGCAGGCGCGACAGCTCGGTGATCAGGTCTTCAGCGATGCCATCGGCGAAATATTCTTGCTCTGGGTCGCCGCTTAGGTTTTCGAACGCCAGTACGGCGATGGATGGCCTCTCGGAAATTGGCGGGGCCTCGCTCGAAGCCACGGACACAATTTGCTGGTCCACAATGACCCGGTAGGCGCGCACGGGGCGGACGATGTTCTTAACCGTGTGTGCGCCGATGTCCTCGAATCCGAGTTCGCTCTTGCCGTCAACTTCTTCGAACACTTTCCCTGAAACGCACATGCTGCCCGGCTCCGCAAGAGCCTCCAAGCGTGCCGCGACGTTGACGCCATCGCCATAGAGGGTGCCATCATCTTGCTCGATGACGTCACCGAGGTTTATGCCGATGCGAAAACGCATGCGCCGGGCCTCCACAAGCTCGGTATTGCGTTCGGCGATTTCCATTTGCACCGATGCAGCAGCTTTGACTGCTTCGACAGCACTGTCGAAAACGGCTAACACACTGTCGCCAGCGGTATCGACGATACGGCCATGGCGATCGGAGACGCGGGCGCGGAAGACATCGCGATAGCTGTTGAGCGTGTCAAGCGTAGCTTGCTCGTCATCGCCCATCAGGCTGGAATATCCGGCGACGTCCGCCGCCATGATCGCCGCCAATCTTCGCTTTGCCTCGGCCATGCGCGCGCAATCCCGTATGCTGGGAGGATGGTACGACCTTGCAGTTTGAGCCTCAAGGGTGGGAGGTCTTGACAGTTTTGGGAGGCGCTCATTGGCGGGGATCCTGAAACCATCGCTATGTCTGGAAGGGGTCTTAGCCGGTCCTCGTGCGCCTTGTTCCGCTTGGTCCGCAAGGCACCGGGAGCAAACAAACACTCACAGTCGACGCGGCCCCGGCCTCGCTTCTCGGCCCTAGACCGTGAAGCCGCTGTCCACCGGCAACACCTGGCCGGTCACCATGGCGGCGTCGTCGCTGGCAAGGTAGGCGGCGGCGGCGGCGATGTGCTCGGGCTCGATGAGGCCGAGCAGGTGGCGGCTGCGCGCGGCTTCCAGGTTGCCGTCGCTCTCGAACATCTTGCGCACGCGTTCGGTCATCACGGCGCCGGGGGCAATGACGTTGGCGCGCACGCCGTCGCCGGCATATTGCGCGGCGATGGCACGGGTCAGCGCCGTGACGCCGCCTTTGGCCGCGGTATAGCTGTCGCGCCCCGGCAGGCCGCGCGAGGCGACGATGGAGCCGGTGTTGATGACCACGCCGCCGCCGGCCTCGACAAGCTTCGGGATGCCGAACTTGCAGACCAGGAAGGTGCCGAACAGGTCGAGCCCGATGGCGCGCCAGAACTCGTCGATGGGCACCTCGGTAACCGGGCCGTCGACGGTCGTCGAGCCGCCGGCATTGTTGTAGAGGATGTCGAGCCCGCCGAAGGCCTCTGCCGCCGCGTCGAGGCCGGCCTGAACCTGGTCGGGCTCCCTCACGTCGGTCTCGACGAAGATGGCGCCGCCTCCGGCGAAGCGCGCGGTCTCCTCACCGCCCTCGATATCAATATCGGCAATGGCGACGTGGGCGCCTTCGGCGGCGAAACGCAGTGCCGCCGCGCGGCCGATGCCCTTGGCGGCACCGGTGATGAACGCGCGTCTGCCTTCGAGGCGCGACACAGGCGCTACATCGAATTGTGGCTGGGCCGTTCGCCGTCCCGGTAGCCGCGCGGAATCGTTGTCGGCCGGGCATCGATGGCGAAATCGTCACCCTCGGTGTCGGCCGCGCTGACGCGTACCGTCTGCAGCTTCTCCGGCAAGTCGAACATGAAGGCGGGATCGGAGGCGATCGAGGCCCAAAGCAGCATCTTCGCCACTTCGCCGCCTTGGCCGCCAACGGTCATGCGGTCGATGTAATTGGCCGGCACCACGTTGCCCGTCGCCTCATTGACCACCAGGCCGGTGTGCATGGGATGGCCGATCTTCAGTTTCAGTCGGCTGTTGCCGTCGGGACGCACGAACTGGCGCATGGTGATCTCGCCGAGCGCGAGATAGCTGCGCGGCGGCGCCGCCTGGCAGCCGCCCGGCGTGCCCACATAGACCTCGCTGTGAACGACGTGCCAGATGCCGTCCGGGTCCATCGCGGCGAGGCGCACCGGCGTCGATTGCTCGAGGCGGATATTGAAGCCGATGGCATTGATGGGCTGCTGCGGGAAGATGCGCGCAACCTGCGGAAAAGGGTTGTTCTCGACGAACAGGGCGACCTCGGCCACGTCGTAGGGCGTGTCGCGGAAGTCCAGCACCACGGGCACGCTGAAGGCTTCCTCGACGCTGTCGGGGATGACCAGCTCGATGCTGTCGTCGTAGACCACCTCCGCGCCCTCGAATTCGAGGTCGAGAATGTCCTGCCAGGCCTCGGTTCCCAGCGGATCGGCAAGGGCGATGGCCGGGGCCAGCGCGAGCGCAAAGGCGACGGATTTCAGCATCGGACGACTCCTCAAGTCAGGCGCGCCCACCCTACGGGCTCTAGCTATCGTCGGCAAGCAGGCTGCTGGCGACGTTGATGTATTTGCGCCCCGCCTCCTGGGCGCAGGAGACCGCTTCCGCCAAGGGCTTCTCGGTGCGCACGCTGGCGAGCTTGATCAGCATCGGCAGGTTGACCCCGGCGATCACCTCGACGCGCTCTTCGTCCATGATCGAGATGGCGAGGTTGGAGGGCGTGCCGCCGAACATGTCGGTCAACACCACCACGCCGTCGCCCTGGTCGACCGCAGCCACGGCATCGATGATCTCGGTGCGCCGCTGCTCCATGTCGTCGTCGGGGCCGATGCAGATGCTGCGCATGGCCTCCTGCTGACCCACCACGTGCTCGGTGGCGGCGACGAACTCTTCCGCCAGGCGGCCGTGGGTGACGAGTACGATACCGATCATGGCTACGCTGTTCCTTGCTGTCACGGCGTTATACCCGATTTAGTGCGATGTCTGCTGCCGGTCGACATCGCGGTGGGCGATTTGTACGGCAATGGCGGCTTCGCTGAGCCGCGCGGCCAGGCGCTCCGCAACCGCAACCGAGCGATGCCGGCCACCCGTACAACCGACGGCAAGGGTGAGGTAGCTCTTGCCCTCGGCGGCGTAACGCGGCAGCAGCGGCAGCAGCCAGGCGACCAGCGACTCGAAGAACGGCGCGAAGGCATCGTCCGCCGCCACGTAATCGGCGACGCCGGCGTCGCGGCCCGTCAAAGGCTTGAGATCGGGCACGTAATGGGGGTTGCGCAGGAAGCGCACGTCGAAGACCAGGTCCGCCTCGCGCGGCAAACCGTGGCGAAAGGCGAAGGAGGTGACGAAAACGCGCAACCCGGCCGCCTCGTCGAGCGCGAAATGGCCGACCAGCAGGCGCCGCAGCTCAGGCTGGCTGAGCCGCGAGGTGTCGAGCGCCAGGTCGGCCCGCGCGCGCACCGGATACATCAGGCTGCGCTCGTGGCGGATGCCGTCGCTGACCGGCCGGTCATCGGCGAGCGGATGGGGCCGGCGGGTCTCGGTGAAACGCCGGCGCAGCACGTCGTCGTCGCAATCGAGAAACAGCAGGCGGGTGTCGAGCTCGGGGTGGGCGGCCAGGGAATCGAGCTCTGCAAACAGCGAATCGATACGGAAATCGCGGGTGCGCACGTCGATGCCCACCGCCAGCGCAGTGGTCGCCGGCAGCAGATTGGCGACCATGCCGAGGGGCAGGTTGTCGACCACCTCGTAGCCGAGATCCTCAAGGGTCTTGAGTGCCGTGGTCTTGCCGGCGCCCGACAGCCCGGTGACCAGGACCACGCGTCCGGCGCTCATGAAAGCGCACCGGCGAGCGAGGCGCCCTCGACCACCGTGCCGAGCGCCAGGCGCACGCGGGCGGCGGCCGAGGCTTCGAAGGCGGCGATGGCGATGGCCGGGATGGCGATACCCTGCAGCTCGCGCGTCGACGGCTCGGGCAGGCGCTCGCCCGCCGCATCGCGCAAGGCGACCGCCAGGCGGATAGGGATATCGCCGGCATGGGCGAGGCGCACGATGCCGATGCCGCGCAGCTCGATGAGGCCGGCCAAGGGCGCGGGCACGCTGGCGAAAAGCGCCTCGCCGCGACGCTCCAGGCAGACCTGGTCGTCGGCGACCAGCACCGCGCCGGTATCGATCAGGCGCAGAGCGAGGTCGGACTTGCCGCTGCCTGGCACACCCTCGATAAGCACACCGGCGCCGCCGATGGCAACGCAGCTCGCGTGAATACAGGTCATGGGGGGGAAGGCTGCGGCGCTTCGTCGCGCCTGTCAATCGCCTCAGGCGGCGTCGTGGCTGGCGATGGGCTCGGCCAAGACGGCGTAGAGGGCGTCGGCGTTGTCGGCACCGCGCAGCTTGGCGCAGCTTGGCTTGTTGCGCAGCAGGCGGCTGACCTTGGCGAGGGCCTTGAGATGGTCCGCACCGGCGGACTCCGGCGCCAGCAGCAGAAAAACCAGGTCGACCGGCGCGTCATCGACCGCTTCGAAATCGACCGGCTGCTCCAGCCGCGCGAACAGGCCGAACAGCGAATCGATCTCGCGCAGGCGGGCATGAGGGATGGCGATGCCGTTGCCGAGGCCCGTGCTGCCGAGGCGTTCGCGCTCCAGCAGCACATCGAAGATGCGCCGCTCGTCGAGCCCGGTCTGCTTGGCTGCGTGGCGCGCCAGCTCCTGCAAGGCCTGCTTCTTGCTGGTCGCCTTGAGGTTGGCGACCACGGATTTCGGCGACAGCAGGGCCTTGCCGGCCATCAGCTGTCCTCCTTGGGGTCCAACCAGCCGATATTGCCGTCGGTGCGCCGGTAGACGACGTTGAGCCGGCCATGGCCGCTATTGCGGAACATCAGCACCGGGGCTTCCTCGAGCTCGAGGCGCATCACCGCGGCACTGACCGTCAGCGTATGCACGGGCGTCGTGGTCTCGGCCACGGTCACCGGGCCATCGGCGCCCTGTTCCGGCTCGCCGGCATCCTCGCGCTCGGCCTCGATCACGGTTTGCGTCGCAGCGAACGCCGTCTCGATATCGAACTTCTCGGCGTGATGGTCTGTCAGGCGGCGGTGATAGCGGCGCAGGCGCTTTTCGACGCGTTCCGCGGCGGCATCGAAGGCAGCCTGGATATCGTCGGCCTCGCCATGGGCCTGCACGCGAATACCGCGCCCGGCATGCACCGAGATGTCGCTGCGGTACAAGTGCCTGGCCTTTGAGAACTGCACCATCGCATCGATGGCGCGATCGAAATATTTGCCGACGGCTGACGACAAACGCTCATCCACATGGGCGCGCAACGAATCGCCCACGTCCATGTGCTTACCACTGACGGATAATTGCATATGCTCAATTTTTTCCGATTGATCGGCTTGCGATGGCCCGCTCGGTGCCTTTTTTTCTCGCAGAGGGCGCGGAAAATAGTGCTCTCGGCGGGGGTCTGTCAATGCCCGTTCGTCTAGATGCTTGCCCGCTTCAGGCGGCGGCGTTGCACCGAGGAGGGAATCTTCATCGATTCCCGATACTTGGCTACGGTTCGCCGGGCGATGTCGATGCCGCTGCCGCGCAGGAGCGTGACCAGACTATCGTCGGACAATACGGCATCGGCGGTCTCCTGATCGATCAGGGAGCGAATGTGGTCGCGCACCGCCTCCGATGATACCGCGTCGGCGCCGGCGCGGCCTGGAATCGCCGAGGTGAAGAAATATTTGAGCTCGAAGATGCCGCGGCGGGTGGCCATGTATTTGTGGCTGGTGACGCGGCTGACGGTGCTTTCGTGCATCTCCACCGCTTCCGCCACCTCACGCAGGGTCAGGGGCCGCAAATGGCGCACGCCGTGCAGCAAAAAGCCTTCCTGCTGGCGCACGATCTCGCCTGTCACCTTGAGGATGGTGTTGGCGCGCTGGTCGAGCGCCTTCACCAGCCAATTGGCCGATTGCAGGTTCTCGCCGAGATAGGCGCGGTCCGCCTTGGCGCGGGCGTTGCGCGAGACCTCGGCATAATAGCGGTTGTTGACCAGCACCCGCGGCAGGGTCTCGGCATTGAGTTCGACCGCCCAGCCGCCGTCGGCGCGGCGGCTGACAAGAACGTCGGCGATGACGGTTTGCGGGGTCTCGCCGGCAAAGGCCAGCCCCGGTTTGGGATCGAGCTCGCGCAGCTCTTGGACCATCAGCACGAGTTCCTCGTCGTCGACGCCGCAAAGTTCGGCTAGGCGCGACAGCTCGCGCGCCGCCAGAAGGTCGAGATTGTCGAGTAGCGCCACCATGGTCGCATCGAGCCGGTCGCGCGCCGCCAGCTGCAAGCGCAGGCATTCGGCCAGCGAGCGCGCGAAGACGCCGGCCGGATCGCAGCGCTGGGCTTTGGCCAGCACTGCCTCGACTTGGTCCGGCGGGCAGCCCAGCCTGTCGGCAATGTCGGCCGTATCGCCGTCGAGATAGCCCGCATCATCGACCATACCGACAAGATTGGCGGCAATCATGCGCTCCACGGGATCGGCAATATCGAGCCCGAGCTGGGTGTTGAGGTGCTCGCGCAGGCTCTGGGGCGGGCTCAGAGATTCCTCGAAGTCCGCAGTGTCGGCAAAGTCCCTCCGCCCGCCGCTGCCCCATTCGGCACCGCCGCCGAGCGGCTGCTCGCCGTCATAGACATTGCCATAGTCCGCATCGAGCGGCGCCTCGCTGTTGCTTGACAAGGTATCCGAGCCTGTCAGCGCGGCGCTATCGGCAACAGGCTCGGCCTCGCCGTCGGGGGCCTCGTCCGCTGCGCCGGGCGCATCCGCCATCAATTCCTCGGCGCGCACGGGGCCTTCCTCGACGCGTTCCAGCAGCGGGTTCTTGCCCAGTTCCTCCTCGACGAACTCGGAAAGCTCGATATTGGAATATTGCAGCAGCTTGATCGCCTGCTGCAGCTGCGGCGTCATGACCAGGCCTTGGCCCAGCCGTTGCTCGAGTCGCTGTCCGGCGGCCATTCTCAGGCTCTAGAGGCTGAAGCGGTCGCCCAGATAGACCTGGCGCACGCCTTCGTGCACGACGATATCGTCGGGCTCGCCGTCCATCAGCACCGAGCCGTCGTGCAGGATGTAGGCGCGGTCGACGATATCGAGGGTCTCGCGCACATTGTGCTCGGTGATCAGCACGCCGATACCGCGGTCCTTGAGATGCGAGATGAGGTCGCGAATCTCGCCCACTGCGATGGGGTCGATGCCGGCCAAAGGCTCGTCGAGCAGCATGAAGCTCGGCTGCGAGGCCAGCGCTCGGGCGATCTCGACGCGACGGCGCTCGCCGCCCGACAGCGCCAAGGCCGGCGTGCGCCTGAGATGGCTGATCGAGAACTCGGCCAGCAGCTCGTCGAGCATGGTCTCGCGGCGCTCATGCACTGGTTCCACCACTTCGAGCACGGCGCGGATGTTGTCCTCGACGCTGAGGCCACGGAAGATCGAGGCTTCCTGCGGCAGATAGCCGATGCCAAGGCGCGCCCGGCGATACATGGGCAGATCGGTGATCTCGTGGCCGTCGATGCTGATGCGCCCGGTATCGGGGCTGAGCAGGCCGGTAATGAGGTAGAAACAGGTGGTCTTGCCCGCCCCGTTCGGCCCCAACAGGCCAACCGCTTCGCCGCGCTGCACGCTCAGGCTGACATCGCGCAAGACCGGGCGCCGGCGATAGCGCTTGCCCAAACGCTCAGCGCTGAGGCCCTGGTTCTCGGCAACGAGGCGGGGGGAGTCCGTCACGTGCGCCTCAATTGCCGCTCTCGGGCTCGAAGATCATCTCCACGCGGCCGTCTTCGGCCGGCTGGATCGTACCGGAAGTGCCGCCCTGCAAGGTGCTGCGGCCACTGACCAGGTCCATCACCAGATGCTCGCCGCGCAGCACCGTAGTGCCCTGGGTGAGAACCACCGAGCCTTCCAGCACCGCGACCTTGCGCTCGACATCGTAGGTGCCGGCTTCGCCGCGGGCGCTTTCGGTCGGTGTCGACAGGGTGACATGGCCCTGGGCATCGATGCGGCGAATGCGGTTGGGCGAATCGCCACCGGCCTGGTTGACATAGGCAGTGAGCACGTCGGCGCGCAGGCGGTAGCGGCCCTGTACGGCATCGGCGTTGCCGCGAGCGATGGCGATGCCTTCCTCGTTCATCCACTCCATGGCGTCGGCAGTGATCTCCACCGGCAGGTTGGAGTCGGATTCGAACTGGGCCAGCGCCGGGCTTGTCAGCGCCAGCAACAAGGGCAGGATACAGAGGCGTCCGAGCATCACCTCAGCCTTCGTCCGTGGTGAACAGGGTCAGCCGCGGCCGGCCGGCAAAATGGAACACGCGTCCCTCGGGGCGATATTCGAAGCCCACCGAATCGAGCAGCCCCCACGGCCCCTGGCCGTGCGTCGGGCTCTCACTCACGGCGCTGCCTTGGTTCAGATCGAACAGAACCTGGTCGGTATCGACGGCAAAGCCCGAGTCGGTAAACAGCTTCACCGAGCCGGTCAGCTCCAGGGTTTCGGCGCTGCGGTCGAACAGTCCCTGGTCGGCACTGACCAATAGCCAGTCACCGTCTTCCAGGGTGATGTCGCCCTGCGGGGCAACAAGAAAGATCACGTCATCGTCGCCCGAAGGCCGCATGGCGGTCTCGGCTGTCACCGTATAGGGCTGGTTGGCCGAATCGGTGCCGACGAAGCGCGGATTGAGCATTTCGTCGCGGCCCGTAATGGTGAATTCGGAATCGGCGAAGTCGATGTGGAAACGGCCCTTTGTCTCCTTCAAGAGCGGATAGGCCACCAGCGAGCCGAGCAGCGCCAGTGCCGCCGTCGGCACCACCAGGCGCAGGAACGCCAGGCGGCGGCGGTAGCCGGCCTCGGCGCGCAGGGCCTCCGAGCCGCCGCGCGGGCGCCGCCAAGCGCGAAGAAAGTCGGCGCGGGCCATCAGGCGATGCCTGCGCGCAGACAGTCATGCAAATGCAATATGCCGACCGGCAGGCCGTCCTCGACCACGAACAGGCTGGTGATCTTGCGCGTGCTCATGACCCACAGCGCTTCGGCGGCCAGGTGCTTGCTGCCGATCACTTTGGGGTCGGGTGTCATCACGTCGCCGGCCACCATCGTCAACAGCTCCGGCGCCATATGGCGGCGCAGATCGCCGTCGGTGACGATGCCGACCAGGGCGCCGTCGTCGCCGGTCACGCCGACACAGCCGAAGCTCTTGGCGGTCATGACCAATAGGGCATCGGCCATCGGCGTGGCCGTGGCCACCAGGGGCATGCCGTCGGCGCCGTGCATCAGATCACGGACCGTGCGCAGGCGCGTGCCCAGGCTGCCGCCGGGATGAAGCATGCGGAAATCTATTCCCGTGAAGCCGCTGCGCACCACCAGGGCCACCGACAAGGCGTCGCCGATCGCCAGCGCCATGGTCGTCGAAGTGGTCGGCGCCATGCCGTTGGGGCAGGCTTCGGGCATATCGGGCAGCACCAGGGCCACGTCGGCGCTGTCGCCGAGGGTGCTCTTGGATCGGCCGACAATGGCCAGCAAGGGGATATGAAAGCGCGCCGCGTGCTCGACGATATCGTTGAGCTCGGCGGTCTCGCCGGAGTTGGAGAGCGCGAGGACCGCGTCGTCGCGGGTGACCATGCCGAGATCCCCGTGGCTCGCCTCGCCGGGATGGACATACATCGCCGGCGTTCCCGTCGAGGCCAGGGTGGCGGCGATCTTGCGTGCGATATGACCCGACTTGCCCATGCCGGTCAGCACCACGCGGCCGTGCACGCCGGCTATGGTCTCGACGGCGCGGGCAAAGCTTTCGTCGAGGGTCTCGGAGAGGCGCGCCAGGGCCTGGGATTCGGTATCGAGAACTTGCCGGCCTGCGGCGATGGCTTCGGCCGGCCCCCAGGGTACGGACTCGGCCATGGCCTCCAGCTCTTCATCGAAGTCTGTCGATGCGGTCAAATTGTCCTGCTTTTCTGGCCACCGCGAACCATGCGGCCCCGATCTTGCATGCCGATGGATGAAGTATGGGACTCAGGCACTGGGAAATCAATCACAGTGGGTGGTCAATCGCACACTCAGTGGGCGAAAATATCCTCACCGTCCCAGCCCTCGAGATCGAGCGCAGCGCGCACTTCGAGAAAGGCGAAGCAGGCTTCCGCCAGGCCATCGCGGTCTTCGCGCGCCAACATGACATCGAGCTTCTCGCGCAGCTTGTGCAAATGCAGAACGTCGCTCGCGGCATAGGCCTGCTGCGCCTCACTCAAGGACTCCGCCGCCCAGTCGGAGCTTTGCTGTTTTTTCGACAGCTCGACGCCGATCAGCTCGGAACAGAGGTCCTTGAGACCGTGGCGGTCGGTATAGGTACGCACCAGCTTGGAGGCGATCTTGGTGCAATAGATGGGCCGGCAGATCACGCCCAAGGCCTGCCACAGCACGGCGACATCGAAGCGCGCGAAGTGGAACAGCTTGGTCGAATTCTCGTCGGCCAGCAGGCGGCAGAGGTTCGGTGCGTCGTATTGTGGTGCCGGGAAGTGCACCAGGTGGGCATCGCCATCGCCCCCCGAGAGCTGTACCACGCAGAGACGGTCGCGATTGAGGTCGAGCCCGGTGGTCTCCGTGTCCACGGCCACCTGGTCGCCGAAGGTCACATCCCCGGGAAGGTCGAATTGGTGCAGGTGCACGGCCATGACTGGAGCCTTATGTGGTTAGAGGTTGCGCTGGCCGGCTTGGCGCAAGGGTTGGTGCCCAGGAGAAGACTCGAACTTCCACGACCTTGCGGTCACTGGCACCTGAAGCCAGCGCGTCTACCAATTCCGCCACCTGGGCCTGGCCGGCGATGCCGCGTCACGGGGCGCGGCAGCAGGCAGTGACTACCGGCGGGCCGGGGGCCTGTCAACGCACTTTGTGCTGGCGCACACGCCAAGGTAGTGCACTTTCTGCTGGCGCCCCGGCGCTGCCTGGGGCAAGTATTACCTCCGCTGCCGGCGCGAGCGTCGGCGGCCGAGAGCGCGTGCGGGCGGATCGTGACGCGTAGGGAGAGGCTTCGAGGCTAAATGGCGGCGGCACAGGCAACGGTTTTCGGCGGCTCGGGCTTTCTCGGCCGCTACATGGTTCAGCGGCTGGCGGAAGCCGGCACGCGGGTTCTGGTCGGCGTACGCCGGCCCGAGTTGGCGGGATTCCTGCGCACCATGGGCGATGTCGGCCAGGTGGTCCCGATCCGTGTCGATTTGCGCGATGGCGCTGCGGTGGCGGCGGCCCTCGAAGGCTCGGACGTGGCGATCAATGCGGTCGGCATTCTCACCGAGCGTGGCCAGCAGCGCTTCGACGCCATTCACGCCCAGGGAGCCGAGCGTGTGGCCAAGGCCGCGGCCGAGGCCGGTGTCGGGCGCCTCGTGCATATCTCCGCCCTCGGCGAGGATACGCTTTCGCGCTATGGCCGCAGCAAGGCGGCCGGCGAGACGGCTGTCAGGGCGGCCTTCCCCGCGGCCACCATCCTGCGCCCCAGCCTGGTGTTCGGCCCGGAAGACGATTTCTTCAACCGTTTCGCGGCCCTCGCCCGTCTGGCGCCGGTGCTGCCGCTGATCGACGGCGGCCATACGCGTTTCCAGCCCGTACATGTGGAGGACGTGGCCGCCGCGGCGATGCGCGCCCTGGCGGACGACGACACGGTCGGGCGCGTCTATGAGCTCGGCGGGCCGCGCATCTACAGCTTCCGCGAGCTGCTCGAATATATCGTGGCCGAGACCGACCGGCGCTGCCTGCTGCTGCCGGTGCCGTCTGCGCTGATGGCGATCAAGGCCTGGTTCCTCGAATTCTGGCCCAACCCGCCATTGACCCGCGACCAGGTGCTGCAGCTGGCCAGCGATTCGGTGGTCGGCCAGGGCACTGGCAATCTCGCCGATCTCGGTATTTCGCCGACGGCGCTCGAAGTGGTGGTGCCGAGCTATCTCGCCCGCTACCGCCGTGGCGGCGGCCTGGAGCCGAGCCGCAGCGCCTAAAGGTAGACGTACCCCAAGAGCGCGAAACCCAAAGCCAGGCGATAGATCACCAGCGGCGTGAAGCTGGCGTGGCGTAGCCAGCGCATCAGCACCGCGATCGCCGCCAGGGCGGCGGCGAAGGAGAGCAGCGCCGCCAGGGCCGCCGAGGCACTGAGCTGAGCGTCGTCCGATGCCAGGAGCGCCGCGCCTTCCAGTGCCCCGGCACCGAGAATCACCGGTATCGCCAGCAACATCGAAAAGCGCGCCGCTTCGTCCCTTGCCAAGCCGAGCAGACGCGCTGCCGTCATGGTGATTCCGGCGCGGCTGGTTCCCGGCACCAGGGCCAGAACCTGGGCCAAACCTATCGCCAGCGCGCCGCGCCATGTGAGATCGCCGATGGTGTCCGCCATCGGGCCGAAGCGGTCGGCGAGGTAGAGCAGGACGGCGCCGAGCGTCATCGTCCAGGCGATGATCTCGACACCGCGCAAGGGCAAGGACCAGGCCGAAAGCGCTGCCCCCGCCACCACCGCCGGGACCGTCGCCAGCGCAAGCAGCAACAGCAGGCGCGCTTGCGGATGATCGCGCCCACGCGGCAAAGCCAGAGCGGCAGCGGCCAGCGCCACCACGTCGCGGCGGAAATAGACCAGCACCGCGCCCAGGCTGCCGACATGGGCGGCGACGTCGACGGCCCGGCCCTGGTCCGGCCAGCCCGTCAGCACCGGGATCAGCACCAGGTGCCCGGACGAGCTGACGGGCAGGAATTCGGTGATGCCCTGCACCAGGGCGACGACGACGAGATGAACCAGGCTCAAGACAGCACTCCGAACGGGTCTATGGTTCTGCCAGATTCACTGGCTCTCGCACAACTGCGGTACTGAAGGGTACGATACGGACCGATGGAAGGGGGCGCTGTGTCTGAGGAGCGGATTCTCTATCACCTGCCGCTATCGGCGGGCAGTCGCGCGGTGCGCCTGGCGCTGGCCGAAAAGGGCTGGGACTGCGCACTTGTCGCCGAGCCGGTCTGGGAGCGGCGTGAGTCTTTCCTGGTGCTCAACCCGGCCGGCGAAGTGCCGGTGCTGGCCGATGGCGCGACCGCGGTCTGCGGCGCCGGGCCGATCCTCGAATACCTCGACGACGTGCAGCCCGATTCGCCGCTGATCGCCGGTGGGCCGGCACAGCGCGCCGAATGCCGGCGGCTCTGCGACTGGTTTGCCCGCGCCTTCCATGGCGAGGTGGTGCATCCCCTGCTCGACGAAAAAGTGCTCAAGCGCTTCTTCCGCCGCGGCCAGCCGGATTCCGAGACCATTCGCCTGGCCAAAACCGCGCTCACGGCGCATCTCGATTATATCGCCTGGCTGGTCGAGCGCCGCCGCTGGCTGGCCGGCGACGTGCTCAGCCGTGCCGATCTCGTTGCCGCGGCAGAGCTGTCGGTGGCCGACTATCTCGGCGATGTCGCCTGGTCCGCCAACGAGGCAGTGCGCGACTGGTACGCCAAGCTCAAGTCGCGGCCCGCCTTCCGCGCCTTGCTCGAGGACTACGTGCCCGGCGTTTCTCCGCCGCGCCATTATGCCGACCTCGATTTCTGAGCGCATTCGCGCACGCGCCCTTGGCGAGGGCTTCAACGCGGTCGGCTTCGCGGCGGCCGAAACGGATGCCGGCGGCGACCTCGCGGCGTTCGTCGCCGAGGGTCTGCACGGGGACATGGGCTGGCTCGCCGATACCCTGGCACGTCGCCGCGACCCCAAGGCCTTGTGGGCGGTGGCGAAGAGCGCGGTGATGGTCGGGCTGTCCTATGCCCCGGCTGAGGATCCCCTGGCAGTGCTTGCCCGGCCCGAGCGCGGCGGCATCTCGGTCTATGCCCGCAACCGCGACTATCACGATGTTCTCAAGGGCAGACTGAAACAGCTCGCCGGCTGGATGGTCGCGAAATTCGGCGGTGAAGTGAAAGTGTTCTGCGACACCGCTCCGCTGATGGAAAAACCGCTGGCCGCCGGCGCCGGCATCGGTTGGCAAGGCAAGCATACCAATCTGGTATCGCTCAGCCACGGCTCATGGCTGTTTCTCGGCGCCGTGCTGACGACGCTGGAATTGCCCGTCGACGCGCCGGCGGATAACCGCTGCGGCAGTTGCCGCCGCTGCCTGGATGCCTGTCCGACCGGTGCCTTGCCGGCGCCCTACCGCATCGATGCGCGGCGCTGCATCTCCTATCTCACCATCGAGCACAAAGGGCACATTCCGCGCGACTTGCGCCCGCTCATGGGCAACCGCGTCTATGGCTGCGACGACTGCCTGGCGGTCTGCCCTTGGAACAAGTTCGCGCGCCCCACGGCGGAGCCGAAACTGATCGGGCGCGACACGCTGAGTGCGCCGAGGCTGGCGGACCTGGCGGCACTCGACGACGCCGCCTTCCGCGCCCTGTTCGCGGGCTCCCCGGTCAAGCGCACGGGCCGCGAGCGGTTCTTGCGCAACGTTCTCATCGCCATCGGCAATAGCGGCGAGGCCGCGCTGGCGGCGAGCGCCGAAGCCTGCCTTGACGATGCCTCAGCCCTGGTGCGCGCCATGGCCGTTTGGGCCTTGGCTCGGCTCCTGCCCGAGCCAGCGTTTGCAACATTGCGCGGCTTGCACGCCGCCGGAGAGAGTGACCCGGACGTTTCCGCTGAATGGTTAGCGGGGTAACTCGGCGAGGAAATTTCGCGCCAGGTCGGCTGCGGCGCTTTGCGGCGCCAGCAACAGCACTTGCGAGAAATCGGCCCGGGCGGTAGCCAGGTCGTTCGCATGCAGGCGCAGGATGGCACGCTCGACCAGGGCATCCACATTGGCCGGGTTGGCACTGAGCGCGCGCGCGGCATCGTCGGCGGCAAGCTCCCAGACCTCGAGACGACGATAGGCAGCGGCGCGGAAGGCCAGGGCGTCGTCGCGTGCCGGTGCCTGGTCGAGGGCGCTGTCGAGATCGGCCACGGCCGACCAGTAATCGCCCGTGCCGGCATGGGCGCGGGCGCGGTCGATCAACAGCTCGACATCGCCCCGGTGCACCACCAGCGCCGAATCGAAGGCGGCGAGCGCAATGTCGGGCCGCCCGGCAATCAGCCAGCCATTGCCGGCCTGGCCGTGCAGGTCGCCGCGAACCGGCGCCGGCAGCGCCGTGTCTGCAGCCAGCCTGTCGAGTTGCGCTGCGCCCTCCGCCGCCTGGCCGGCGCCGATCATGGCCAGCGCCAGGCAATGACGAGGTGGCGAGGCCGCAGGTGCCTCGGCCAGCCAATCGCGGGCAGCGGTCAGTGCGGCCGACGCATCGCGCTCGGCAAGGACGATGCAATCGTGATAGCGCCCGGCCTCTTCGGCACGGGCCGGCATGGTCAGTGCCAGCAGTGCCGCGAAAGCCAAGGCGCGAGGCGCTTGCGGGGAAAGCAACATGGCGCCTACAGTCGCGGCTGCGCCGCCCTCTTGCAAGAGCCGAAGGATTGCCCATGAGCCAGCCACGTTTGTTCTGTTTCGGGCTTGGCTTCAGTGCTACTGCCGTGGCCCGGCGCCTGCTCGGCGAGGGCTGGCAGGTGGCCGGCAGCAGCCGCGACGAGGCCGGCCTCGCGCGAATCGCCGAGCTCGGCGCCGCGGCCTATTGTTTCGACGAGGCACATCCCCTGGATTCGCAGGCGCTTGCCGGCAGCAGCCATCTCTTGATTTCGATCGCACCGGGCGTGGACGGCGACGTGGTGCTCGCCGCCCACGGCGATGACCTGGCGGCGCTCGCGAGCCTGGAATGGGTCGGCTACATATCGTCCACCGCGGTCTATGGCGACCGTCAGGGCGGCCTGGCCAGCGAAAGTGACGCCGTGGCGCCGGTCAGCCGGCGCGGGCGGCGGCGGGCGGCGGCGGAGGCGGCCTGGCTGAGATTCGGCGAGAGCGCCGGCAAGGCGGTGCAGATCTTCCGTGCGGCCGGCATCTACGGCCCCGGGCGCAGCGCCTTCGATCAGATCGCGAGCGGCCAGGCGCGGCGCATCGACAAGCCGGGGCAGACGTTTTCGCGCATTCACCGGGACGACCTGGCGGCCGCTGTGCGGGCCGCGATAGGGGCGCCGCGGCCTGGCGCCATCACCAATCTCTGCGACGACGAGCCGGCGCCGAGCGCCGAGGTTCTCGCCCACGCTTGCGACCTGCTCGGCCGGGAGCCGCCGCCGCTGATCCCCTTCAGTGAGGCGCAAGCCGGCATGTCGGCCATGGCCAGGGAGTTCTGGTCCGACAACCGGCGCATCGACAACCGCCGCCTGCACGACGAGCTCGGCATCGAATTGGCTTATCCCAGCTACCGCGAAGGCCTGGCGGCCATTCTTGCTGCTTAGCAGCGCCGGCGCAGGTTCGGTACCGGGCACCATTTATTTCGCCGTTTTCGCCACGTTTTCAACAGGTTAACCACTCAACGACTCGCCTCAAAAGCTTCCTGATAACATATTGAAAAATAAAGGAAATTCTGGGAAAAATTGGTGACCGGTACCGATCTAGGATTCGCGGCGGGGCTCGGAGATGGTGACGAAGGTGACGTTGCCGCGCCCGGCGTCGTCGAGGGCGGCGGCGTGGTCGGGATTGACATGGCAGTCGGCGACGAAATCGGTGATCGAGGAGATCTGGTGGTTGGGCGAGGCGGCCCTGGCATAGCCCTCGATGCGGGCTTTCCAGCCACCGTCTTCGCTGCGTTGCATGGCGTCGATGCCGGTGTGGATGCCGAAGAAGTAATAGACCCGTGCGGCGCGGCGCTCGACGTCGCTGAAGCTTGCCATCAACTCGGCGATCCACGGCGGCGCATGCTCGCGCGCCATGCGCTCGCGCACGATGCGCCGGCAGGCTTCCATTGCCGCCCCGCGTTGGCGTGCCTCGTCGGCCGAGCGCGTCTCGGCGATCTCTTCAGCGGTGAGCACGCCAGGGCCCAGCAGCCGGCCGTCGCTGAGGCGGTCGGGGCGCGAGGCATCGCCGCGCCCGGCGATGGTGCCGGCGAAGCGCATGCGCGCCCGTCGCCGCGCCAGCTCGGGAGAGACGGGATCGGCCATCTCCAGGATCACGTCGTAGCGCACGCGGCCGCGCCCCGGGGTCATCTTGAGGGAGATCGAATCGCGGCGCACCGCCGTCACCTCGCCCTGCCAGACCACCGCCTTGCCGGCACAAACGGCCGCGAATGTATCGTCGTCATCGCCGCTTTCGCTACGGGCCATGCCGCTGCAGCGATCGCGGAAGCTGCGCCACGACATGGCCGAGCCGTCAAGGATCAGATAATTGCCGGCAAAGAGACGGCGGTAGAGCGAATCGCCGGCGCCATGGCCATGGGCGGCAAGCGGTGCGGCAAGCACGCGGGCGCGCTCGTAGTCGCCATGGGCAAAGGCGCGTTCGGCGCTGGCGAAGCGGGTGTCGATGCTTGCCGAGACCTCCTGGGGCAATCCGGCATAGGTTTCGTCCAGGCCGGCGGCGGCCTCGGCATGGGATTGCGCCGCGGCGAAATCGACATCGCCACCGAAGCCTTGCGCCGCCATCAGGGCCAGCAGCTCGTGGCCTCGCGCCTGGCCGTTTTCGACCAGGGTCGTGGCCAGGCTGCGCGCCTCTGCGTAGTGGCCATCGCGATAGGCGGCAAGCGCCCGCTCCTCGTCGCTTTCGCCGCAACCGGCAAGCAAGGCCGCGAGGCAAAGCGCAGCAATCCATGTGTTTGCCGGTGCTACCCTCACGGCGTAGCGCCGGCCGGGCAAGGCCGTGTCGCCAACGTGGTATTGCAGAGCCGCGACTTGGACAGGAACTCCGCCCAGGCATCGAGGCTTGCCTGGGGCACCGGGTTGGTGCCGGCCGCGAAAGGCGGCCCGCGCCAGGCGCGCTCGAGCACGAAGTAGCTGGCGGCGCCGCGCATCACCTTGACCATCGAAACCGAGCCCAGGTCCTCGCCCAGGGACTGGGGACAGGAGACCACGCGCACGGCCGCCTCATAGCCGTCTTCCTCATAGCTCGACTGCGGGCTGGCGTGTCCGCCATCGCAAGCCTTGGCATAGAAACGCACCAGGTTCTCCGTGAAGTCGGCTGCCGAGAGGTCGGGGCGATCACGGGCCAGGTTGAAGAATATCCGCGCGGTCAGGGACAGGCGCCAATCGTCGACGCTGCTGCCGTCAGGCAGATAGAGGATGCGATAGACGCCATCCGCCTTTTCCTGCTCGGCCGGCGACCAGCCATCGGGCGGGCGAAACAGCAGCACGTCGCCGCCCGGGTCGCCCTGTTCCTCGTCTTGGGCCAAGGCGGGGGCCAAGGCGGGAGCCGCGAGCAGGACAAAGGCGACGACAGCAAACCAGCGCCTCATATGTGCTCGCCCGGCTCGGGCAGCAGAACCTCGCGCTTGCCCACGTGATTGGCCTTGCCCACCATGCCTTCCGCCTCCATGCGCTCGATGATCTTTGCCGCGCGATTGTAGCCGATGGAGAGGTGGCGCTGAACAAAGCTTGTCGATGCCTTGCGCTCGCGGGAAACCAGATCGACGGCTTGGTCGAACAGCGCATCGCCCGAGCCTCCGCCGCTCATGCCGGGCAGCGCCTCGTCGTCGCTCTCGGCGGTGATCGAGTCGCGGTATTCCGGGCTGCCCTGCTCGCGCAGGAAGTCGGCCGCCGCCTCGACCTCGCCATCGGCAACGAAGGGGCCGTGCACGCGGGTGAGCTGGCCGCCGCCGGCCATGTAGAGCATGTCGCCCATGCCGAGCAATTGCTCCGCGCCCTGCTGGCCGAGGATGGTGCGGCTGTCGATCTTCGAAGTCACCTGGAAGCTGATCCGCGTCGGCAGGTTGGCCTTGATGGTGCCGGTGATGACATCGACCGAGGGCCGCTGCGTGGCGATGATGAGGTGGATGCCCGCCGCGCGCGCCTTTTGCGCCAGGCTCTGGATAGCGCCCTCGATATCCTTGCCGGCAACCAGCATGAGGTCCGCCATCTCGTCGACCACCACGACGATGAACGGCAGGGGCGCAGTATCGATGGGCTCGCTCTCGTAGATCGGCTTGCCGCTTTCGGGGTCGAAGCCGGTCTGCACCGTGTGCTCCAGAACCTCGTCCTTGGCCCGCGCCTCGGCCAGGCGCTTGTTGTAGCCGGCGATATTTCGCACGTTCAGTTGCGACATCAACCGATAGCGGGCGTTCATTTCCTTGACCGCCCATTTGAGCGCCACCACCGCCTGGTTGGGATCGACCACGACCGGGTGCAGCAGATGGGGAATGTCGTCATAGACCGACAGCTCAAGCATCTTGGGATCGATCATCACCAGGCGCACCTGTTCGGGCGTGTGGCGATAGAGCAGGGACAGGATCATGCTGTTGACGGCGACCGACTTGCCCGAGCCGGTGGTGCCGGCGACCAGCAGATGGGGCATGCGCGCCAGATCGGCGATGATCGGTGCGCCGCTGATGTCCTTGCCGAGGATCAGCGGCAGCTCGGCGCTGCTGCGCTCGTAGTCGCGCGAGCCCATGAGCTCGCGCAGGAAGATGATCTCGCGCTGGGCGTTGGGCAGCTCGATGCCGATGACGTTGCGCCCGGGGATGGTCGCCACGCGTGCCGAGACCGCACTCATGGAACGCGCGATGTCGTCGGCCAGCGCGACCACGCGAGCCGCCCGCGTGCCTGGCGCCGGCTCGAGCTCGTAGCGGGTGACCACCGGGCCCTGGTGAACGCGCAGGATCTCGCCGCGCACGCCGAAATCCTGCAGCACGGTCTCCAGCATGCGCGCGTTCTGTTCCAGGGCTTCGTCGTCGGCGGCGGCGTGCTGGCCGTCGGGCTCGGCAAGCAGGCCGAGTGGCGGCAGGCTGAAGCCGTCGCTGTCGAGAGCAAGGTCGCCCTGGCGCTCGCGTTCCTCGCGCTTGCCGCCGCGGGCCTGCCGCGGTGCCACGACCTTGGCCGCAGCCTGGCTGGTGGGCGCCTTTCGCTTGCGCGCCTTGGTCGTGCGCGGCGCTGTGACGGGAGGCTCTTCGACAGGCTTGCGGCGCGCCAGCGAGGTTGCGGCACGCAGGCAGGCCCGAGCGCCGGCGGCCAAGCCGGCCAGGGCGGCCTGGCCCTCGGCAAGCCGAAACCCCGCGGCGAAGGCGAGAGCCGCGGCAGTCGCTGCCAGGCTAACAGCCATCGCCGCCGGCAAGCCCATCACGCCCACCAAGCGGTTGGCCAGGAAGCCGCCGACAACGCCACCGTTCAGCAGCCCCGTCGCAGACAGGGCGGCCGGCGCCATCACCATGGCCAGGACCAGGCCCGTCAGGCGCAGCCAGGGCGACGGCAGGCGCTGCTCGCGCCACAGCCGCCAGCCCCAGGCAAGCATTGCCAGGGCCGGAACCGTCGCCGCCCAGCCGAAGGTCTGCAGGCCCGCATCGGCAAGCCAGGCGCCGACGCTTCCCGCCAGATTGGCCGCCGGCAGGGGGCTCGAGGTATTCCATGACGGATCGCCCGGGCTGTAGCTGGCAATTGCCGTGAGCCAGACCAGCCCTGCCGCGGCGAGGCCGGCGGCGCCCGCCTCGATGGCGCGGCGGCGCAAGTTGGCGCGCGTGCTCTCAGGCAGGAAGGGAACCGTGCGTATGCCTTGGCTGCGGCCTGTCATGGCATCCTCCTCATAGGGTCCCGGCGAGGCGCGCAAGCGCGTCCTCGGTTGTTTCCATGTCGTGCACCACGGCGAGGCGGATATAGCGCCCGCCCGGCGATTCGCTGCCCTCGCCGTGGCTGAGATAGGCGCCCGGCATGGCCTTGACTCCGCTCTCGCGCCACAGGCGCTGGGTCGCGGCCTCGCCATCGCCGACGTCGAGCCAAAGGTAGAAGCCGCCGTCGGGACGGTAAAAGCCCGCGCGCCCGCTCAATCGTTGCGTTGCCAGATCGAACTTGCGGCGATAGAGATCGCGGCTCTCGTCGACATGCGCTTCGTCGCGCCACAAAGCGGTGGCTGTCGCCAGCACCGGCAAGGGACTGGCGCCGCCGCTATAGCTGCGCAGGCGCGCATAGTCCGTCATCAGTTCCGCGTCGCCCGCCACGAAGCCCGAACGCAGCCCGGGAACATTGGATCGTTTCGATAGCGAATGAAATGCGATGACGTTGCTCATGTCGCCATCGCGGCAGGCCTCGAAGATGCCGGGCGGCGGCGTCTCGCCATAGATCTCACCGTAACAGGCATCGATGGCGAGGGTGAAATCGTGCGCCCGCGCCAGCGCCAGCAGATCCTCGAGATAGGCCAGGTCGGCGACCGTGCCTTGCGGATTGGCGGGGGTGCAGAGATAGGCCAGCGCCGTGCGCGCCAGCACGTCGTCAGGCAAGGCAGCGAAATCGGGCAGGAAGCCACTGTCCGCCGTCGCCGCGACGAAGACCGGCTCGGCGCCGGCCAGCACCGCGGCGCCGGCATAGACCTGGTAGAAGGGATCGGGCATCAGCACCGCCGGCTGGCGGCCGTCGATTTCGGGCGGCACCGCCAGCAGGGCGATGGTGAACAGGGCCTCGCGCGTGCCGTTGCAAGGCAACACGTGGCGTTCGGCCTCGAGCATGCCGTCGGGCAGGCCATAGCGCCTGGCAAGCCAATCCGCCACCGCGGTGCGGAAGTCCGGGGTGCCAGTGGTCGGCGGATAGCGGCCCCAGTCGCCCGCTTCGGCCGCCAGTGTCTCTGTGACCAGCGCCGGATAGGGGTGCTTGGGCTCGCCGATGGACATGATGATGGGCGCCGCGCCCGCGGGCGGCGTGCTGTCTTCCAGAAGTGTTGCCAGGCGGCGAAACGGGTAGTCGCTCAGCGCCGCCATGCGGTCATTTATCATGCCCGCCCTATTTCCACAGATTCCCAAAGGCTTGGCAGCCATTTCTCGGAACTTACTAGAGATATAAGGCATTTTCCCGCCGAAGGGAAATATTCGCCTCAGTCGCAGTCGGGAATGGGGCCTCTGTCATAGGCGCGGAAGAGCTGGAATATGGAACGCTGATATTCCTTGTCGATGATGGCCAGGGTATCGAATGGCGCCGGCGGCGGGCGCTGAATGGCTTCGGCCGGGCTGTCGCCCCAGCGGTAGGAACAGGCGCTGTGCTGCTCCAAGAACGCCAGATAATCAGACACTTGCGCCACCTCGGCCCGGTCTTCGACAAGCGGCCCATGGCCAGGCACCAGACGCTGCCAGGGGCTTTCGATCAGGCGGCTGAGATGGCTGCGCCAGGTGGCGATATGGGCATGGGGCACGGTCGCCGCGCGGCCGTTGAAGACCAGATCGCCGGCGAAGACCGTGCCGCTGGCCGCATCGACCACCAGCAAATCCCCCGGCGTATGGCCGCCTGCCAGCACCTGCACCGCCACGCTGCGCCCGCCGAGGTCGATTGATTGCGTTTCCGTAACTGTCTCGTTGGGCGCGCCCACAGTGGTGCCTGCAGTCCAATCCTCGCCGATCAGCTCGGTCATGAAGCCGAGCAATGCCGGCGCATCCCGGGCCAGCGCAGGCGCCCCCGCCTCGTGCATGATGACGCGCAGGCCACGGTCGGTGTAGGCGGGTATGGCCAGCGCATGGTCCTGGTGATGATGGGTCACGACGACCGCGGCCACGGGCAATGGCGTGAGCCGGGCGATTGCCGCCAGCACCTGCTCGCCATAGGCCCGCGTCGGTCCGGCCTCGATCACCAGCACCGCCTCGTCGCCGACGATAAAGCCCGTATTGGCGATATGGCCGCCGTTCTCAGGCGTCAGCGCCTCCTGGGCGCCCCACAAGACATAGACCCCCGGCGCGATTTCTTCGGGAGTCAGGCCGTAATCGGCCGCGCTCGCCCAACGGCAAAGGCATAGCAGCACAACAAGGGCGGAAATTCTGAGCATGGCTGGAAATCTATCCCATTTGGCAGATCGGACGCTATGGTGCAGCCATGACCAATCCCGTGACCCTGCGCGATGCCGACGCCGCCGACGCGGCGGCCATCGCTGCCGTGCATGTGGCGAGCTGGCGCGCGAGCTATCGCGGCATCATGGCCGACGCCTATCTCGACGGACCGGCGGAGCAGGAGCGCGCCAAGGTCTGGGCCGAGCGCATGAGTGCCGCAGAGCCGCCACTGGTGGTGGTGGCCGAGCGCGGCGGCAGCATGGTCGGATTTGCCTGCGCCTTTCCGGCGGAAGATGCCAAGTGGGGCACGCGCATCGACAATCTGCACGTCCTGCCGCACTGCCAGCGACAGGGTATCGCGACGCGCATGATGCGCGCGCTAGCGGTTCGCATCGCCGCGGTCGAGCCCTCGTTGCCGGTCTTCCTCTGGGTCTACGACGTCAACAGCACCGCCCGCGCTGCCTATCAGTCGCTCGGCGGCAGGCCGGCCGAAAAGGGTACCCGCACCGGCGCCGACGGCAGCGTCACTGCAGCCTGGCGCATGGCCTGGCCGGAGCCCCTGGCGATCGGGGCCGGCACCTAAATTTGTGGCGCCTCTCCCTCGGGTAAGGCGTTGAACTGGCTCAGCGGGTGGAGATCGACGGAGATCAGGGAATCGTCGTCCTGCTCCATGGGCCGGTCCATGTCATCGATGAGCACGTACATGCCGCCGAGCACGTAGATCACCAGCGCCGTCGAGAGAAAGCCGGTGAGGCCGGGAATGGCGAACAGCACCATCAGCGAATAGAAGGCGGTGACCGAGCGCAAAAAGCGCTCATAGGCCGGCGGCGTGGTCGATGCGGCGCGGTGCAGGACGAACTCCACATCGCGGTGGAACATGCCCACCGCCGGGCCGCTGACCTCCTCGTCGAGCAAGACCTGCTCGAGCGCGTCGGTGCGCTCCTGAAACTTCCAGCGCTGGCCCTGGTCGTAGTCGGTCAGCAGCACCTCGAGCTCCCTGGCCCAGGCCTGCATGTGGCGCGTCGCGCGCGGGTGCAGCTTGCGCAGGTAACGCGCCGAGCCGACGATGCGCGCCACGCCGTCCTCGATGTCATAGAGCCGGCGGTTGGCGACGCCGAGCTTGGTGCCCAAGAGAATGCTGATGCCGAAGCCGGTGACCGCCACCACCACGGTGAGATCGCCGAACTCGGGCCACCACGAGGCCGTCTCGAACGACACCATGACACCTTTGATGCCGACCGCCAGCGCGATGAAGGGCAGGATCTTCTTGGTGATGCCGCCGACCAGCCCGGACTGGGCGCGCGTGACGTGAATGAACTTGAGCACCCGCAGCAGCCGCAGGATTCTCAAGGTGCGCAGCCAGGCGAGATTGGGCGAGGTGGGAAAGGCGTAGGCCACCAGCCCCGGCACCACGGCCAGCACGTCGATCAAGCCCATCCAGCTGAAGAGATAGCGCAGTGGCCGCTCGTAACAGACGAGGCGCAGCAGCAGCTCGCCGCCGAACACCGCCAAGATGACCATGTCCGCAACATGGAAGGCGAAGGCGTGGGTCTCGGCAAACTCGGGATAGCGGAACTCGATCACCACTGCGGTGACCGAGAGGTAGATCATCGCCAGCAGCCCCAGCGAGACGGCAACCGCAGCCGGCGTGCGCGGATTGTCGAGTACTTCGATGACCTGACGGCGTATCTGCTGCAGGCCGTTCACCGCCGCTTGGTCCTCTGCCATCCCCCCCCTCTTAAAATGCGCCTAGCCGTGCCGTATGCCACGCTTCTCCAGATATTGCTGATGGTAGTCCTCGGCCAGCCAAAAATCGCCCGCCGCCTCGATTACCGTGGCAATCGGCGCGCCCTGGGCGACCAGCGCAGCCTTCGACGCTTCGCCGGCGCGCGCCTGCTCGTCGTCGTGGGGCAGGATCAGGCTGCGGTACTGGGTGCCCACGTCGGGTCCCTGGCGGTTCACCTGGGTGGCGTCGTGGCAGGCCCAGAAGGCCTCCAGCAAGGTCTCGTAGGAAATCCGTGCCGGGTCGTAGTCGACGCGCACCACTTCCGCATGGCCGGTGGTTCCCGTGCAGACCTCCGGGTAGCTCGGATTGGCCGTTTTGCCGCCGGCATAGCCGACCGCCGTGGCGGTGACCCCGGCCAGGCCGCGAAAGGCCATCTCAACGCCCCAGAAACAGCCGGCTCCGAATGTTGCAATCGCCATCACTCGCTCCTTTCCACGCTTTTCTCGAACTCGCGCCTGCTCCGGCGCATGACGCGCAAGAGCAACGCCAGGGGCAGCGCATCCATCACCAGCAGGACCACCAGCGCCACCAGCCAGGTCGGGCTTTCCAGCACCGGCAGCACCACGTCGAAGAAGAGCTGCGGGTCTTCCGGGTTCGGGTCCAGGCGCTGCTCGACCAGCGCCTGCAGGCCGACCAGGCTGTTGCGGTCGAACGAGGCCCAGGTCTCGGCCAGGGAGGCGCCGCCGCTGATCACATAGACGACCCCGGCCAGCAGCAGATTGGCGCTGAGCACGCCGAACAGCAACACCCCGGGAGGCTTCTTGGCCCCTGCCATGGCATTCTCCTTCTTATCTCGCCCGCTTAGGCTACCCCGTGCGGCACATCCCCGCCAGAGCCGTTGCACCGCGGCCGCGCGCCAGTATACTGCCCGGCCCCGCGGAGGGGTGGCCGAGTGGCTGAAGGCGCACGCTTGGAAAGCGTGTATACGGGTAACCGTATCGAGGGTTCGAATCCCTCTCCCTCCGCCACCCTACGCCGCCTGCCTGCCGAAGCCGAACCGTTGCTTCGGCGTAGGTAGGTCGGCTTCGGGAGGCAGGCCACTTTATCTCCCGAAGCTCCCGCAGGGAGCGTAGGGAGGCTGTGGCCCGGCGGCTGGACTTGCCCGACCTCACTGACCTCCAGCATCACCAGCTGGCTCGATGCATGGCTCGCTGGTGCAGTGAGCGACCTCCACGGTGACGTGGGCGAGATCGTTTCGATCCGCCAACAACGCCTTGTAATGCTCTGCGCTGCGGGGGAAATGGGTGACCACGGAAATGATGGCCGCCAGGTGCTCGTTGCCGACGCGCCAGACATGCAGGTCCGTGACCCGGTTGTCGGCATCCGCTTCGATGGTTTTGCGAATATCGGCTTCTACGTCCTCATGGACACTGCCGTCGAGCAGAATGCGGCCGGTGTCGCGAAGCAGGCCCCAGGTCCAGTGGCCGATGACGGCGGCGCCGACGATGCCCATCACGGGGTCCATCCAGGCCCAACCCAACGTCTTGCCCGTCAGCAGCGCAACGATGGCCAGCACCGATGTCAAGGCATCCGCCAGGACATGCAGGAACGCGGCGCGGAGATTATGGTCCTGGCCGTGACGGGCATGACCGTGGCCGTGGTGATGGTCGTGTCCGCCATTCTGATGCAGCAGCCAGGCACTCAGGAGATTGACGCAAAGGCCCAGCGCCGCCACGGCGATGGCTTCGTCGAAGGCGATATCGAGGGGCTGGAAGAACCGTTGCACGGACTCCCACACCATCATCAGCGCCACGACGCCGAGCACCACGGCGCTGGTGAAGCCGCCCAGCACGCCGACCTTTCCGGTGCCGAAAGTGTAGCCCTTGTTGTGCAGGTGGCGGCGTGCATACCGGTAGGCGAACACGGTTATGCACAAGGCGGCCGCGTGGCTTGCCATATGCCAGCCATCGGCCAGCAGGGCCATGGAATTGAACAGCCAACCGGAGGTGATCTCGACCGTCATCATGACGACGGTCAGAGCGATCACCCAATAGGCCCGGCGCTCGCCGCGAGCCTGGTCCTTGTCGATGAACACATGCTCGTGACGCCAGTCGTCGAGAGAATGAATATGCATCACCGCCACCGCTGAGCAATCACCACCACGTCCCGGGAGTCTCTATCAGTCGGCAGACGCGCCTTGGCTTGCCGGCGTTCCGCGCTTCGGAAGCTCTGCAGCCGCCTTCTCGTCACACCCCGAGCAACCACAGCAGGGTGAAGCGCCGGAGGCGGAGAACCTGGCCCGAGCTTTGCGGATCACGAAGGCGAGGCAAAGCGCGAGCACCACGCCGAGGACGATATATTCCAGCCAGTCTTGGGCCATTACGCAAATACTCCGCCAATGGTTATGATCGAGAAGGCCAGTATCCAGGCCAGGGTCATGGAAAATGCCACCGAGAAGCCGACCCATTTCCAGCCCCCCGCTTCGCGGCGGATCACGGCTATTGTCGCCAGACAGGGCGCGTAGATCAGCACGAAGACCATGAAGGCGAAGGCGACCAGCGGGCTCATGGTGCCGGCGATGGCTTCGCGCAGGCTGACGGTCTCTTCCGTCGCGTCTTCGTCCTGGGCGTAGATCACGGCGTAGCTCGCCACCACGACCTCCTTGGCGACGATGCCGGTCAGAATCGCAACCGTGTCCTTCCAATTGAACTCAAGCGGCGCGAATACGGGCGTCACGAAACGCGATGCCGTGCCGAGATAGCTCTTCTCGAGATGCTCCATGTTGCGCTGCTTGTGCAAGGCGCTGATGGCCTCGTCGCGCTGTTCGCTCTCGGCCTGGGTCTCGAGGGCGGCGATCCGGCCATCATAGTCCATGCTCCAGTCGACCTCCTTGGGGAAGGCCTGCAGGAACCAGAGCACGATGGAGCCGACCAATATGACGCCGGCTATCTTTTTCAGGAACTCCGATGCCTTGTCCCACATGTGGTAGAGGACCGATTTGAACGAAGGCATGCGGTAGGGCGGCAGCTCCATCACGAAGGGTTCCTGGTCGCCGGTGACGACAAAGCGGTTGAGGAATACCGCGGCGCCGAGGGCGATGACGATGCTCAGCGCATACATCAGGAAGACCACCGTGCCCGCCCAATTCGCGAAGAAGGCGCCGGCGAACAGGATGAACACCGGCAGGCGCGCCGTGCAGGCCATGAAGGGGCTGGTGAGGATGGTGATCATGCGCACGCGATCGCTTTCGATGGTGCGCGTGGCCATGATCGCCGGCACGTTGCAGCCGAAACCCATGACCAGGGGAATGAACGACTTGCCGTGCAGCCCGAAGGTATGCATGGCGCGGTCGAGCAGGAAGGCGGAGCGCGACAGGTAGCCGCTCTCGCTGAAGAAGGCCAGGAAGAAGAACAGGATGACGATGTTGGGCAGGAAGATGATGGTGCCGCCGACACCGGCGATGACGCCGTCGACCACGAGATCCTTGACCATGCCTTGCGGCATCACGCCGGCGACCTTGTCGCCGAACCAGCCGACGCTGGCGTCGATCCAGTCCATGGGATAGTTGCCGAGGGTGAAGGTGGCCTCGAACATCAGCCACATCAGGAACAGGAACATCGGCATTCCCAGGGTGCGATGCAGCAGCACCTTGTCGATGGCTCTGGTCCTGTTGAGGCGCGCCTCGGGATCTTCCGTCGCCTGGCGCACTTCCGACAGCAGGCCGTGAATGAAGCCGTAGCGGGAATCGGCGAACATGGTCTCGACGCTCTCGCGGTGGGAATACTCGAGGTCGAAGCGCTCGCGATCGAGCCTTTCGATGAGCAGGGCGTGCTCTCCCTCGCGGCGCAGCATCTCGTCGTCGCCTTCCAGCAGCTTGATGGCGATCCAGCGGCTGCGCTCGGCCTCGAAGGCGCCCGGGTGAAGCTCGGCCACGATCTTCTGGACCCGGTCGATGGCGTCCTCGAGGTGGGAATCGTAGGAGATCGTCAGCGGCTCTGCCGCGGCATTCGATTCGATGACGGCGACCACCGTATCGAGCAGCTCGTCGATGCCGTCGCCGCTGGTCGAGACCGTCTCGACGACGGGGCCTTCGAGCATGGTCGCCATCGCCGCGGTGTCGACCGCATAGCCCCTGCCGCGCATTTCGTCCGACATGTTGAGGGCGTAGACCCGCGGGATGCCCATCTCGATCAACTGGGTGGTCAGAAACAGGCTGCGATCGAGATTTCCGCCATCGAGCACGTTCAGCAGCAGGTCGGGGCGCTCGTCCTGGATGAAGTCGCGGCCGATGCGCTCCTCCGACGACTGCGAGGTCAGCGAGTAGATGCCCGGCAGGTCGACCAGCTCGATGTTCCAGCCCTTGTGCTGGAAGTTCCGCTTGCGCTTGGTGACCGTGACGCGCGGGTAGTTGGCGACGCCGTCATGGGCGCCGGTGATGGCGTTGGACAAGGATGTCTTGCCGCTGTTGGGATTGCCGACCAGGGCGACGGTAATCGCGCGTTCTCGCGTCGACGGCTCGATGAGTTCGGGGCTGACCACATGGGTCATTGCAACAACACCAAGCCGGCTTCGGTATTTCGAAGACTCAATATGTAGTCGAAGACCTCATAAGCGCGAGGGTCGCCCAGCGGGGCCGTTTGGCTGAGCGAGACCTTGGTGCCATTGACCAAGCCGAGGGCGGATAAGCGGCGCTTGAAATTTGCACCCCCGGTTATGCCACGAACGACGCCACTTTCTCCGGGCTTGAGATCCACCAACGTTCTGTCGTTTCCGTCCGGCATGCTTCTTTGTCTTCTCACGCACACTTTCCGTGCATGCGACCTTCTGTGACTCGAACCCCTCAAAACCTCTCAGCCACTCGAATTTCACATTTACCCCTCTTGACCAAATCACAGCCCCTGGTTTCAGACCGCACAAGCTGCGTCCAAAGCCAACGTGTCGATGGGTGCTATTTGGGCGAGGTGTTGTTGAGAATGAATGTCAACAAAGTCGAGAATAAATGTCAACAAAATACTTGGGGGTATTCCGCGATTGCTCTAGCCGGAAACGTGCTCCGTCTTCTCCGCGGCGTGGTCTCTGATGCGGGCCGGATACCTCTTGAGCCGTAGCAACAGGGGCCGCAGTGCCATCGCAACCAGGATGACGGCCGAGACAATAGCCAGCCATTCGGGCATGACTTCTCCGTCGCGCGCAATTTCGACCGCGACGTCGATGTTCATTGCCCGGGCAACGAAATCCGTGACCAACCCGGCCACCAGCGCGCTGGCGATGACACCGCCGAGATAGAGCGTCATGGCCCGGCTTCCCATTTCCTTGCGCACGACGCCAAGGGTGGCGATATTGGTGGCAGGTCCCGCCAGCATGAAGACCATGGCGGCCCCCGGCGATACCCCGACCATCAACAGGCTCGCCGCGACAGGTGTCGAGGCGGTGGCGCAGATGTACATCGGGATGCCGATGACCACCATCACCAGCATGGCGGGGATGCCGCTGCCATAGGACGACAGGGCTTGCGGCGGGATCCAGGTCATGGCGGCGGCGGCCAGCACCAGGCCGATTACCATCCAGCCGACGATATCGTCGAAGATATCGACCAGCGCATAGCGCAGCCCGGCCGCCGTGCGCTGCACGAAGGAGGGTCCTTTGACGTTGATAGGCTCGGCCTCGGCCGGCTCGCCGTCATCACAAGCAGAGCAGCAGCCGGTCGTCGCGCAAGTCTCGGCGGCCGGCTCTGCAGGCACGGCTTCCTCGTTGGGCAGAAAGCGCATCATGAGGCCGGTCGCAATGGCGCTGAAGACCGCCGCGATGGGCCTGGCAATAGCCATGAAAGGCCCCAGCATGCCGAAGGACAAGGCGACCGAATCGACCCCCGTTTCCGGCGTCGCGACCAGAAACGACGTCGTCGCCTCGCGTGAGGCGCCGCTGCGCCTGAGGCCGATGGCAGCCGGCAGGACGCCGCAGGAGCAGATCGGCAAGGGGGCGCCGATCAGGGCGCCATTGACGATAGAGCCCAGGCCGCGGCCGCCCAGCAGGCGGGCCATGCCCTTCTGCGGGGCCCAGGCCTTGACCAGCCCTGCCACAACCATACCGAGCACCAACCACGGCGCGGCGTCCAGGATCAGCTCGACGAGGTTAGCGAGAAAAAGCATCAATCCGCCCGACTCCTCAGCATGGCCATCGAGATCGTCGCGAGTTACTGCCCAAAGGTTGCGGACCCATTGGCCATTTTGAGGTCACTCGTTGTCGCATGTCCAGCGCCACTTGTCCCGGTCCGTTCAGACGCGCCGAGAAAGCTCGGGAGAGGTCGGGTCATGTCGCTGAACCTGAGGCGGATTTCGGTGTTGCTAAAAGATCGTGGGACAAGCGAAGCGCTCAGCGCTCATAAGCAACCAATCCGCCCCATCTAAGCCGGAGTTGTAGCCGACCAGTGCCGGTACCGGCCGTTGGGGGGTAGGCAGCGGGCGCAAAAGGCCTCGGCGGGGAGACCGGGATTTCCGGCAATTTTGGGCGAAGGCGGTGCGGCGCCGGAAAGTCTGACAACGCTGAGAAAGCCGGGCCCGCCCCTGCGCCCCGACACCCGCCTGCCGCACCTCGCCGCCGGGCGCTGCATGAAATGTCATGACATCGTCATCAAGGTACCGGTGGAGCAGTGAAAGGGCGGATCCTTGTGGCGCCCGTGAGGCGGCATGCTCTTCGCCTGCCACGGTGATTTCGGAAAGCTTGGGGCGGGCGACGAGATTTGAACTCACGAGCCCAACCTTGGAAAGGTGGCTTAAACGCGAAGCCGGTCAAAGGTAACCGTGCGGTCTGACCCTGTATGCTGCGCATACCGGCACTGCCGGCGTGGCAAGAGTTGCGGCGCGCGCGGGTGCGGCGCGCGCGGGCTGTCATTGGGCCTCTCCGGTCGTTCTCCAGAGGCTGCAAGTCCAACGGATTCTCACGAAAAAGTGATTGACCGAGGCGTGCGCCCCGTCGGCGAAAGCGCCGGGGCCGGATTTGGGGTCGTTTTGCCGCGTGAAGAGGCCATAGCAGCCCGTTGACGAAGTCTGCTCTGGACGCGTGTCGCTGTGTCTGA
>CAYPAX010000050.1:10524-33660 GCA_964408735.1 uncultured Rhodospirillaceae bacterium | reverse complement strand
GAATCAGACACAGCGACACGCGTCCAGAGCAGACTTCGTCAACGGGCTGTCAAGGCCAGCTGGCCATCCTTGTTGATCGCCGCGACAGAGAAATCCGGCGCCTTGTCGCCAATCGCTACCGTTCCGTTCTCCATAGCTCTCTCCCCTCTTCGTCATCGGCGCCATAGCGCCTGTGTTTTGCTTGCGCCGTCCCTAACAGAGGAACGGCAATACCACCAGCGACTCGGCATCCAGCCCGGCACTTTCGCAGACCTGCTGAGCCTTCTCCATATACCGCTCCGCGCCCGGAATGTCGTCGATATCGAGATGTACGGTGGCGAGGCCGTCATAGCAGGGAAAGAGGATCTGCGGCTCGTCGAGCTCCTCCGCCATGCTGAGCGCCTCGCGATAGAGGTCGATCGCCATCTGCGGCTGGCCGTGGCACTGGTAGATCTGGCCGAGCACGATCAGCGAGACCGGCAGATGGTCCACCAGGCCGAGTTGGCGGTCGAGGTCGATGGCGCGCTTGACCGCCTCCACCCCCTCGCCTTCGCAATGCCCGGTGAAGGTGCAATAGGACACGCCGAGATTGGCGTAGAGGCGCGACTGGAAGCCCATGTCGCCGATCTTCTTGGCGACGTCCAGGCCGGCGCGGCAGGTCTCGATGGCGCGGCCGGGGTCCAATTCGCTGTAAAGCACGCTCAAATTCGTAAACGCCCGGCAGGCCACCTGGTGCAGGCCATGCTCTTGCGCCACCTCCAAGCTCTTTTCGACCTGAGAGACGGCGTCCTGGGAGACACCTAGCCGGGCCTGGGCCACGCCGATGGTGTTATAGGCTTCCGAGACGACGGCGGCCGCGTCGGCCTTGGCCTCGTCCGACAAAGCCGAGCCGTTGGTCGCGCCCAACAGGGGCTCGGCCTCGGCCAGCGCCTTGCGCGCCCAGGTCACGGCGCCGTCGCTGTCGCCGCTGCGGAAGGCCAAACGTCCCATCTCGCGATAGAGATGCGCCGTCTCGACCTTGTCGTCGCGTCCCTCGATCAGCCCCAGGGCGGCCTTGACGCGGGCGAAGGCGAGGCCACGGGCGCCGGATTCCCAATGCAGGTTGGCGATCTTGCGATAGAGCCGCGCCTGGGCAGAAAGATCGTCGGCCTCGGCATGTTCGCCGAGCACGCTCTCGTAATGCTGCAAGGCCTCGTCACGCTCGCCAAGCGGGCCGAGCATATCGGCCAGGCTCTCCAGCAGGCCGAGGCGCCTGTCCTCGACGCCTTCGCATTCCTCGATGATCTCAAGGGCGCGGCGGTAATGCTTGACCGCATCGTCATTGGCATAGGCGCGCCGGGCCCAGTCGCCAGCCTCGATGAGATAGTCGATGCCGCTGGCCTTGTCGTCACCAAGTGTGAAATGCCGCGCCAGGGCTTCGAGGTCCTCGAGGCGCTTGGCCCGGCCCTCGCACAGGGTCTCGAGGGAGCGCCCGGCATTGCCGTGCAGCTCGGTGCGGCGGCGCAGCAGCAAGTTCTGATAGACCACCTCCTGCACGATGGAATGGGTGAAGCGGTAGGCCTCGTCGCCCTCGGCGGCGCCAGGCATGGCCTGGGTGCGCAGAACGTCCTCGATCAGCTCAGCCTCGCGCAACGCTTCCAAGGCAGCCTCTACAGTTGCCGCATCGCCGTTCACGCCCAGCAAGAGGGAGCGGCCGAACTCCACACCAAGCACCGAAGCTTCTTGCGTCACGCGACGTACGTCGCCTGGCAAACGGTCGAGGCGAGATAGCAATAAACCTTGAATCGTCAATGGGATATCAAGAATTGCTACGGAATCAGAACAACTCCAGACGCCGTCCACCTCCTGCAGCACGTCGCCATCGATGAGGCTGCGGATGATCTCTTCGAGGTAGAACGGATTGCCGCTGGCGCGCTCGATGACGAAGTCGCGCAAACGCCGCGGGATTTGCGCCGCCGAATCGCCGAACAGGCCCGATATCATGGCCTCGCAATCCTCGTCGGACAGCGGCAGCAGGCGGATGGCGGTCTGCGAAGTGCGGCTGGTGGCAAGATGACTGGCCTCGAAGTTGGGCCGGTGGGTCAGCAACAACATCAAGGGCTGGTCGTCGAGCCGGTCCACGAGAAAGCGCAGCAGCTCGATGGACGCCGCATCGGCCCAATGCAGGTCCTCGCAGACCAGCATCACCGGCCCGCTGCGTAGGCGGTTCTCGAACATCGCCCGCGCCGCCATGAAGATCTGCCGTTTGAGCTGTTCGGGTTCGACGGCCGCCAGCGCGTCCGCGTCGGAGGCGATTCCCAGCACGTGGCTGAGATAGGGCACCATGCCCTCGATCTCGTCTTCGGCATCGACGATATCGGCCAGACCCTTGCGCAACTTGGCTTGCGCGTCCTCCAGGGAATCGCCGGCGCCGATGTGATAGCCCTCGCGCAGCAGATTGGCGAGCACGCCATAGGTCTGGTCTCCGAGCGAGGAACAGCCGGTGCGGCGCACGGCGATGCCGGCAAGCCTGCCGTCGCGCTCCAGGCTGCTGACCACCTCTTCGACCAAGCGGGTCTTGCCGGAGCCGGCATCGCCCACCACTCGCACCACCTGCGCGCGGCCGAGCAGGGCCTGGTCCACGGCCTTGAGCACCTGGTCGAGCTCGTGGTGACGGCCGACCAGCGGCGAGGACAGGCCATGCACGGCAAGGCCGCGGAAGGCCTCGGCGCGGTCGAGCTTGCCGACCAGGCGATAGGCCTCGACCGGTTCGTCCTTGCCTTTGACCTTATGGGCGCCGGCGTGCTCGAAGGCGAAAAGATGCTGGTTGAGGCGATAGGTGGGCTGGCCCACCAGGATCTCGCCATCGCCGGCCTCCGACAGCAATCTGGCGGCGGTGTTGACCGTGTCTCCCGTCACCGCATAGGCGCCGCCATCGCCCGCGCCGAGCGTGCCGGCGACCACGGTGCCGGTATTGACGCCGATATGCAGGGTCAGCGGTACGCCGAGCCGAGCCTTCCAGCGCCCGCCCAGGCCCTCGATCCGGTCACGCATGGCCAGTGCCGCGCGCAATGCGCGTTCGGGGTCGTCCTCATGAGCGATCGGGGCGCCAAATATGGCCAGGGCCGCATCGCCGACGAACTTCTCCAGGAAGCCCTCGAAGCTTTCGATGACGGCCGCCATCTCGCGGTGCAGGTCGGTTTGCAGGGCCCGAATATCCTCGGGATCGAGACGCTCGCCGAGGGCGGTGAAGCCCGAGAGGTCGGCGAACAGCACGGTCACCGGGCGGCGGTCGGCCTCCTCCTTCTTCTCGGCCTTGGGCGCAGGTGCGGGAGCGGGCGCTTGCTCTGCCGGCGCCGCCTCGGCATCGAGACCGCTGCCGCATTTCGGGCAAAAGGCGAAGCCGGGCTCGCATTCATAGGCGCATGACGGGCATGTCTGCGCCTGCTTCGCGCCGCATTTGGGGCAAAAGCCAAATCCGGCGTCGAGCTCGAAATCGCAGGCCACACAGTTCATCAGCACTCCACTCGCGCCATCTCGTCACCGTCGCGTTGGCGGCAGCATACGCTACAACGCACTTGCAGCCGGTAAATTTCCCGCGATCCCGCTTGTATTGCCCTGGCGCATTGCCCGCGGCATGCAGCGGACTAATTCCTGAGTCACCTTTCGACAGTCGTACCTGCGAAAGCTCCTGACGCCGGCCGGGCAAGCGCCCGCCCGGCGTATTTTTTGCCATCAGGACCGTGTGTTAACCAATTTTTTTAGGTTTTGGAAATAAGCATCGTATCCGTCGATAAGGGAGCGGAACGCCATGCTGATTACCGATATCAGACCCCAACGTGCGAGGGCGGCAGGGAACACGCCGTCTCCCTTTCAGGTGATCGCAGCCGATACGCCGGAGCTGCGGCTTGCCTGCTATCGCCTGCGCTATCGCATCTATTGCCTGGAACAGGAGTTCGAGCCGGCGGCCGACAATCCGGGCGGTCTGGAATGCGACGGCCACGACGATCACGCCGTCCAAGCCATTGTTATTCATAAAGAATCCGGCATGGCAGCGGCCACGGTCAGGCTCATCCTGCCGTGCCTCGCCAGGGGGGCCAAACCTCTACCTTTCCTATCATTTTGCGACACCATCGACATGCTGCCCGGGCATGGCGTCGCCGAGATCTCGCGCTTCGGCGTCTCGCGCCGCTTCCGCCATATGGTGGACGACGACACCGTCACCACGGACGCCCTGCTCACCGCACTCATCCGCGGTTGCGTGACCTTGGCGGCGGTGCACGGCGTCAGCTATCTCTGTGCCCTGCTCGAGCCGGCTCTGATCCGCCGCGTCGCCCGCCTCGGCGTGACCTTCCCAGCCGCCGGCCCCCTCGTCGAGCATCACGGCCTGCGCCAGCCCAGCATCATCTGCGTCGACGACGTGCTCGACCATCTCGCCGACCACAGGCCCGAGGTCTGGGCCGCCGTGACGCGGCCTGCTGCGTAAAGCTCATGAGAACCGAGGATCTCGAAGGCCGCACGCGCCTTGCCGGCGAGGCGCTGGTCGCCGCCGCCGATACCACGAGCTTCGTCGCCCTGGCCCGCGCCATCGCCGGCTGGCGCCGGGCCTTGGGCGAAGACGCGGTGATCGTCGACGACGCGCGCAAGCGCTACGCCAAGAACTGCATCGGCCTGGCGCGCTCGATCCCCGCGGTGCTGCGCCCCAGCGACGAAGCCGACGTGCAAGCTGCGTTGGCCGTCGCGCGCGATTGCGGCGTTGCTCTGCATCCCATCAGCACCGGCAAGAACTGGGGTTACGGCGGCGCCATTCCGGCCAGCCCCCATGCCGCGGTGATGGATCTTTCGGCCATGCGCGCCATCACCTGGCGCGACCGCGAGCTCGGCCTGATCCGTGTCCAGCCGGGCGTCACTCATGGCCAGCTCGGTGAGTTTCTTGCCGCCGAAGGCGCGCCCTTCCTGGTACCGGTGACAGGCGCCGGGCCGAGCGGCAGCCTGCTCGGCAATGCGCTGGAGCGCGGCTACGGAATCACGCCCCACGCCGACCATTTTGCTGCCGTACGCAGCATTCGCGCGGTGCTGGCGGATGGCAGCATCTACCGCTCGGCCATGGCCGAAGCGGGCGCGGACCTGGTCGACGCCGCATACAAGTGGGGCACCGGGCCCTATCTCGACGGGCTCTACAGCCAGGGCGGCTTCGGCATCGTTACCGAGATGACCCTGGCCCTGGCGCCAAGGCCGGAGCGCATCGAAGCCTTCGCCATCGAAATCGAGGACGACAGCCAGCTCGATGCCGCAGTGACAGGCGTCCGCGAGGTCATGCAAATGGCGGGTGGCTGTATCGGCGGCATCAATCTGATCAACCGCTTGCGCCTGCTCGCCATGACCCGGCCCTACCCGCACGACCAGGCCCTCCCCGGCCTCGCCTTGCCCACGGACCTCGTCGACCGCATGGGCAAGGCGGCAGGCTTGCCGCGCTGGCTGCTGGTTGGCGCCCTATATGGCGACACGCGAATGGTGGCCGGCCTGCGCCGCGACATGAAGAAGCGACTGACCCCCGTCGGCGCACCCCTGCGCTTCGTCGATCGGCGCAAAGCAGACACCGCAGCCCGCGTCGCAGACTTTCTGCCGGGCAGGTTCGGCGCCCGCCTGCGGCGCCGAGCCGCCAACGCCGCAGACGCGCTCGACCTGCTCTCAGGACAACCGCGCGAGACCGCCCTGCGCCTGGCCTATTGGCGCTCGGGCATCGAGCCACCGGCCGGTACGGCGCGCGACCCTGCCCGTGACGGCTGCGGCCTGATCTGGTTCTCGCCCCTGGTGCCTATGAAGCCCGACGCCGTGGCAACGCTTGTCGGGCTCGTCGAGAGCATCTGCCGCCGTCACGGTATCGATCCGCTGATCACCTTCAGCAGCGTCTCGGCCCAGTGCTTCGATTGCACCGTACCATTGCTTTACGACGCGTCGATCGGCGCCGATACGGCGCATCAATGCTACGATGCGCTTGCCGATGCCTGCCGCGAGCATGGCCTCATGCCCTACCGCATGAATCCCCGCGCCATGCGCGAGATCGTGGACGACCCGGACTCGCAATACTGGCAGCTCGTGAGCAAGCTCAAAACCGCCGTCGATCCGGACGACCTGGTGTCGCCAGGACGGTATGCGCCACTGAGCCCAATCGGCCCCAAATCCCGGGATGTGTGACGGCTGTCACAGAACGCCTTCATAGAACCGCGAGAATCTGCCAATCCGCAGTCGGCGCGATTGCCGACACGGCCATCGCTTGTAGATGGATGATTAGCGACCAACGGTTCAACGGGGGCGAAAGCCGGCAACGTGCTCGGCGCGAAAATGGCGATACTGGAAAACAGCTTCAGCTTCGCACGTGCCATGGCGCCAGACGTCATGGCCTTGCCCGCGCAACATCGCGAAGAGGTGCGCGCCGCTCAGATCGCCCGCCTGTTCCAGCAGGTGCCAGTCAATTTCTTGCCGAACATTGCCAGCGTTGCGGCGCTGATCGTCGTCTTTCACGCCCGCATAGCACCCGAATGGCTCGTCGCATGGGGAATCTATGCGCAAGTCGTGAACCTCTCCGGCCTGCTGCTGACTCGTTTGCAACGCCGCTTCGCCGATACCTTGTCGAACCGCGCCTGGGGCCGCTGCTTCATGGCCTATGCCGCCGCCGATGCTGCCACCTGGGCAATCGCGGCCTGGCTGTTCTTTGCCATCGACAGCCCCGTGCATACCCTGGTGCTTTCGGCTGTGCTGCTGGGTACCGTCGCCGGCGGCCAGACCGCCTTCCTCAGCAGCATCCCGGTCATGCTGGTCTTCAATCTCGGCATAACGCTGTCCGTCTCGGCCCGCTTTCTCGTGGCGGGAGAGCCGATCTACCTGCTCATGGCCGGACTGTCGTTCCTCTTCGGCGTCTCCATGCTGCGCCTGGGATTTCATTTCCACCGCAACCTCATGAGTACCTGGGGTCTGCGCTATGAATTGCAGGACAGCGAACAGGCGCTCCGCGAAAGCCACGACCTGCTCGAAGACCGGGTCACCCAACGCACCCACGAGCTGCGCCTTGCCAATGATGACCTGGGCCGCAGCGAGGCGCTGTACCGTGCTGTCGTCGAGGTGCAGACCGAATTGATCTGCCGCTTCCTGCCAGGCGGCCGCTTGAGCTTCGTAAACGACGCTTTCGAGCGCTTCTTCAAGCTCTCCCGCGGCCAAGCCGTCGGCAACGATTTTCTCACCAATAGCCGCGACTTGCCCATCCTCGACGATGAAGCGGCGGCGGCTATCCTGCACTGTATCGCCAATCTCACCCCGGACAGCCCCACCGGCGTTTGCGAAACCCGTGTCGGCGGACCCGATGAAGACGAACGCTGGCTGATGTGGACCCACCGCGCCTTGTTCGACGAACGCGAGAGCGTGATCGAATACCAGTCCGTCGCGATCGACATCACCGAGCGCATGCAGGCCGAGCAACGCATCTCCTTCCTGGCCCATCACGATGCCCTGACCGGCCTGCCCAATCGGCTGCTGTTGCATCAGCATCTCAGCAAGACCTTGAGCGCCTGCCGCAAGCGTCGCGGCCATTGCGCGCTGCTGCTCATCGATCTCGACGATTTCAAGCACGTCAACGATGCGCTAGGCCATTATTACGGCGATGCCCTGCTCAAGGAAACGGCCGCCCGTCTGCAGGACTGCGTGCGCGCCGGCGACCTGGTGGCGCGGTTGGGAGGCGACGAGTTCGCCATCGTTCAATCGGAAATTTCAAGCGCCGGGGAAGCCGAAGCCCTGGCCGAGCGCATCCTGGCCCGCCTCTCCGAGACCGCGGTTATCGAAGAGCAGGCGCTCTCGGTCAGTGCCAGCATCGGCATCACGCTCTATCCCGGCGACGGCGAGCAAGGCGATGCGCTTCTCAAGAACGCCGACCTCGCCCTCTATCGCGCCAAGAGCAAAGGCCGCGCCACACACGAGTTTTTCTCCGACGACCTGGCTAACCAGGCGCAACGCCGTATGACCCTGGTCAGCGGCCTGCGCGCCGCGCTCGACGTGCCCGAACAGCAATTCCACATGGTCTATCAGCCGAAGGAACGGCTATCGGACGGGCGCTTGGTGGGGCTAGAAGCCTTGTTGCGCTGGACCCACCCGGACGAAGGCCCGATCGGGCCCGGCGAGTTCGTGCCCGTCGCAGAATCCTCAGGACTCAGTCTGGCGCTGGGTGATTGGGTGCTCGACGAAGTCTGCCGCCAGCAGCGCGCCCGGCTCGATGCCGGCAAGCCCGTGGTGCCCGTCTCGGTCAACCTCTCGGCCGCCCAGTTCGGCGACCGCCGCCTGCTGCAGAAGATCCGCGACAGCCTCACAGCCCACGCCATCGACCCCGGCCTGATCGACATCGAAATCACCGAGACCGCCCTGATGCGCGACCTGGAGCTTGCCACCGAGGTCTCGCGCGGGCTGGTGGATATCGGCCTGCGCCTCTCGATCGACGATTTCGGCACCGGCTATTCGTCGTTCGGCTATCTCCGCCGCCTGCCCGTCTCGGAGCTCAAGATCGACCGTACCTTCGTCATCAACATCGCCGAAAGCGAAAGCGACCGGGCGATCCTGCGCGCCATGGCCGACCTCGGCCACAGCCTCGGCCTGGAAGTGCTCGCCGAAGGCATAGAGACCGAGGACCAGCGCCAGGCCATCGCCGAAGCCGGCTGCGACCACGGCCAGGGGTACCTGCTGAGCCGGCCAAAGCCGGCTGTGGACGTGGTGTTGGACGCGGAACGCGAGGAGAGCCGCGTAGCCGGATGAGCGGGACGTATCTTCCGGAAATCAACCAGTCCTAATTAGGGCTCATCTGCCAAGGATTTATGAGCGTAATACCAATATCGTCAAAGTCACGAATATTTCGTGTCGCAAGTGAGGCCCTGCGAGCCGCCGTGATACCGGCGATCTGAACATCCCGAATATCGACATTGCGACCGGCACTGCGATGACGCGCCGCTATGATGGCACTGGCCTCGGCGGCCGGGCGGTCGAATGACAACACACGGTCGGCGAAATCCTTGACCAACACCTGTGCGAATGCGTCCTCCAGATCTCGTCGACGGCGACCAGTCGTCATGATCTCAAATCCATAACGCACCTCGAAGACGGTGATCGTGCTCGTCCATAAGGATTCGACAGGTTGACTGTCCAGCCAAGCAATGACGGCCGGATTGGGCTCGCTGCGCATCAGCTCGGAAAGGACATTGGTATCGAGCAGGATCACTCGTCCAGATCCGCGGGCCGTGCCGGTTGCCCTTTCAGCTCGGGAATATCTTTATCCAAGCCGATACCGGAGAACCGCGACGCGATGCGGGTGCCCAGTGGTGGCAACGGCATATCTTCGGTCTTGACCGCGTTGCGCAGAATGTCCCGCACCTCGGCCTCCGTGCTCTGACCGTGACGTCGTGCACGCTCCTTGAGCTTTTCCTTTACGTCGTCATCCAGATTTCGAACCACCAATTGGGCCATGCTGACCTCCATGATTGATATCACGATATCATTTATGAAGGGTCATATCCACCCGCTTCACCCCGCGCCCTTGATCAAGTCCGCTGCCTTCTCGCCGACCATGATGGCGGGGGCGTTGGTGTTGCCTGAGGGCATGGTGGGGAAGATCGAGGCGTCGGCGACGCGCAAGGACTCCATGCCGTGGACGCGGAGCTGGTCGTCGACCACGGCCTCGGGTTCGGGGCCCATGCGGCAGGTGCTGACGGGGTGGAAGCCGGTCTCCGCCTTTTCCCGGAGGAAGCGCTCGATCTCGTCGTCGCTGCGGACAGCCGTGCCGGGAATCAGCTCCTCGCCGCGATAGCGGTCCATGGGTGCGGCCTCGATGATGCTGCGCATGATCTTGAAGCCTTCGACCATGGCCTGGGTGTCGGTGGCAGTATCGAGGAAATTGAAGCGGATGGCGGGCTGCTCCGCAGGGTCGGCAGAGCGGATGTGAATCGAGCCGACACTCTCGGGCCGCAGCTGGAAGCACACCGCCGCCATGCCCGGGAACGGATGGGTTTTGCGCCGCTTAAGGTCGCCGACCGAATAGGGAATGAACTGGATCTGGACGTCTGGCGTCGCGAGCTCCGGCCGGGTCTTGACCCAGGCCCCCATGCAGGAGGACGGCAGGCTGAGAAAACCGCCGCCGGTCGCGGCATATCTGAGGATCTGCCCGAACAGCTTCAGGCCGCGTGCGGTGCCGTTATAGGAAGCCTTGGGATCCGTGACCTTCCATTGACCGCGGGCAAGCATATGGTCCTGAAAATTCTCGCCGACGCCCGGCAGGTCGTGATTGACCGGAATGCCATGCTGTTGCAGCAGCTCGGGGCGGCCGATGCCTGACAGCTCCAGGATTTGCGGCGAGGCGACGGCGCCTGCGGAAAGGATCACCTCCTTCGCACAATGCGCCTCGACGGTCTTGCCGCCCTTCTCGTAGACAATGCCGATACAACGATTGCCATCCAATATAAGCCGTTGCGTCATGGCCTCGGTGAGGATGCGGAGATTGGCACGGCGCCTGACGGGGCGCAGATAGGACGCCGCCGTGCTCATGCGGCGGCCGCCCTTTATGGTCGCCTGGAGCCTGGCGATGCCTTCCTGGTCGGGGCCGTTGTAGTCAGGATTGCGGCTGATGCCGAGCGTCTTCGCCGCCGCGAACAGGCCGTCATAGAGGGGAAAACCATCCGGCACCTCGGTGATGCCGAGCGGGCCGTCCCTGCCGCGCTCCTCGCCGTCGCCCTGGTCATAGCCCTCCATGCGGCGGAAGATCTTCGCCACGTCCCGCCAGCCCCAGCCGCGATTGCCCTGCTGCGCCCAGGTGTCGTAGTCCAGCGTCTGGCCGCGCACATAGAGCAGGCCGTTGAGGGAGCTGGAGCCGCCCAGCATCTTGCCGCGGGGCACCGGGATGGGGCGGTTGGCGGTGCCGGGCTCGGGCTCGGAGCGATAGCGCCAGTTCACCCCCGGCCGGTCGATGAACAGCCCGAAGCTCGCTGGCATGCGGGCATAGGGATGCTCGGCCTTGCCCGCCTCGACGAGCAGGACGGCGGTGCCGGGGTCTTCGGTCAGACGATAGGCCAGCGCCGCCCCGGCCGAGCCGGCGCCGACGATGATGTAGTCAGCCTGCAACGGATTTGCCCTATTCCGCCGCCTGCCCCAGGCCCGCGTCGCACAGCACGTCCTCGTAGCCGCGGCGGACGTCGTCGTCGCTGGCGTTGGCTGCGAGGTCTAGGACCTTGGATATGGTGGGTGCCGCCTCGCCGCCGGTTACGCGCTTGACCGGCTGGTCCAAGAGATCGAAGAAGCGGCGCTGCAGCTCGTCGGCTATGCCGCCGCCGAACGATGTGCCTTGGGTGCCCTGCTCGACGATGACCACGGCGCCGGTCTTGGCCAGGCTTGTACCGATTGTCTCCCAGTCGATGCCGGCGCGGTCGAGGCTGCGCAGGTCGATGACTTCCGCCGAGACGCCCATCTTGTTGGCGATATCGACACAGGGCTGCACCATGGCGAGCGCGGCCAGAACCGTGAAGTCCCTGCCCTCGCGCACCACCTTGGCCTTGCCGAGGGGGATGTAGTAGTCGAGGTCGTCCTTCGGCGCCGGGCCCTTGGCGGTGTAGAGGTCGAGATGTTCGATCACCAGCACCGGGTCCTCGCAGGCGAGCGCGCTGTTCATCAGCCCGACATAGTCGAACGGCGTGGACGGCGCGACGATGCGCCAGCCCGGAAACTGGGCGTAGAGCCCGGCCGGGTCCATGGAATGCTGCGAGCCGTAGCCGGATTTCGCCGCCACCTTGCCGCGGGCGACCAGCGGCACCGGCATGTCGCCGCCGAACATGTGGCGCATCTTGCCGATCTGGTTGAACAGCTGATCGGCCGCGACGTAGCAGAAGTCCGCATACATCAGCTCGATGACGGGGCGGAACTTGCCGTCCGCCGCAACGCCGCCGGCAACGCCGCAAAAGCCGTTTTCGGTAATCGGCGTGCTGACGATGCGCCCGGGAAAGCGCTCGGGCAGCCCGCGGGTTGCGCCATTGGTGCCGCCGCGCAGGCGACTCACATCCTCGCCGAGCACGAAGATGCGCTCGTCCTCCTCCATGCGCCGGCCCATGACGCCGGCCACGAGATCGACGAACTTGCGCTCCTCGACTTCGCCCGAGTAGGTTTCCAGCTCCTCGTAGCGCTTGCCTTCGAGTTCGGACAGGTCGCCGCGTACGCCGTGATCGACGAACGCAGCATCGGGCCAGAGCGCCGGGCGGATGCGGCGCTGGTTGCCCTCGGGCTCTGTAAGCGCCGCCGCGGCGCGCTCCATCGAGGCCTGCGCCCCGGCGCGCATGTCGGCGACCTGCTTGTCGTCGAGATGGCCGAGGGCGATCATCTCCTTGGCCATGCGGTCGAGGGGGTCGCGGGCGCGCCAGGCCGCCTCGTCCTCCTTGCTGCGATAACCGAAGGCGCTGCCGGGCAGCGGTCCGTTCTGGTGGAAGAAGCGGTAGGAATGGGCCTCGAGGATGATCGGCCCCTTGCCCGCCCGCAGCTGCTTGAGCGCCTTCTCGGTGGCGAGGCGCACCGCCAGCGGATCCATGCCGTCGCAGGTGTAGGAGGGAATGCCGTAGGCGAGGCCGCGCGCCGACAGCCGCGTCTCGCGGGTGGCCTGCTCCGGGCTGGTCGAGACGGCGATCTGGTTGTTGTCGATGAAGAACAGGATGGGCAGGTCCCACAGCGCCGCGAGGTTGAAGGATTCCGCCACCGCGCCCTGGTGCAAGGCGCCGTCGCCGAAGAAGGTCACGACCACGTCGCCCTCGCCCGCGGCTTTTCGCGAATACGCCACGCCCGTGGCGATGGGCACGCCGCCGCCGACGATGGCATTGGTGCCGACCACGCCGGCTTCCTTCCAGCGCAGATGCATCGAGCCGCCGCGGCCGTGGCAATAGCCCTGCTCCAGGCCCATGATCTCGGCCAGGGTGCGCTGCATGACGTCCTGCATGGGCGCCGGCATGTCGTCGCGCAGGGGATCGAAGCCATCCGGCAGCACATGCGGCAGAGCTTTGGCCAGGAAGTGATGATGCGCCCGGTGGGTGCCGTTGATCTGATCGGACGAGCGCAGCGCCGACAAACAGCCCACGGCCGAGCCCTCCTGGCCGATCGAGGAATGCGCCGGCCCGTGCACCAGATCCTCGCCGACCAGCTCCAGCACTGTCTCCTCGAAAGCGCGCACCAAGTGCAAATGATGCAGCATATGCCCGAGCATGCCCGCATCCGACTTGCGCCAGTCCGCCTTGGTGGTGCGGATCTCCTGCCACGGCGTATCGATGGTCAATTTGCGAACGGACGGCATGGCGCATTCTCCCTGGCTACGGCCCGGGTTGCTTACAGCAAATCGCCTGACTGAGAAAGGGGCCTAGCCGAGTTCGTCGAGCAGCGCCTTGGCATCCTTGAGGTCGGCAGTGTCGAAGCCCTCCGTGAACCAACCGTAGACCGGCGCCATGAGGTCGTGGGCCTCACGCGCCTTGTTCTGGGACTGCCACAGGCGCGCCAGCGATGTGGCGGCGCGGAGTTCCCAGAATTTGGCCTTTTGCTCGCGGGCGACGGCGACCGCTTTCGTAAAGCACTCTTCCGCACTATCCTCACCGCAGGCGTCCAACATAACACCGCGAAGGCGATGCAATTCTGCTTCGTAGCTCCGCTCGTTAGTCTTCTCCGCAAAATCCAAACCCTCCTGGAGAGCCAACAATGCAGCCTCGGGATGGCCTGCGTGATACTTCGCTTCAGCCAAGAAGGCTAGCCACCAGGACAAGCCAATATCCGCGCCCATTGCCCGCCAGGCAACGATAGCATCTTCTATCTCTGTCACAGCCCTATCCGCCTCGCCGAGTTCCGCAAGGGCCCACCCCTCCATGAACTCGCCCTCAATCCGGCGCAGAGGAATGCCGTGCTCGTTTGAGAGTGAGATCGCCTCTCTTGCGAAGGTCAAAGCCCGATCAACATCCCGGTTAAAAGCCGCCCATATCGCTGCATGAACGATAACGGTGACCAGGGTTAGGGGATGTCCAATATCCCGGGCCAGGGTCACCGCGTCGTCATCGATTGCTAAATACTTGTCGGAATAGCCTAGCGTCCACTGGGCCCAAGCCATCCAATCCATGCAGGTGGGCGCTGGATTGTGACCATATATTAAGGCGAGGTTGCGATGGTTCTCATTGTCATACGCTGAGGCCCCCTCTTGCGAGTGTTGCAGGCCGATCTCAAACTTGCCTTCGAACAGGGCAGTCCCACCAACAATCCAGTGGCCCAACATCAAAGCGGCAGAATCATCGGCCTGTTGCGCCAACGATAGACAATGATCTGCCACATTCGCAGCCTTCCCGTATTCCGCGCGCATCATGTGGAACATCCAAAGACCGTGCAGGACGGGAAACATGTAGGGAGTCTCTCCAACCCGATCACACAAAACACGGGCACGGGAAAAGGTATCGCCAACGTCTTCTGCCCCGTAGCCCTTGATCGAAAGCAATGCGATCCCGCGCACGACTTGCAGGGCTATCTCGAGGGTGTCGCGTTCCCCGTCTTCGGGCAGAGGCGCCAAACATTGCAGCCCGTTCTGCGCATAATTCTCCGCCTCGACATTGGCGAATCTTGCAATGGATCGTTCGCCTGCCGCCAACCATAAGGGGATCGCCTGCTCATTGAGCCCCGCACGTGTGTAATGATGGGCGACCAATCCTGGATCCAAATCAACTAGATCCGGGAAGCGCTCCACCAGCGTATTTGCGATGGTCGTGTGCAGCTGCTGTCTTTTGCTCTTGAGCAGGCTTTCGTAGGCCGTGTCCTGAACCAGGGCGTGCTTGAAGGTGTATGTGGCGTCGGGCGGATTGCCGCGGCGAAAGATCAGCTCGCTGTTGGTGAGCTGGGTCAGGGAATCCTGCAGCTCGTTGTCGCGGAGCGGCGAGACGGCCGCGATCAGCTCGAAGCTGAACTCACGGCCGATGCAGGCGCCGATCTGGGCCACCTCTTTTACCGGGCTGAGCCGGTCGAGGCGCGCCATCAGGCTGTCCTGGAGGGTGGCCGGAATGGCCAGTGGCGGCAGCGGGCCGGCGAGCACGAAGGCATCCTCGCGCTCCTCCAGAAAGCCCGCTTCGAGCACGGTCTTGGTCAGCTCCTCGACGAACAGCGGCACGCCGTCGGTCTTGGCGACGATCTGATCGAGCACCTCGTCGGGGAAGGCCTTGCCTCCCGTCACCTTGGCCACCATGTCGGCGCCCTGGCGACGGCTGAGGCGGTTGAGCGATATATTGGTCAGGTGCCCATGCCCGCTCCAGGGCGGCTCGAATTCGGGGCGATAGGTGATCACCGCGAGCACCGGCGCCCCGCCGATGCGCTCGATGATGGCGGCCAGCGCCTCCAATGTCGTCGGATCGTACCAGTGGGCATCCTCGAAGATCATCAGCACCGGCTTGGACCGCGCCAAGGCTTCGATTTCCGCTGCCAGGGCCGCGATGGTCTCTTCCTTCTGCTTGCCCGGCTCCAGGTTGAGCGGCGGGTAGCGCTCGAGCGGCAGCGACAGCATCGCCGCGAACAGCGGCCAGGCCGCCTCGTCGCCGATGACCGCCTCGAGCTTGTCGAGCCGGATTTCCGGCCCGTCCTCGCGCTCGAAGCCGGCGGCATGCTCGAACTGGGTGTTGATCGGATAGAAGGCGGAGTTGGTGTAATAGGGCGAGCCCTGATAGCGCAGCCGCGTGTGGGCCTCGTCGGCCAGGCGTTGGCGCAGCACTTCCGTGACGCGGCTCTTGCCGATGCCCGCCTCGCCTTCCAGCAACGCCACCTGGCCCTCGCCGTCCTTGGCCTGGTCCCAGCGTTCGAGCAGTAGCGAGATCTCGTTTTCGCGTCCGACCAGCGGCGTCAGGCCCAACCCGTGCGCGGCCGCGAAACGGCTGTCCGCACGGCTCTCGCCGACCACGCGATGCAAGGCCATGCGCCCCGAGACACCCTTGAGCTCATGCTCGCCAAGCTCGGCCATCTCGAAGACCCCGCCCAGCAGCCGCCGCGTGCTCTGGGCCACGGCGACACTGCCGGCCTCGGCCAGCGCCTGCACGCGGGCGGCAATGTTGGGCGTCTCACCCACCGCCAGCTTGGCGTCGGCGGTGTCGTCGCCGCTTTGCTCGCCGACCACCACCAAGCCTGTGGCGATACCGACACGCACCGCCAGCTCCGCCTCGCTGTCGACTGCCGCCACGGCCTCGACGATATCGAGGCCCGCGCGCACCGCCCGCTGGGCATCATCCTCATGCGCCCGCGGCCAGCCGAAATAGACCATCACGCCATCGCCGAGATATTGCGCCACATGGCCGTCATAGCGCTCGATGACATCGCTGCAGGCCTTGCGATAGCCCTGCATGACGCTGTGCAGCTCCTCCGGATCAAGCCGCTCGGACAGCGCCGTCGAGCCCACCAGATCGCAAAACATCACCGACAACTGGCGCCGCTCGGCCTCTGGCGTGGCAGCGGGCGCCGCTGCCGGTGCAGCCTCGGGCTGCTTCGCCGCCTCCAGAATCTTGATTCCGTGGCCGATCGAGACGCCAAGCCGGTCGAGCTGGGCCTCGGTCAGATGAGGCAGCACGTCGAGGTCGATATCGTTGGCCTCGAAAACATCGGCGTAGCGCTCAAGCCCGAGCCCGTCGAGCCAAGTTCGGATATCCGCCATAAGCCCCCCGCAGGTTAGGGCCATTAGATACGGAAGACCTGCAACGGGCAAGAGCAGCGGATTAGGGGCTGCATCCCGCCGGTCGCATGATAGTGTCCCGGCGATTCGACGGACTTTACGGGAGCAAGAGGAATGACGAAGCGGGTGATGGTGCAGATGCGGGTCTCGGCGGGGATCGAGGCGGCGTTCGAGGGGCGCGACGATATTGCATGCGATGTGTTCACCGAGCTGTCGGAAGACAACCTGGTGCAGCATATCGGCAATTACGACGGCGCCATTCTCGGCATCGCGCCGTTTACCGCGCGCATCGTCGAGGCTGCCTCGCAGCTCAAGATCGTCTCGCGCTTCGGCGTCGGCTATGACGCGGTCGATGTCGAGGCCTTGAGCCGCGCCGGCATTCCGCTGGCCATTGCGGGCACGGCCAATTCGGTGACCGTGGCCGAGCATGCGCTGATGTTCATGCTGGCGCTGGCCAAGCACACGGTGGCCTATGACCGCGAGGTGCGCGAGGGCAATTGGGGCATCCGCTTCGACGCGCCGCCGATCGATCTGGCCGAGCGCACGGTGCTGATCCTCGGTTTCGGGCGCATCGGCCGGCGGCTGGTCAAGCGCTGCCTGGGCATGGACATGAACGTGCTGGTGCACGACCCCTACGTCATCCAGGACGCCATTGCCACGGCCGGCGCCACGCCGGTGGAAGACTGGCACGCCGCCCTCCCCGATGTGGATTTCCTCTCCGTCAACTGCCCCAAGAACGCGGAGACCACGGGCATGGTCTCAGGGCCCGAGCTCAGCGCCATGAAGAAAAGCGCCTATGCCGTGAATACCGCGCGCGGCGGCATCATCGACGAAGCGGCGCTGGTCGAGGCGCTCGAAGCCGGAACCATCGCCGGCGCCGGCATCGATCCCTTCGTGGTCGAGCCCGCGACCCCCGACAACCCGCTCTTCCACGCCCCCAACATCCTCGTCAGCCCGCACTCGGCCGGCGTCTCGGAAGAGTCGATCTACCGCATGGGCTATTGGGCCGCCAAGAACGTCGCCGACTGCTTCGACGGCAAACTTGACCCAGCCAACGTCATCAACAAGGACGTGCTTTAACGCATGCAGAAAAAGGCCAGCTTGTGGCCTTCAAGGTCGCGGCAATAGGCGAACTCGGTCTTGCGCTTGCCGCGCGGCCCAGGTGCGCCCTCGTCGCTGCCGCCTAATGCAAGCGCCTTGGCGTGCAGCCTGCCGACCGTCTCGACGCTGTCGACGGATATCGCCGCCATGCTGCCGTTGCCGATGCTGGCTGCCTCGCCGTTATAGGGCTTGATCACCCCCAGCAGCCCTCTGCGCGGATGCGTCCCCCACAAGGTGATATGGCCGTCGTCGACGATCCGCTTGGCGCCGATCTCGCCAAGCAGGGCGTCATAAAAGCTGCGCGCGGTCTCGATATCGTTGGTTCCCAGGGTGACGTAACCGATCATTATTTCCTCCATCTCAGCTTCGCGTTGTGATTCTGCGCACCGTGGCCGCACCGCGGACTCAACATCGAGCCGGTTCCGTGACAAAATGCCACCTTCGGCAAAGTCCTGATACGGCGCTATGGGGGTAATGATGATTGCGAAGCTGGGAAGAGCGCTCGCTGTCGTGGCCGCGCTGCTGGCGTTCGGGGCTTTCACCGACAGCCAGGCTGCGGAGCAACGCATTGCCCTGGTCATCGGCAATTCGGCCTACGTCAACGCGCCATCCCTTGCCAACCCCGCGAACGACGCCAGACTCATGTCTTCGGTGCTGCGGGAACAGGGCTTCGAAGTCATCGAGCGCCTGGATGCCAACCAGGAAAGCATGCGCCTGGCGGTAACCGAATTCGGCAAGCGATTGGAAGCGGCCCATTCGAACACAGCCGGCGGACCGGCTGTCGGGTTGTTCTATTTCGCCGGTCATGGCCTACAGGTTGCCGGCGAGAACTATCTGGTGCCGATCGGCGCACCAATCCAAAATGAAAGTCACGTCCGCATATACACGGTGAGTGCCGGCGAGGTTCTTGGCGTACTCGACTACGCCAGCAACGGTCTGAATATCGTGGTTCTCGACGCCTGCCGAAACAACCCGATAGCACGGTCTTTTCGGGACTCGGCTCGTGGTCTTGCGCCAATCCACCCACCGACCGGGACACTCGTGGCGTACTCGACCGCGCCTGGCCAGGTGGCGCTTGACGGGGCCGGGTCGAACAGTCCGTATACCGAGGCGCTGGCGAGAGCCATCAAAGAGCCTGGCATGCTACTCGAAGTCGTTTTCAAGCGTGTCGTCAAGGACGTGGTCGAAAGCACCGGAGGCGACCAGACGCCTTGGACCGAATCCAGCGTGATAGGCGATTTCTATTTTTCAGCCCCGGAAGTCGCCGTCGCCGATCCGCCCGATCCTGTGCCGGACCCGGTGCAGCCACGCCCCTCGGGCGAAGCCGCGGCCTTCGAGCTAGCCTTCTGGGACACCATCAAGAACAGCCGCCGGCCCGAGGACTTCGAGGACTATCTCGCGAGATACCCGAACGGCACGTTCGTCGGCATTGCACGCAGGACATTGGCGGAACTGCAACCGGGTGACGACGTTGCCGTGGTGGTACCGCCGGTGGTTCCGGTCGTGGTGCCGCCTCCGGGCATCGACGTCGAGCCCCTGGATTCCATCCTTGTGGCCTTGCGCAACAGCAATCTGCGGGCGGGTCCGTCCACCGATTTCGACAAATCCGGGCGCCTGACGACCGGCCAGGAAGTCAGGGTTACCGGCAAGGTCGTGGGCCGGGATTGGTATCGCGTCGCCCTTGCCGGCGGCGGCGAGGCCTATGTCTGGGCGCCGCTGCTGGGCGAGCCCGCGCCGGTCATCACGCCGCCCGTCGATGACGGCTCGCGTGCCGCCTGGGCGCGCATCCAGAACAGCGATCGGCTGGAAGACTTCGAGGTCTTCCTCGCCGCCTATCCCAACAGCCCGATGGCGACCGCGGCGGTCGAGAAACTCACCCGCTTGCGGGGCGTCGCCGTGATCGTGCCGCCGCGACCCAACGCCAACGAGCTGCACGTCGATGACAGCGGCGGCCGCGACTACACCTCGATCCAGGCGGCCATCGATGCCGCCTCGGCCGGCATGACCATTTTCGTCCATCCCGGCACCTATCGCCAAGGCATGATCATCACCAAATCCGTGGCCATCGTCGGCACCGGCGACCGCAGCGAAGTCGTGGTCGAAAGCACGGGCGCGGACGTGGCCTGGTTCCAGGGCGGCGACGGCAGTCTTGCCAATATGACGCTGCGCCAGATGGGCGGCGGCAGCTGGTACGGCGTCGATATCTCGGCCGGCTCGCCGACGCTGAGGAACCTGGACATTGCCAGCCAGAGCCTCGCCAATGTCGCCATCCGCGAGGGCGCCGATCCGACGGTCCGTGATTCCCGCATTCACGACAGCCCGGAAAGCGGCGTCTACGTCTACGACAATGGCCGCGGCACCATTTTCAACAACGATATCGTCGACAATATCAAGGCCGGCATCACGGTCGCCACAGGCGCCAGCCCGTCGGTCGTCGACAACCGGATTTCCGGTAACGGCTACGAAGGCGTGTGGGTGATCGCGGATGCCGGCGGCGGTCACTTCGAGAATAACGACCTGCGCGGCAATGGCCGTGGCGCCTGGGATGTCGAAGCCGGCGCCGGCCCCGTTGTCCGCGTTAGCAATCTGCCCGATAACGGTGGCGCGCCGCCCGAGGTGACTGACCCACCCGGCCTTCATGTGGCCGCAGCGGGCGGGCGCGACTACCGTGTCATTCAAGACGCCATCAATGCCGCGACCGAAGGCACCACCATCTACGTTCATCCCGGCACCTACACGGGCGGGATGCTGGTCGACAAGACGATCGAAATCGTCGGCATCGGCGACCGCGACCAGATCCTGGTCGAGAGCGAGGGCGCGGACGTAGCCTGGTTCCAGGGCGGCAATGGCAGGCTTGCCAACATGACGCTCCGTCAGCTCGGTGGCGGCAGCTGGTACGGCGTCGATATTTCGGCCGGCTCGCCGACGCTGGAGAACCTGGACATCGCCAGCCAGAGCCTCGCCAACATCGCCATCCGCGAGGGCGCCGATCCGACCATCCGCGATTCCTACATTCACGACAGTCCCGAGAGCGGCCTCTACATCTACGACAACGGCCGCGGCACCATCGAGAACAACGATATTATCGACAACGCCAAGGCCGGCATCTCGGTCGCGACCGGCGGCAGACCGGTTGTCATGGACAATCGCATTTCCGGCAGCGGCTACGAAGGCGTGTGGGTGATCTCGGATGCCGGCGGAGGTCGTTTTGAGGGCAACGATCTGCGCGGCAATGGCCGTGGCGCCTGGGATGTCGAAGCGGGCGCCGGCCCGGTCATCCGCGTCAACAACCTGCCGGACGACGGCAGCGACCCTTCACCCGAGGTGGCCGGTCCCGCCGGCCTTCACGTGGCCGCGGCAGGCGGTCGCGACTACCGAGATCTGCAGGATGCCATCGACGCCGCCACGGCAGGCACCACCATCTACGTTCATCCCGGCACCTACACGCGCGGGATAGTCATCGACAAGACAATCGAGATTGTCGGTCTCGGTGATCGCGACCGGATCCGCATCGAGGTTTCGGGTAGCGACGTGGTCTGGTTCCAGGGCGGCGACGGCAGGCTTGCCAACATGACATTGCGGCAACAGGGCGACGGCAATTGGTATGGCATCGACGTTTCGGCCGGTTCGCCGATCATCGAGAATGTCGACGTCAGCAGCCAAAGCCTTGCCGTTGTGGCGATCCACGACGGCGCGAACCCGCTGGTCCGCGACAGCACCGTGCACGACGGTGCGGAAAGCGGCATCTATGTCTACGACAACGGCCGCGGCACCATCGAGAACAACGAGATCTACGGCAATTCCTATGCTGGCATTGCCATCCGCAGCGGTGGCGACCCGGTCGTTCGCTACAACGTCATTCGCGACGGCCAGGAAAGCGGGCTGCATATCTACGAGGAAGCCTTCGGCACGATCGAGGACAACGAGATCAGCGGTCACGCCCTGGCGGGGATCGAGATCAAGGAGAGGTCGAATCCGGCTATCTACCGCAATCGCGTCTATGGCGGTCAGGTGAGCGGTATCTACGTCCATGCGGACGGCAGCGGCACGATCGAGGATAACGAGATCTTCGCCAACGCCTATTCCGGCGTCGAGATCAAGGACGGCGGCAACCCGGTCCTGCGCAACAATAGCATCTACAAGGCCGGCGAGAACGGTGTTTTCGTCAACAATGGTGGGCTGGGCACGATTATCGACAACGACATTCAGGACAACGCCCACGCCGGCATCGTCGTGCATGAGGGCGCCAGTCCCGTGGTCCGGAACAACCGCATCAACCGTAACGGCTATGAGGCGATTTGGGTGCGAACCGGCGGTTCCGGCCGCTTCGAGAACAATGACCTCACGAACAATGACCGCGGTGCTTGGGATATCGAGGATGGCGCCGGCAACCTGGTCCGCACCAACAACCGGCTTTAGTCGCTGAGCACGACCTGATCGACATTGGCCAGCGAGAATGAGTCGAGGTCGCTGAAGGTTACCGAGAACGAGGCATCCGCTGTGGTGACCGCGATAGTGCTGTCGCCACCGCCGCTGAAGATATCCATGGCGCCCGCACGGTCGCCTTCGGCAATGCCGAGGGAATCGAACAGCGCATCGAAATCGACCACGTCGCCTTCTGCGAAATCGAAGTCGGCGATGACGTCGTTGCCGTCAAGAATGCTGATGAAGACGAAACGGTCGGCGCCATCATCGCCGCGCAAGACGTCGTCTCCGGCACCGCCGATCAGGGTGTCGTCACCGCCATTGCCATAGAGCGCGTCGCTGCCGTCGCCGCCGTCGATGAGGTCGCTAAGGTCCGAGCCGACGAGGAAATCCGCTTCGTTGCTGCCAGCCTGGCCAATGCGCATCTCAAGCCCGGGCTGGCTTTCGAACACCACCCATTCGACCGCTTGGCCGCCGTGCCATATTGGCCTTCGATACGCACGCCCGCCTCAATGCCGGTGTCCGGCACCGTCAGGTCGCGGATGACCAGATCATCGCCATCCGCATAGGCAGTGAGGTTGGCCGGGCCGACGATATCCGCTTCGACGTCATAGGCGTTTGCCCAATTCCGCATGGCAAAACCGATGGCGTCGGCGTCGCCGCTGTTGTCGGAAACGACATCGATGTCGTCAGCAGCGGAAAAGTCGTCAGGCCGCAAGTCCAGAGCGGATTCCGCCAGCCGGCCGAACGTGGCACTGAGATGCAAGAATTCTCCGTCGGTGCCGGCTGCCCGGCTTTCGGTCGCGCCGAAGACATAGAAATCATTACCGGCACCTCCCTCGAGCCTGTCGCCAAGAGAACCGCCATTGAGCACGTCACGGCCTTCACCGCCTATCAAGGTGTCGAAGCCGCCGCCGCCG
>CAYPAX010000050.1:0-10424 GCA_964408735.1 uncultured Rhodospirillaceae bacterium | reverse complement strand
GCCGCCGCCGCCGCGCAGCACGTCACCTTCCGCGCTGCCGAAGATACGATCATCGAAAGCACTTCCGACGAGGACTTCTATGCCGCTCAGGGAGACCGTGAAACCGGCAGATGACACGGTGCCGTCCTCAAGGTCGACGATGGTTGGCAAATAGATCTCCAGCCCGACCGTATCGAAACCTTCGCCGCCGTCGATCACATCGCCATTGCCAGCCACAATGGTATCGTCGCCGTCGCCGCCGAAGATGCTGTCGGCACCGCTGCCGCCGAGCAGCATGTCATCACCATCGCCGCCGCTGAGAGTGTCTTCTCCACTGCCTCCGAACAGCCGGTCGTCGCCCTCGTTGCCGTCAAGAGCATCGTTGCCGCGTTCGCCGAAAAGGAAATCGATGCCGAGGCCGCCGAGCAGATTGTCGTCGCCATCGCCAGCAATCAGCGCATCGTTGCCGTCGCCGCCATCAAGCGTGTCATTGCCGGCGAAGCCCCAGAGAAAATCGGTGCCGCCCATGCCGCGCAGCCGATCGTTGCCGTCGAAGCCCTGGAATTCGTTGACCGCATCGTCGCCGGTCACGTCGTCGTCGAATTGCGAGCCGCGGATATTCTCGACACCGGTGACGCTGTCGACATTGCCGTAGGCGTCGGTCATGGTGCCCAACGTCAGATCCAGGGTAACGCCGGCCGTCGCGCCATGGGCATCCACCCAATCCAGCCCCTCGCCACCGTCGATAACGTCGGCACCATCGCCACCAACGAGATAGTCATCGCCCGAGCCGCCAAAAAGGCTGTCAGCACCGTCGCCGCCGATCAGGAAATCCCGTCCCCCTCCGCCGCTGAGCAGGTCCGCGCCGCCATTGCCGTGCAGCACATCATTGCCGCCGCCGCCGGTCAGCTCGTCATTGCCGTCGCCACCAACCATGAAGTTGCTGCCGAGCTGACCGATAGCGCTCACACCTGCGTCGTCGGTGATAGCGGCAGGAGCAAGGGTGGTGGCGAAGACGAAATCGTCGAAATGGATCTCCTCCAGTGCCAAGGACGGATCGGAGAAATGGCCGGTGATGCGAACTCCCTCACCAGCGGAGGTCAGGCTGTCCAAGACCAAATCACCGTCATCGCGATAGGCGCTCATATCGGTCGGAAGATACATGGCCCCGCGGCCATCATAGGCCACCGAGCGTTCGCTGACGTAGGAGTCGACACGGCCCTGGACGACATCGATAGAGCCGTAAAAACCTCCGAACGGGAATTCGCGAGCGATGCCGAGGCGGTCCACCGTACCGCCCTCTTCCTCGCCCAAGGCGAAAAGCCCCGGCACCTCTGATTCAGGCAGGGGAATGAGGATATCGCCCACTTCCTCGCTGATCCGGTCCAACCCGCCGCCGTCGTGCCAGACGTAGGAATCGGCGCCGAGAGTGCCCAACAAGACATCGTTGCCGGTGCCGCCGTGCAGGTAGTCGGGACCGACGCCGCCGTTCAGGGTGTCGTTGCCAGCATCACCGAACAGGAAGTCCTGCCCAATGCCGCCGAAGATCCGGTCGTTGCCGCCGCCACCAAATGCCAGATCGTTGCCGCCGAGCATGAAGAATACGTTGTCGCCGTCGTCGCCGAAGGTGATGTCGCCGGCGTGGGTGGGGCTGTCGGTGACGGAATTGCTCCACACGCCGCCAAAGGCTTGGTCGAGATCGGCAAAAAACACGAGCCCGCTTTCGCCATCGGGAAGCTCGGCGCCGGCGGCGGTCTCGTCCTCGGAGACAAACGCCCGGAGACCGGGCTCACCGGGCGCTGCATCGCCACCCGAGGCGCCGCGGGCGGGCAGAGGGTCCGCGGAGCCTGACGGACCGCCGGAAGCGAAACGACCAATATCGCCGCTATCGAACAGGGTCGAGAACAGGCTGTCGTGACCGCCGTCGAGTCCGCCGATCTCGAAGCCGATCAGATCCGGCGAAACGGGGCCGTTCGGGGACGCATTGCTGCCCGCCGCCGTGGCGATGACGCGATCGCCGAGAATACCGAGGGCGTCGTCATAGAGATCGGCAAGGTCGCTGCCCGAGAGCAGCGTCGGCGACGGCGCCTGATCGGCCGCACTAAGCGCAACCGTGTGATAGGGGCGCGTCAGCAGCGCCGTGCCGGCCTGGTTGGTAATTTCGGCCAGGCCGAGGCTGCCGTCGTCATTTTCGAACAGGGTGAAGGCGCTGTCCTCGCCTTCCGGTCGCGCCAGCACGGCCAGGGTGCCGCCTTCCAGCACGGCGGTGGCGCTCGGCGTGACGATGGTGACGACACTGTTTCCGTCGGCCACCACCAACACCGCGCCCTCGCTGACATTGAGGACGATCTGCGCACTGCCATCGGCCAGAATCTCTTGCTCGACCGTGACACTGGTGCCGGCGTCGATCTCGATCACCGTGCCGTCGGCAAGCGTCAGCGTCGCACTGCCGTCCTCGCCGGTGATTATGGTATCGCCTGGGGAGACAGGAGCGTCGGCGCCGGGCTCGGCGCGTGAGCCGTCGGCACGAACGACGACAATATCGCCATCCCCGCCGCCTATGCTGCCTACAGCACCCTCAAGAATGTCAGTCACGATTTCCGCACGCCTCTTTCAGTGCCAATAGGATAGCCGCGCCGGGAGGCTTTGCCATGGTGCATATGCACTATCGCGTGTCGATGTCGCCGCCCTGCTCGAGCCAGCGCTGCAACGGCGCCGGCAGGCGCTCGGCCATGGCTTGGTCGTAAAGCGCAAGCTCGCCCTCTCCCAGCACGCCTCGCCATTGCCCGCTGCTGCCCTTGTTGAAGAAGCGCGCAGTGTCGTGCCAGGCATTGCGGTCGCCGCCAGGCGCCAGCATGTCGGCATTGCTCCGCATGCTGTCGAACGTTGCGGCATCGACCAGCTCCGGCCAACGCACCTCGTCCACGACGATATCGAGCGCCTCCGCCACACGCCGCATCTCGCGATCGAGGTCGCCAAGCATGTCGGCGTAATGGAAGAAATGGATGTTCGGCAGGTGGCGATACTCCCAGAACGTCAGCGCGTGATGCAGCATCGACCACGACGGCCAGCCGTCTTCCTCCCAGGGGAAGAAGCCGGTGGTCATCCACTGCCGGAAAAAGGTGCCGATATCGTCGGGAATTTCCGGCCAATCGCCACCGCCGGCCATTCCCTCCGGTTTCTGCTTGGCATTGAGAATGTGGTTGCGCATGGACAGAAACACGTCGCGCGGATCGCGCCCGACGAACAGATAGGTCGCATCGGCAAAGAAAGGCAGCCCGTCGAGCGGGGTGTGGGTCTTGATGAAGCGGCGATGGGTTTGCGCTTCCAGGATCTCCAGCACCGTCTCTATCGGCAAGGTATCCCGCTCCAGCCAGGGCGATATGCGCCCCAGCGGCCGCTCCAGGCGCGGCGTGCCCAGGATCAAGAGGGCGCAGATCATCTGCATCCAGGTGGTACCGGCCTTGTAGGCGGTGCAGACGAACACGTCGTCGGTGCGCGGCCGGAAGCCGCGCCAGCGCTGGCTATCGAAAAATCGAAAATCGTATCGACGCGTGACCTGCGGCAGCGGTGCCATGCGCTGCTCAGGCCGAGACGGCTGAGTGCAAAGGCGCACTGACGCAAGGCATCGTGAAGCGAAATGTTGAGCCGACACCCTCCTCGCTCTCGAAGTCGATGCTGCCGCCCATACTTTCGACCAAATCCTTGGTGATGGACAGGCCGATGCCGGTGCCCTCGATCTGGCTGTCCTCGAAGCCCAATCTGTTGAACGGCTGGAACAAGTTCTCTTTCTGATGGTCGGCAATGCCGGCACCGGTATCGGAGATTTCCAGCCGCACCATGCTCTCGCACGCGAGCGAGAGCCTGACATTCACAGCGCCATGCTCCTTGTTGTATTTTATGGAGTTCGATAGGATATTAATCATTACCTGATTGAAACGTAGTCTATCGCAAAACACATTGGTGAATTCCGGAATCTCGGAGACCAGCTCCAACCTTACGTCCTTCTGAGCGGCCAGAGGTTTCGCCAAGTCGAGCGAGGCGTTGACCAAACCGAGCGCATCCAGCGCTTCGAACGACATCTCCAGCTCACCGGCTTCGATGCGCGCCAAGTCCAGTAGCTGATCGATCAACTCGAGCAGGTGCGCACCACTGGAAAGGATGTGATCGACCTGTTCGCCCTGTTCCTTGGTCAGCAGCTCCCTATCCAGTCCCAGCAATTGCCCGAAACCCAGGATCGCGTTCAACGGCGTTCGCAACTCGTGGCTCATGGCCGACAGGAACTCGCTCTTGGTGTGATTGGCCTTTTCCGCCTCGACCCTGGCCACTTCTTCGTCGTCGCGCGCCCGCTGCAGTGCCTCGGCCATGCGAATTCGCACGTCGATTTCGTCTTTCAGGTCCGCAATCAGGTCCCGGTTTTCGTGGTTCAGCGTCAGCGACCGCGTCAAGGTTCCATTCTGCTGCCTTGCCGTGAATAGCAACAATATCGTGTAGCTGGCCGACAAGATCGCCACCATGGCGTCTGGCAATTCGCCGCTTTGGGCGAAATAAAGCGTCCACAGACCCATCATGGGCACGATGAAGGCAACGTATATCCAATATACCGGCGAGAGCGCTGCCATGCCGGCCGCCGCATAGGCGAGCAAGATCAAGCCCAGCATCGCTAAGGTCCAGGAATTGGTGCCGGCAAGGGGGGTCGGCCATGACACCAGAGCCCAGACCAAAGCGGCGCCGAGCGCTTGCATGGCGGCTGCCAAGGGCATGGCGCCAAACAGCTGACGCGTTTGATCGGCCAAGACCGATGGGTTCGTCGGGCTCAGCACAGTGGGTTCGGACTGTGGTCGCGTTGGCACAGCGCGCTCTACCGGTTCAGTGACACCTCATGTCATTGATGTAGAGCGCTTTATCGGTATTGGAACATGGTGTGGATTCAAGCTGAAAGCGCACCACGCACTTACTCGTCGATCAGGGCCCAGGCGCGCTCGGCATAAAGCCCGGTCAGCTCGCCGTATTTGACGGCATCGGCGCTGCTGGCATTGCCCGCCAGGCCGCGAGCGTAGACGCCATCCACGATCGCGGCGCTGCGGAACAGCGAAAACGCGACATGGAACGTCGGATCGAAAACCTCGCGGCCCACATGACGGCAATAGGATTCCAGGTAGGCATCGCGGCTGGGAATGCCGAGCTTTGCGAAATCGGCACCCTTAAGCCCCTGGTGCCCTTCATAGGGGCTGTAATAGGGCTGCAGATTATAGCCGAAATCCGCCAGCGGATGGCCCAGCGTCGCCAGCTCCCAGTCGAAGACGGCAAGCACCTCGGGCTTGTCCGGGTGGATCATGAGGTTGCCGAGACGATAGTCGCCGTGCACCACGCCGCTCTCGTCGTCCTCGGGCAGATGCTCGGGCAACCAGTCGATAAGTCGGTCCATGGCCGGGATATCGCGCCGGGTCGAGGCCCGGTATTGCTTGGTCCAGCGCTTGAGCTGGCGCGCGAAATAGCTGCCTGGCCGGCCGAAGTCCGCCAGCCCCACAGCCTCGGGATCGACCGTATGCAGGATGGCGAGACAGCGGCTCATCTCCTCGTAGACCGCGCCGCGATCGGCAGGCGTCATGTCCTCCGGTATCATGGTGTGATAGACGCGGCCGCGCTTGCGCTCCATGACATAGAACGGCGTGCCTATGACCGCGTCGTCCTCGCACAACAGGTACATCGCGGCCAGTGGCAGGCCACTATCCGCCAGGGCCTTCTGCACGCGATATTCGCGTTCCACGGCGTGGGCCGACGGCAGCAGTTCCCCCGGCGGCTTCTTGCGCAGCACATAGTCCTGGTTGCCGAAGCTCAATACGAAGGTGGGATTGGACTGGCCGCCGTGGAATTGCTGGACAGTGAGCGGCTTCGCGGTGCCATCGACCTTGCCGCGCAAATACGACGCCAGCGCCGCTTCATCGAATCGGTGTGCGTCGCGTACCGGGATCAACCCGGCGTCCTGTTCCGTATCACTCATATCGCCGCCCTTCTCGTCGCTTGGCGCCTTTGGGATACCAGATCGGCGACAGCAGTGGTAGGTAGCGAGTGGAACACGACGCGAAGGAGCGACCATGACCATCGTCCGCCATGCCATCGACTTTCCGCCCCTGCCCGACAGCAGCCGCGCGGCCCTCGCGGGGCTTGATACGACACTTCTATCCGATGCGCTCGACGGCAAGGCAACGGCCGCCACCGCGCTGACGCCGTTGTCCTCGCGCGGGCGTCTGGTCGGCCAGGCGCGCACGGCCTTCTGTCCCGGCTCGGTCCTGCCCGCGATCGGCACCATAACCCTGGCCCAGCCGGGCCAGGTGTTGGTCATCGGCGGTGGTGGCGAAAGTTACGCCAGCCTCGGCGGCATCATGGCCCGCGACGCGGTGCGTCAAAGGCTTGCCGGATTGGTTATCGACGGCCTGGTGCGCGATGTCGCCGAGCTGCGCGCCATGCCCTTCCCCATCTTCTGCCGTGGCGCTACCCCTCATGGCGCCGGAGCGGATCCGGGCGGTGTCATCGACGGTCCGGTCAACCTGGGGGGCCCTTTGGTCAATCCCGGCGACGTTATCGTCGGCGACGACGACGGTATCGTGGTGATCCCCTTGGAACTTGTCGACGAGGCCATCGATAAGGCCACGGCCAAGCGCGTTGCCGAGGCAGGCTGGATCGCCGAGATCGAAGCCGGCAAGAGCCTGGCCGAGGTGCACGGCTTCAGCGTGCCCGATCCGGTCTAGCAGCCTGCTAAAGCTCGACGCCGATACTGTCGATCGCGGTCTGCCACATGCTCTCGCGCTCGCCAGCGAAGACGAAATCGGCCTCCGCGGGCATCACCAGCCAATCGTCGCGGGCCAGCTCGCCGGCAAGCTGTCGCGGACCCCAGCCGGCATAGCCAAGAAGCAGCAGTGCCCGCTTCGGGCCCTGGTCGGTTACCAGGGCCGTCAGTAGGTCGAGATCGACGCTATAGGCAAAGCCCGGCTTTACCCGCCCGGTTTCGTCGCTGACATAGTCGTCGGAATGCAGCACGAAGCCTCTCGCGGGCTCGACCGGGCCGCCCGAATGCAGTGCTATGGGCGTGTCGCTGCCCGCGACTTCAAGACCGAACTGCTCGGCCACGGCGTGCCCCGGCAAGTCTCCCAAGGGATGGTTCAGAATGAGGCCGAAGGCGCCATGCTGGTCGTGTTCGCAGATAAAGATAACGGTTTGTTTGAAACGTATATCAGGCATGGAAGGCGCCGCGACCAGGAGCTTTCCGGCGATCCATCCCTGTTCCGGCTGTGCCCGTCCGTCGCTGCCCGCGGACAGCATGACGGCCAACAGCAAGATCATCAAAAGCCGGCGCATCCGGCATCTCCCCATGCAGCGAAAAGGGCCTCGCAGGTCTCCCTGCTAGCCCCTATGATCGCGCGCCTCAGTGCCGGAAGGCAACCGTTACACGCGAAGGAAGGAAACCCAATATGGCCAATCAAGGCGGCATAGCCGGCGAACACCTGCGCTCGCTGATCGAACGCATCGAACGTTTGGAAGAAGAGCGCAAGTCGACCGCAGACGACATCCGCGACGTCTATGCGGAGGCCAAGGCGGCCGGCTTCGACGCCAAGGTCATGCGCCAGGTGGTGCGCCTGCGCAAGCTCGACAGCGCCGACCGTCAGGAACAGGAAGCCTTGCTGGATATCTACCGCCACGCCCTCGGCATGGATGCCGGCTAGATCCTGGCACGGGACTTGCGTCACGGTATGGAGTTCGAATTCGCCAAGGCTGGAGGCAAGAATGCTCCATACCGCAAAAGTCGTCGTCAACAGGGCCTTTTGGCTCCTCATCCTGTGCCAGGCCCTGTGGGCATTTCTCGCCATCGGGCGAGTGCTAGCCGCCTCCTAGGCAGGATTTTCTCGGCCCGGGCGCGGCAACATTGACCGCGCCCCGCCAAGCCGCACCGGCGCTGCTCGGCATTGGCCTGATCGCCCTGCTCTCCCTGAGTTGGGGCTTCCATTGGCCGATCTTGAAGTTCGGCCTTTCCGAAATTCCACCGCTGAGCTTTCGCGGTATCGCCACAATGCTCGGCGGTGCCGCCCTGCTACTGATGGCAAGACTGTCCGGCCGCCGGCTGTGGCCGAGCCGCCGCGAGCTGCCGATGCTGCTGTGCATGGCCCTGGCCAACATCACCGCCTGGCAGTTGCTGACGGCCTATGGCCTAACCCTGATGCCCGCGGGCCGCGCCATCATCCTGGCCTACACCATGCCGCTTTGGGCGATCCTGTTGAGCGCGGTCGTGCTCGGCGAAGGCGTCGACTTCCGCCGCCTAATCGGGCTATTCCTCGGCCTGGCCGGCATGGCCATGCTGCTCGGCGACGAAATGCTGGGCATCGGGCGGGCGCCCCTCGGCGCCTTGCTGGTTGTCATGGCGGCGCTGTCGTGGGCGGCCGGCACGGTCTTTACCAAAGGTTTCGCCTGGCAGCTCTCGCTAACCGCGATGGTCGGATGGCAGCTGTTTATCGGCGCCATACCGATGATATTCGGTGCCGCGATTTTCGAGGCCGGGAATTGGGCCATGCCAGGCCTGTGGTCGCTGCTTGCCTTGCTCTACACGATCATTATCGCGACCTTCATGGCGAACCTCGTGTGGTTTCGCATCTTACAGTTATATCCTGCTGGAATTGCTTCTATTTCCACCCTTATGAATCCGGTGGTTGGCGTCGTCGCCAGCGCCCTGCTGCTCGGCGAGCGCCTGGGGGCGACGGAGATCGCTGCCTTGGCCCTGGTGGTCGGCGCCCTGGCGACAGTGCACCGCAAACGGGAAACCGCCTGAGGCCCCTTCGCGTTGTCTCGGCGAAGCCCCGCGTGCTACGTTCCCAAGGAACAACAACGCGGCCGCAAGCCACGGTCGCCCGCTGGGGAGGTACAGGGCGAATCATGACAGATACCGTCAAATACACGCTGCCTGAGGATCGCATTCCGAAGGCCTGGTACAACATCAATGCCGATCTGCCGGAGCCTCTGCCGCCGGTGCTGCACCCGGGTACCGGACAGCCCATCGGCCCTGACGATCTGGCACCGCTTTTTCCCATGGCCCTGATCGGCCAGGAGGTCTCCGCCGAGCGTGAGATCGAGATCCCCGGGCCGGTGCGCGATATCTATCGCCAATGGCGCCCGAGCCCCCTTTACCGCGCCCGCCAGCTCGAGCGCGCGCTCGATACCCCTGCCAAGATCTACTACAAATACGAAGGCGTCAGTCCGACCGGCAGCCACAAGCCCAACACGGCCGTGGCCCAGGCCTTCTACAACAAGGAAGCCGGCACCAAGAAGATCACCACCGAGACCGGCGCGGGCCAATGGGGCTCGTCGCTGGCCTTCGCCGGCCATCTGTTCGGCCTTGAGATCGACGTCTACATGGTCAAGGTGAGCTTCCAGCAGAAGCCCTACCGCAAGGCCTTGATGGAGACCTTCGGCGCCCGTTGCGTCGCCAGCCCGTCGGAAGAGACCCAGTCCGGCCGCGCCATTCTCGCCGAGCATCCGGATTCCACCGGCAGCCTCGGCATCGCCATCTCCGAGGCGGTCGAGATGGCAGCCCAGAACGACGACACCAAATATGCCCTCGGCAGCGTGCTCAACCACGTGCTGTTGCATCAGACGGTGGTCGGCCAGGAAGCCATCGAGCAGATGAACATGGCCGGCAACTATCCGGACATCATCGTCGGCTGCACCGGCGGCGGCAGCAATTTCGCCGGCCTCGTCAATCCCTTCCTCGGCGAGCAGCTGCGCGGCGGCCACCATGTGCGCGTGATTGCCGTGGAGCCCGCGGCCTGCCCCTCGCTGACCCGCGGCAAATATGCCTATGACTTCGGCGATACGGGTCATCTGACGCCGCTGGTCAAGATGCACACCCTGGGCTCGACCTTCGTGCCGCCGGGCTTCCACGCCGGGGGCCTGCGCTATCACGGCATGGGTCCGCTGGTCAGCCATCTGCACGAGATCGGCCTCATTGAGGCGCGCGCCTACCAGCAGCTCGAATGTTTCGAGGCCGGCGTCCAGTTCGCCCGCGCCGAAGGCATCGTGCCGGCGCCGGAAGCGACGCATGCGGTCAAGGGCGCCATCGACGAGGCGCTCAAGTGCAAGGAGGCCGGAACGGGCCGCACCATCCTGTTCAACCTCTGCGGCCACGGCCATTTCGACATGCAGGCCTATACCGACTATTTCGCCGGCAAGCTGACCGACCAGACCTACGACGAGTCGGAGCTGGCCATGGCCTTGTCCGGCCTGCCGTCGGTCGCCACGGCCGCGGAATAGACGAACTTGAGGGCGGTCGCCGATCAGCGGCGACCGCCCTCAATTAGACACTGGAAACCACCCCGGCGCTCTGCTATAGGGACGCCCCTGTTCCCCGGTAGCTCAGTTGGTAGAGCGGGTGGCTGTTAACCACCATGTCGCTGGTT
>CAYPAX010000049.1:0-33898 GCA_964408735.1 uncultured Rhodospirillaceae bacterium | reverse complement strand
ACCTACGGAACCGTCGTTGCCTAACAAAATGTGCGAAAGATTCTGGACACTACCAGGATTCGAGATTTGGGTTGTAATACACACCGATATTCAAAGGCAGCCGTTCGACAAGTGGTGGAGATTCCAACCTTGCATCAACACTGGCATGATGAGTGCACCCTGTAACGACCGGCGCGACCAGCAGGACGGTTAATGCAGTGTAAAAGAACGATTTCATTGCTACAGAAAATCCGTTCTAGACCAAGTCGCACACTGTTCTACTAGTTGCCCGGTATTCGTTGGGCATCACGGTTCAAGAATGGGCACCTGTTATTTCCGCATTTCAGCGCTGCCCTGCTTCGCCGGTTGTCCCTGGCGCACCTCCTCGACCGTCTCTAGAAGCGACAGACAGGCGCATCCGAATGCCGCCAAATCCGAACAAGACGAGATAGATCGGGCAATGCCGGCGCCCGGCCGCTCATTCGTGGATGTCGCCGTCGAATGTCTCTCTTGTCACGCCTTCGGCCTCGGGGTTGAAGCCGAGCTCGATCTGGACGCCATTGGGGTCGTGGAAGAAAACCTGTATGACGCGCCCGCCGCCGGCCAGCCGCTTGCTGTATGCGATGCCGTGCTTATCGAGCAGCGCGAGCTGCTCTGCCAGACCCGATCCCCACATCGCGAAATGGTCGAGCCCCTTGCCCATGCCGTCCGGATTGGTCCGCGGCGGGCTGTCTGGCTCAAGCGGCGAGATATGGATGACGGGCATGTCGCCGGCGTACATCCAGTGGCCCGGGTTGGGAAACGGCGGACGGAACCCCTCCTCGAGACCCAGCACGTCGGCATAGAAGTCGCGCGTCTCCTCGAGACTGGTGGCGCGGATGTTGACGTGGTTCAAATGATAGCTCGACATGAATCTTTCTCTCGTGGTTTAGGCCCGCGCTATTTCAGATAGCCGTATTCGCGCCACAGCGTGTAGTCCTCGCGGAAGGCGCTGAGCGACTCCCAGACGCGCTTGAAATCGGCGTTCTTGGCGGACTCCTCGGCCACCACTTCGGCCCAGGCGGCTTCAAAGGCAGCCAGGATCTCGGGCGACCAGTAGTGCAGGGTCACGCCTTTGCTTTGCAGCTCCTGCAGGGCGCCGAACTGGATCGCCTCGCCTTCGGCGATGCCCCAGCGAATGCTGTCGCCGCAGGCCATCTCGATCAGCGACTGCTGCGCCTGCGTCAAGGCGTCCCAGTGCGGCTTGTGGATGATTAGCTCGAGCAGGCTCGAGGGCTGATGCCAGCCGGGCATATAGTAATGCTTGGCAATCTGGTGAATCCCGAGGTTGAGGTCGATGGCGGGCATGGAGAACTCGGCGGCATCAATGCTGCCGAGCTCGAGCGCCGGGTAGATGTCGCCGGGCGCCAGCAGTTGGGCCGAGACGCCGAGCTTCTCGACCACTTTGCCGCCAAGCCCGAAGAAGCGCATCTTGAGGCCCTTGAGGTCGTCGATCGAGGTGATCTCCTCGCGGAACCAGCCCGAGCCCTCGGGCGAGATCATGCCGCAATGGACGGGGTGGATGTTGTGCGGCGCGTAGAGCTCCTCGAACAGCTCACGGCCGCCGCCGAATTCCATCCAGGCGAGATACTCGCCGGGCGCCGGGCCGAACGGCACCGTGGTGAAGAATTGCAGCGCCGGCACCTTGCCGGCCCAGAAGCCCGATCCCGACCAGCCCGCATCGACAGCGCCGGTAGAGACCGCATCGAAAATCTCCAAAGTCGGCACCAGCGCGCCGGGCTCGAAATATTTGAGCTGGATGTTGCCGCCCGAGACCCTGTCGATAAGGGTCTCGAAGCGGATGCCGAGGGTGCCGAGCTGGATCAGGCTGGCGGGAAACGAGCCGGCCAGCTTCCAGCGCACCGGCTCGCCCAGGCTCTCGCCGGCGCTGCCGTCGGCGACGACCTGCGGCACATTTTGCGGCGTGGTTTGCGAGCGCGGTGCCAGCACGTATAGGCCAAGGGCTCCACCGACGATCAGCGCGCAGATGGCGATAAGGATTGTGCGCATCGAACTCCTCCCTGAAAGGGCAAGACCGGCGTTCGGCCCTCACGGCCACGTTTCGCTCGCCGGCAATGGTACCGCGAAACCTGCGCCCCGGCGAATCCGCAACCGTGCCCTGCACCGGCATCGCTTGCCCTAGGGCGAGGTTTGGAGCACTATCGCCTGGCCCGGAGGCCGGCAGGACCGCTGGAACTCGTTGCGAAGGACACCCTCCGGGCAAGTCAGCGGCCAACAATCGTGACAATTTGGGAGGGAAGGACATGAGGACGAGACGAGCAATGGCCTTTGGCGCGCGCCTGGTGGGCGCGGCCGTGGTTGCCTTGCCGCTCCTGGCGAGCGGCGCCCAGGCGCAGCATAATGTCACCGACGAGATGCTGCGCTCGGCGGCGGGGGACCCCAACAACTGGCTGATGGCGCCCGGCAACTACACGGGCAACCGCTACAGCACGCTGGGTCAGATCAACGCCGGCAATGTCGGCAACCTGGTGCCCAAGTGGATCTTCTCGCTGGGCACGCTGGACGCACAGAACACCACGCCCGTAGTGCATAACGGCGTCATGTACGCCACCGCCTCGCACGGCTACACCTATGCCCTCGATGCCGAGAATGGCAGCGAGATCTGGAGCTATTCGCATCAGATGCCGGAAGGCGTGGCCGGCAAGATGTGCTGCGACATCGGCAATCGCGGCGTTGCGCTGTATGGCGACAAGGTCTATGTGGCAACGCCCGACAGCCATGTCGTGGCCCTCAACAAGGCCACCGGCGAGGTGGCCTGGGACGTCACTATCGGCGACTGGGAGAAGGCCATCACCATGACCGTGGCCCCGCTCGTGGTCAAAGGCAATGTCGTGGTCGGCATGTCGGGGGCGGAATATCCGACCCGGCTCTATATCGAAGCGCTCGATGCCGAGACCGGCGAGCAGGCTTGGCGCACCTATACGATTCCGGGGCCGGGCGAGCCCGGTCACGACACCTGGGGCTCCACCGACGCGGCCATGCATGGCGGTGCCTCGGCCTGGATAACCGGCTCTTACGATCCCGAACTCGACCTGCTCTACTGGGGCGTCGGCAATCCCAATCCCGATTGGGACGGCACCGTCCGCCCGGGCGACAACCTCTATTCCAACTCCACCCTGGCGCTCGATCCGGACACCGGCGAGATTCAGTTCTACTTCCAGTACACGCCGGCCGACGTTTGGGATTATGACGGCAACAACGAGCCCATCCTGGTCGACTACGGTTCCGAAAAGGTCTGGCTGCACGGCGATCGCAACGGCTTCCTCTACAAGATCGATCGCACCAACGGCAAGTTCGGCTATGGCGTGCCGATCTCGATCGTGAACTGGGCCAGCGGCTTCACTTCGGAGGGCCGGCCGATCTGGAACATGGAAAAGGTTCCCACCTACGACTACGAGGCCAAGAACATCTGCCCGGCCTCGGAAGGCGGCAAGTGGTGGAATCCGATGACCGTGAACCCGGATACCGGTTGGGTCTTCGTGCCGAGCCGGGAAATCTGCGTCGATATCATGAGCGCACCGATCGGCGCCGGCCTCAACCCGCCCGAGCGCACCATCGGCAAGCCCTATTGGGGCATCGGCACCGTGGGCTGGAACACCGGCCACGGCCAGCTGGTAGCGTTCAACGGCCGCACCGGTGAGAAAATGTGGGTGGTCAAGGACCGCTCGCCGTTCACCAGCGGCCTGCTTTCGACGCGCGGCGACCTGCTGTTCGCAGGCACGCCGGAAGGCGAGTTCCGTGCCTATCACCAGGAGACCGGCGAAGAGTTGTGGTCGTTCCAGACCGGCTCCGGCATCTTCGGCAGCCCCTCGACCTATACGGTCGACGGCACACAATTCGTGGCCGTGCCGTCAGGCTTCGGCGGCTGGACCGGTTGGGCCCATTTCGGCCAGGGTGGCGCGCCATGGCTGAAGGGTAGCCGCAAGGGCGGCATCATCATCGGCTTCGCGCTGCACTAGACGGTACGCAAGACCCGATGCCCTCGAGGCCACGGTGCCTCGAGGGCACTTCTTCGAACAACAGACGGAATCGGCATGCCATATCTACGCGTTCTTGCCTTGCTCCTGCTCATCGGCCCGGCCCACGCCGGCCTCGGCGACGAGGCCGATATCTCGGCCGCGGCGGAGAGCGACGGCAATCCCTATACCGGCGATACGGAAGCGATCGCCGAGGGCAAGTCCCTGTGGGGCAGCGCCGGCTGCTACAGCTGCCATGGCGGCGTGGCGGAAGGCGGGCTCGGCCCCAGCCTGACCGATGACGAATGGGTCTATACGCCGACCGACAAGACCCTGTTCAAGGCCATCGCCCAGGGCCGGCCGGGAACCAACATGGTCGGCTGGTCGAAAGACCTCGACGACGCCCAGATCTGGAAGCTGATCGCCTATATCCGCTCTCTTTACGAAGGCGATCCGAACAAGATCATCTGGTAGGCTCGACTGGGCCAGGGCGCCGCGTAACGGCCCAAAAAGCTGAAAATCTGGCAGAATTGTCACGAAAATTCAGGCTTGGTCCCTGTTTCGGAAGGCCCCATATCACCAATCGCTAATATAGGCCGGTTCTTGTAGACCATTGACTACTCGGATATATCGCGTACATGTGGCGCACACGTATTGCATTCGTTTGGTGTTACCTGAATAACCGGTACGCCGATTAGGCTCGTTATCCCCTGACAATGTAAGCGTAAAAACGCCCGTTCCGTTGCACGGAGTGCGGCACGGACTCAATACCGCTGTTGGAGGAAACATCTATGGCGACTGGTACAGTAAAATGGTTCAACCCGAGCAAGGGTTACGGTTTCATCGAGCCGGATGACGGCGCGAATGACGCGTTCGTTCACATCTCGGCCGTCGAGCGCGCCGGCCTCAGCACGCTTGCCGAAGGGCAGAAGGTCTCGTACGAGCTCCGCGCTGGACAAAACGGCAAGTCGTCCGCCGAGAACCTGTCTATAGTCGATTAAGCACGCGCAGCGCCGTCTCCAGCTCCCGTTGGAGCCGGCCGCCATGCGCTTTCGCTGACATTGTCGTGCAACCATCGCCCGGCAGACCTGGAAACGGTCTGGCCCGCGTTTGGTCGTGCCGTATTGCCGACCCTCAGCCCAGCGGCAGGCCGGCCTTGGCTGCGCCCGCCAGGAAGGGCTCTCGCAGGCTGGCGTGAAAGCGGCGGCGCTCAAGGTACCAGTCGGTGGTGAAGTCGGGCTTCAGGGCCAGAAGCTTTTCGCAATCGGCCCGAGCCTTAGCGGTTTCGCCCATCTGGCCGTGGATGACGGCCAGCCAGATATATGAGGCCCAATATACCAGATCGGTCTTGCGGATCTCGGTCAGCGCCTCTTGGTAGCGGCCCTCGAAGACATGCTGGAAGAGCACGGCATAACGGTAGAAGCCCGGGTGATGCGGGTTGAGGCGCATGGCACGCTCGGCCATGTCGCTGCCGTCCTGCAACCTGGCGAAAGTCAGCGAGTACATGTTGCCGAGGTCGGCGAGCGCGTCGGCGTCGTTCGGGTTTAGCGACAGCGCCGTCTCGGCCTCGGCCTCGAACATGCGGTCGTCCTTCTCGTAGTAATAGCAACGCGCCAGGATATAGTGCGCGAAGGCATAGGACGGATCGAGCTCGACCGCGCGTTTCGCCGAGGCCAGGGCACGGCCCAGCGGATCGGGCCGTGGATTAAATTCGAAGACGAACTCGTTGACATAGGCGTTAGCGAGATGGGCGTGCGCCTGGGCATAGTTGGGGTCGAGCGCCACGGCCTTTTCCAAGAGGTCGCGGCCCAGCGCATGGTCCTCCGGCGTCGTGGTGTGCCACCACTTCAGCGAGCGCAGCACATAGTCGTAGGCCTCCAGGTCGGTGGTGGGCTTGCGCATGGATTGCTCAAGCTCGACCTGCTCGAGCTTTACGCCGAGAGTGCCGACCATCTGCCGCGTGATCTCGTCCTGGAGGGCGAAGATATCTTCCAGCACACGGTCGTAGCGCTCGGCCCAGACATGGCCGCCGGTCTTGGCGTCGATCAGCTGGGCGGTGATGCGCACCCGGTTGCCGGCCTTGCGAATGCTGCCCTCGAGCACGTAGCGGACGCCGAGCTCCCGGCCGACCTGCTCCACGTTCACCGCCTTGCCCTTGTAGGTGAAGGTGGTGTTGCGTGCGATCACGAACAGCTCGCGGAAGCGCGACAGCTCGGTGATCAGGTCCTCGGTGATGCCGTCCGAGAAATAGTCCTGCTCCGCATCGCCGCTCATATTGGTGAAGGGGAGGACGGCGATGGAAGGCTTGTCGGGGATACCAAGCGCGGGCTCCGACACCTCGGCGGCCATCTCGCCTGCGGCGACGCGATAGGCCCGCACCGGCCTGGCGATATTCTTCACCTCATGCTCGCCGATGTCCTCAAAGGCGCTCTCGACCTTGCCCTCGGCCTGCATATGCGCCGATTCGGAAAGGCATATGCCGCCGGGATCGGCCAGACTCTCGAGGCGCGCGGCGACATTGACACCGTCGCCGTAGAGGGTGCCGTCGTCCTGCTCGATGACATCGCCGAGATTGATGCCGATGCGGAACAACATGCGCCGCGCCTCGGGCAAATCGGCATTGCTCATGGCAAGTTGCGCCTGCACCTCGACGGCGCTCTCGACGGCCTCGACCACGCTGCCGTACACCGCCAACACGCTATCGCCTGCGGTATCGACGACACGGCCGTCATGGTCGGATATGTGCTGACGGAAGATGTCACGATAGGCGTTGAGCGTGTCCATGGTGGCACGCTCGTCGTCGCCCATCAGGCGTGAATATCCAGCCACATCGGCGGCCAGGATAGCCGCCAGTCTGCGCTTGGCTTTGGCCATGTCTCTCGCTCTCGCTCTCGCCCTCGCGGGGCGAATACTACGACGGCGGACGGCATGCCTCAAGGCGGGTGCCGGCGCTCTCATCGGGGTCCCTGAGAAGTGACTTGCTGGACCGGGACGACTGCGGTCTACTTTCCTGTGGAGACTGGTCCAAAGGCGACGGCTGTGCTGGAAAACGAGCAGACGGCTGCGGCGGATGATGGCGACTCGCGCTTCCTGGAGATCCTGAAGAACTGGAGCCAGGGAATTGCGATCCGCCAAGGCGAAGCGTTTGTCTTCGTCAATCAGGCATTCGCGGATTTGTGCGGCTATGACTCGCCGGAGGCGGTGATGGCCCTCGGTTCGGCCTATCTGCTGGTCGACGAGAGCGAGCGCGTGCGCGTGCGGCAGTACTATGCGGCCCGCGTCGGCGGCGGCACTGCGCCGACAAGCTACGAGCTCCGCTTTCTTCGCAAGGACGGCTCGCCCTGGTGGTCCGAGACCCGCGCCCAGACCATCGTCTGGAATGGCGCGCCAGCGGTCATGATGGCAATCAGTGACATTTCCGAGCGCAAATACTCCGAAGATGCCCTGAACGAGAGCGAGCGCCGCTTCCGCTATCTGGTGGAAGGATCGATACAGGGACTCATCGTGCACGTCAGCGGCAAGCCGAAGTTCGCGAACCAAGCCTTCGCGGACATTCTCGGCTATGACAGCCCGGCAGATGTCCTTCTTATCAACTCGGTGGACGACCTCATCCACGCCGACGACATCGGGCGGGTGCGCGCCAGTCGAGAGGCGCGTTTTCGCGGCGAGGCCGCGCCCGAGATGCTGGAGCACAAGGCCTTCCGCAAGGATGGCTCCATGGTTTGGGTGGAGGTGCGCCCGACCGTGGTTGAGTGGGAGGGCGAGCAGGCGACCCATTCCGCCGTCGTCGACATCTCCGAGCGCAAGCGTGCGGAAGAGACCCTCTTGGACCGCGAGGCACGGTTTAAGGACTACGCCGAGATGGCGGCCGATTGGATCTGGGAGACCGACGCCGAGCATCGCATAGTGTTCATGAGCGACCGCTATTACGACCTGACAGGGTACAGCGCGTCCGATGTCATCGGAAAGTCGCGACGCGAAGCGCCAGCCTTCCGGCACGACGACAAGGCGGTACGTGACCTGATCGCTCTTTTGGATAGGAAGGAGCCCTATCGCGACTACCAAACACAACTCAAGAAAGCTGACGGCGGGGTCATTCATAGCCTTTCCAGCGGCAGGCCACTGTTCGACAAGGATGGCGCTTTCCTCGGATTCAGGGGAATCTCTACAGATTTCACCGCTCGCAAACGCGCCGAAGACGCGCTTCGCCAAGCTCACGACGAACTGGAAGCCAAAGTCCAGATGCGGACCCAGGAGCTCAGAAAAGAGGTTGCCGAACGCCAATTGGCGCAGCAGGAGGCCATTCAGGCAAGCCAGGCGAAATCCGAATTCCTATCCTCTATGAGCCACGAGCTGCGCACGCCGCTCAATGCGATCCTCGGTTTCGCTCAGCTGCTGAGGGACTTTTCGGATGCGCCGCTGTCGGAGGAACAGGCATCGAACCTCCAGCAGATCCTAAGCGCCAGCAAACATCTTCTGGGCCTGATCAACGATATTCTGGACTTGTCGAGAATCGAGGAGGGACGTCTCAACCTGTCCTTCGAATCCATAGCATTGGGAGACTGCGTTCGCGATTGCCTATTGCTTGTGCGGCCCTTGGCGGTCGAGCGCGACATATCGATCATAGACGAGTGCGGTGGCCCGCCTGAGCTGCACTTGAAGGCCGATCCGACCAGGCTCAAGCAAATCTTGCTGAACGTCATATCCAATGCCGTGAAATACAACCATGACGCCGGCACTGTGAGCGTGAGTGCCGAAACCATCGAAAACGGCATGATACGCATTGGCGTCGCGGACACCGGGCCGGGCATTCCCGCAGAGAAACATGGCGAGGTGTTTCGGCCCTTTTCGCGCCTCGGCGCCGAGGCCTCCAAGGTCGAGGGCACCGGCATCGGGCTGACGATCAGCCGTCAGCTCATCGAGAGCATGGCCGGCAGGCTCGATTTCGAAAGCACGCCCGGCGAAGGCAGCACGTTCTGGATCGACGTGCCGATGGCAGTAGACTGAGGACCGACGCAGCGAAGAGTCCGACGAAGCGCGCCATGACATATGACGAGTTCAACGCCTTTTGCGAAGGCCTGCCGGCCACCACCTACGTCAACCAATGGGGCGGCTCGCATGTCTGGAAGGTCGGCGGCAAGGTGTTTGCCATCGGCGGCTGGGCCGACGGCGAGCCCGCCTACACCTTCAAGGTCAGCCGGCTGTCCCTCGAGGTGCTGCAAGACCAGCCCGGGCTGCGGCCCGCACCGTACCTGGCCTCGCGCGGCATGAGCTGGATCCAGCATTATGCCTCGCCCGGCCTGCAGGATGGTGACTTGCAGGACTATATGCGGCAGTCCCACGCCATCGTGGCAAGCGGCCTGAGCAAGAAGAAACAGCGGGCGCTGGGGCTGCTTACCTGACCAGCCCGCCGTCGATCATGATCGTGCGTCCCGTGACATAATCCGAGAGGTCCGTGCAGAGGAATTCCACGACGCCGGCGCATTCCTCGATGGTGCCTTCGCGCTTCAACGGCACGCGCTCGGCCGCCATTTCGGCCCGATCGCCGAGGCGGCCGGTGCGGATGATGCCGGGCGCGATGGCGTTGACGGTGATGTTGTACGCGCCGAGTTCCTGGGCCAAGCCGCGGGTGTAGTGGATAATGGCGGCCTTGGCGGTGCCGTAGGGGTGGTAGCCGGCATAGGCATCGACGCCCGCGGTGGACGATACCGTGACGATCTTGCCGCCACCCTGTGCTTTCATGTAGGGCGTCACCGCCATGCAGGTATAGAACGTTGTCTTGACATTGATATCCATGACGCGCGTCAGCGTTTCCTCGTCGCAGTCGGACGGCGTGGCATTGGTTACCACATCCTCGATGTCTTCGTTGGCGCCGCCGCCGCCCGCGCGCTCGTCGGCGAAGACGACCGTACCGCCGCCGGCATTGCAGACGGCGATGTCGAGCCGGCCGAGCTTTTCCACCACGTCGGCCACCGCCCGTTCGGTCGCCGCGCGATCGGTGAGATCGACTTCGAGGCCGATGGCGCGCACGCCAAGCGCCTCGCATTCGGCCATGACGCTGTCGGCGGTAAGCAGGGCGCGCTCGAACTCGTAGACCTCGGCCGCCTTCAGATTGCGGTCGATGATGGCGATGTCGGCGCCAAGCCCGGCGAGCCTCAGCGCGTAGCCCCGCCCCAGCCCGCGCGCACCGCCGGTGATTAAGGCCACCTTGCCGGCCAGTTTCTTGTCAGTCATCTGCCCCCGCTTTCATTGTCAGCGTGATGGTATTGGACTCGAGCTCCCCCAGCCAGGCTTCAGCAGGTTCGGGGTCCATGGGTCGGTAGACCACAGGATTGCGGTTCCTATAGTGCAGCGTCGCGCGATAGGCGCCAGGCTCGGCAAAGACCGCGCGCTCCATCTCCCATTGGCCGAGGCTGTAGTGCAGGCCGAACCAGCCGAGAAGGATTTCGGCCGACTCGCCCTGTGCGAGCGCAAGCAGGGAGAGCCCGTCGGGCTCGAACATGCGCAGCATATTGTTGCTGAGCACCGTATGCATGCCATCGGGATGTTCTACGAGAACCGACAAGCGGCTGCGCGCGGGATCGCGGCGCAGGCTCTCGCCTTCGCGCAAGGGCTGGGGAAAGCTCATATTGGGATGGCCGATGACGACCGGCTCGGCACCGCCATTGTGAAACGTCGCAGTCATGCGCACGGCCTCGACAGTGTCGTAGGCGGCGGCCGAGGCGCGCAGCGTCAGGGTAATGTCGTCAGCGGCTTGGACCGCGGTGCCCAGGCACAGGCATGCGAGCCATAGGATCGGCCTCACGAGGCTAACCCCGCAGCGGCCGCAGAAACGCGAGAATATCTTCGGCCAGCGCTTCCGGCTCTTCCATGGCCGCGAAATGGCCGCCGCGCTCCATCTCCTGCCAGCGCTTGATGTTGCCGTAGCTGCGTTCGGCGAGCGAGCGCGGCGGCGAGAGGATCTCGTGCGGGAAGGCGGCATAGCCCGTCGGCACGGTGATGGTATCGCCTTCCGGGATCGGCCAAGGTCCATGTATGCGCGCGTAATAGGGCCAGAACGACGAGCCGATGGCACCGGTAAACCAATAGAGGCTGATATTGGCGAGCAACTGGTCCTTGCTGAAGGCGCTCTCCACATCGCCGCCGCAATCGGACCAGGTGCGGAACTTCTCACCGATCCAGGCCGCGAGCCCGGCCGGCGAATCGCTGAGGCCGAACGACAGGGTCTGCGGCTTGGTGCCTTGAATCCATTGATAGCCCGTCTCTTCCTTGAGGAAGGTTTTCAGCTCTTCAAGGTATTTCGCCTCTTCAGGCGTCGGGTTCTCCAGCATCGAAGGGTCGCGGCGCACGGGCATCATGTTGAGGTGGATACCGGCGACGTGGTCGGGATCGCCATGGCCGACCAGCGAGGTGATGAACGAGCCCCAGTCGCCCCCTTGCGCCGCATAGCGCTCATAGCCCAGCACATCGCGCATGAGGTCGATGAAGCAGTCTGCGATGTCGGTAACGCCGAAGCGCTTCTGGCCGGCTGAGAATGACAGGCCGTAGCCCGGCAGCGAGGGCGCGACGATGGTCAGCGCGTCTGCCGCATCGCCGCCGAAGGCCGCCGGGTCCGTGAGGCGCGGAATGATCTCCATGAATTCGAAGACCGATCCCGGCCAGCCGTGGCTGAGGAGCACCGGCAGCGGGTCCGGCCCCTTGCCCGGCACGTGCAGGAAATGCAGCTCGATATCGTGCAGGGGCACGGTGTATTGCGGAAAGGCATTGAGTTGCGCCTCCGCCGCCCGCCAGTCGAAGCTTTCGCGCCAATAGGCCACCAGTTCCTCGAGCCAGGCGACGCTGGTGCCATAGGCCCAGGGGTCGCCCGGCGCCTGGTCGGGAAAGCGCGTATGCTCCAGGCGGCGATGCAGATCGGCGATCGCCTCGTTGGCGATGTGCAGGGTGAACGGCTTCGGGTCGGCTGCCATGGGGGTTCCCTCTCCTCTCAAGCGCATCCTGGTATAGCATGGCCGCGAAAGGGAGGGTCGCCATGTTACGCTTTGTCGTCCTGATGCTGTTCGCCTGCGGCGCGCAGGCCGAAGACCGCCTTGGTCTTTACGCTTCGGTGGGCTCGACCATCCACCACTACGAGGCCGACGTCGCCGGGCTCACGCTCAGCTATCGCGGCAACGTCGAAGCGCCCGCCCGCGTGCAATATGCCTGGCCCAATGGGGATGCCAGCCTGCTCTATGTCGCTGCCAGCAGCGGCGGGCCGGGCCGCGACGGCACGGTGCATACGCTCTCTGCCTATGCCATCGACCCGGATAGCGGCGTCCTGTCGCCCCACGGTCGCGCCACCGCCTTGCCCGAGCGCCCGATCCACGTTTCGCTGAGCAATGACGGGCGCTTCGCCCTGGTCGCCTTCAATGCCTCGGCCATGATCGAGGCCTACCGCATCGAAGCGGACGGCAGCGTCGGGGCCATGGTGGCCCAACCGCATATAGCTGCCGGCGCCTATGCCCACCAGGTACGCCAGGCAGGCGATGGCACGGTGTTTTCGGTCGGCCTCGGCACGGCGGAGGCGCCCGGCTCGCTGAGCACCTTTGCCTATGCCGACGGGCACCTCGCGCGCAGCGCCTACGTTTTGCTGGCCAGACCCCTCGGCCCACGGCACCTGGATTTCGACACCGCCCGCGGCCTGATCTACGTCTCGGTCGAACATGGCAACATGCTGCACGCCTACGGCTTCGTCGCCGGCCGCCTCGCCTCGGCGCCACGCCACCGCAACACCACGCTGGCCGCGCCCGGCAATCTGCGCCAGGGGCAGCACGCCGGCACGTTGCACATGCATCCGCGCGGTCATGTGCTCTACGTCGCCAACCGCGCTAACCACGTGGGCGAGCAGGGCTTCAGCGGCGGCGAGAACGGCATCGCGGTCTTCTCGCTCGGCAGCGGCGGGCCGCTACCGATACAGCATGTCGACAGCGACGGCATCGAGCCGCGCACCTTCTCGCTCGACCCGTCCGGGCGCATGATGGTCGTCGCCAACCAGATGAGTGTCGGCGAAATCCCGGCGAGCCTCGCGGTATTCGCTGTTGCGCCCGACGGCAAGCTGCGGCATGTCCGCAGTTATCCGATTTCGGACGACGGCGGACGGCCGCTGTTCTGGAGCGCCATGGTGGCGCGCGACAATTGAGGAGAAGACGTATGATTCACGAATTGCGCATGTACACCTGCCGCCCGGGCACGATCCCGGCGGTGCTCGACGCCAGCGGCACGGTGGCGCGGCGCATCCGCGGCGGCGACGACTACGGCGTGCTCGAAGGCCACTTTTCCTCCGAGATCGGCAAGCTCAACCAGTACATCCACCTCTGGGCCTATGACAGCGTCGAGGAGATGCTGCGCCTTCGCGGCGAGCTGATGGCCAAGCCCGAATGGACGGCCGAATACGCCCCCCTGATCCGCCCCCACATGATCACCCAGGACGTCACCATCCTCAATCCGGTTGTCCCGATGAAGCCAGTCGAGGGCGAGGGCCATCTCTACGAGTTGCGCCGCTACCGCCTGCAGCCCGGCAAGGCCGCGGCGTGGACGGCCAAGATGGCCGAGCACATGCCGGCGCGCGAGAAGTACTCGACCAATCTCGGCGTCTGGACCACGCTCTGGCCCGACCCCAACGTGGTCGTCCACCTCTGGGTCTACGATTCCTACGAAGCCCGCCTGGAAGCCCGCGCCGCCTCGCAAAGCGACCCCGATTGGAAAGAATTCCTCGGCTTCGCTGGCCCGCAGATCGAGGAAATGCACTCCATGCTGCTCACCCCGTCCGCCTATTCGCCGCGGAAGTAGCTCAGCCGAGCTTGAACGGCGCCAAGGCGTCCCGATCCAGCTCGATCCCGTGGCCCGGCCTGTCGGGCGCCGTCGCCTGGCCGTCGGTGATGGCCAGCGGCTCGGCGATGAAGCGGTCTAGCCCGACGGCGTGGATTTCGAGATAGGCGGCGTTGGGCACGGCGGCGAGCAGGTGCACGTGCACCTCGTGGGCGCCGTGCGACGTCACGGGCAGGCCGTGGGCTTCGGCCAGATGGGCGATCTTGAGCCACGGCGTGATACCGCCGCAAGTGGTCAGGTCCGGCTCTGGGAAGTCGACGCCGCCGGCCGTAATGAGCTGAGCGAATTCGGCCAGGGTGTGCAGGTTCTCGCCGGCAGCGACGGGAATGCCGCCGGTGGCGCGGATATGCGCATAGCCGGCAAAATTGTCGGGCGTCGTCGGCTCCTCGATCCAGCCCAGGTCGAGGTCGCGAAGCGCATGGCAGGCGCGCACCGCCTTGTCGACGCGAAAGCTCTCATTGGCATCGACCATCAACGGCGTGTCGTCGCCGACCAGCTTGCGCATCGCCGTCACCCGCGCCACGTCCTCGGTCAGGGTCGGCTTGCCGAGGCGCATCTTCAGGGCGCGATGTCCTGACTCCAAGGTGCGCGAGGCGTTGTCGAGCAAGGCCTCCAAGGGCAGGTGCAAGTCGATATTGCCGGCATAGGCGGGCACCGTCGGGCTGAAGCCGCCGAGCAGACGCCACAACGGCTCGCCGAGGCTCTTGCCGCGCAAGTCCCACAGCGCCGTGTCCACCGCCGCCAGCGCAAAGCCCGCCGAGCCGCCGCGGCCGGAGTAATAGGCCGACTTCCAAAGGGTGTGCCACAGCGCTTCGATGTGGCGCGGATCCTCACCCAGCAAATGCTCCGTGAAGGGCCCGGCAGTAAGTGCTGCCACTGCCGCACCGTGGCCCGAATGCAATCCGGTGTAGCCCCAGCCCGTGGCGCCATCGGACGTGCCGATTTCAACCACCACCATGTCGAAATCCGCGAGCATCGGCTTGCCCGCCATCTGTACAGGCTCTTCCAGCGCGATGCGGTAGAGCGTGGTCTCGACGCGGTCGATTCTCATGGCGGTCCCTCCCTGTGGTGGTGTACCAACCTGCCATGAAAATATCCGCTCTTGAAACGATTCGCTGCGACTCCTTTCCCAACATGCTGTGGCTGCAGGTGCACACCGACGAAGGCTTGATCGGCCTTGGCGAAGTGCATTTCGGCCCCGGTCCGATAGAGAGCCATATCCACGATTGGGCGGCGCAAAAGCTGATCGGCCGCGACCCGACCCAGGTGGAAGCGGCGCAGGACGCGCTCGCCTTCTATCTCGGCTTCGCCGGCTCAGGCGCCGAGATGCGCGCCCATTCGGCGCTCGACATCGCGCTCTGGGACCTCTGGGGCCAGGCCTCAGGGCAGTCGCTGACCGAGCTGCTGGGCGGCGCCGTGCGCGAGTCCATCCCGGTCTATAACACCTGCGCTGGGAGTGATTATGTTCGTGAGACGACCGGCATTCGCCCCTCGAGCTTCGGGCGAAATTCCGGCAAGCGCTTCGACGATATCGATGCCTTCCTGACGCGTGCCGACGAACTCGCCCACGAGCTGCTGGAGATGGGTATCACGGCCATGAAGATCTGGCCCTTCGACTTCGCCGCCGAGGCCCATGGCGGCATGGCCATCTCGACGGCGGAGATCAACACCGCGCTGGAGCCCTTCGAAAAGGTGCGCAAGGCGCTTGGCGACCGCATGGCGCTCAAGGCCGAGCTGCACGGGCTCTGGCACCTGCCGGCGGCGCGCCGCATCGCCGAGGCGCTGGAGCCCTTCGCGCTCGACTGGATCGAGGATCCCGTGCGCATGGACCACATGGGCACGCTCGCGGCGTTCTCCGCGACCACGACAACGCCGGTGGCCGGTGGCGAGACGCTCGGCGGCCTTGCCGCCTTCCGCGATCTCATCGAGCGCGAGGCGGTATCGGTGCCGATCATGGATATCGGCTGGGGCGGCGGTATCGGCGTCGCCCGCGCCGTGGCCGCACTCGCCGACGCCTTTCGCCTGCCCATGGCCTTCCACGACTGCTCCGGCCCGGTGGCGCTGGCGGTCTGTGCCCACATGGCCATGCATTGCCGCAATGTCGCCGAGCAGGAGATCACCCGCGCCTTCTATTACGGCTGGTACGAGGAGATGGTCACGGATTTGCCGCCGTTGGAGAACGGTCGCCTCAGCGCGCCGGACGGCCCCGGCCACGGCCTCGTGCTACGCCCCGATTTCCTCGCCCGGGACGACGTCCACAGCCGCCGCAGCGACGGCACTTAGAAATCGCAGGCGTTCCGTGGTCGGCGGGTGGCCCTGCACCAGCGCCGCATAGAGCGGGTCCGGGTTGGGCGCGACGGCATTGACCCGATCGAGCGTGACCAGCGCGCGGCCGAGCGCCTGCGGATCCGCATGCTGCGCGGCAAAAGCGTCGGCGGCCTGTTCCAGGCGCCGGACGAGCAGCGCCTTTAGCGGGCTGACCAGCAGGTCTGCGGCAACGAAGAGACAGCCGATCAGGGCGAGCTGGGCGCCCGCCGAGCCAGCGGTAAGACCGAGCCCGGTGGCCATCTCCGGCGTGCTCGCCGCCGAGGCGAACAGGCCGAGACCCAAGAGGCGCCCGAGCAACAAGGCGCCCAGCCAGATCTCTTCGTGGCGCAAACGGGCATGTCCGAGCTCGTGCGCCATCACCGCCTCGACCTCCGCCTCGTCGAGCGCGGCAAGCAGGGTGTCGTGCAGCAGCACGCGCTTGGCCCGACCCAGCCCCTCTACCGACCCATTGGCGCGGCTGGTCTGGTGCGCGACTTCGGCAACGCGGATATCGGCGAGCGTTGTGCCGCTGCGCCCGGCAAGCCCTTCCAACCTGGCGCGCAACGCGCCGGGCGCGAGGCGGTGCGACGGGCCAGCGCGACGGGAAGGCAGGAATGTGCGGCCAATCGCGATGGCGGCCCACAACAGCCAGGCCACCAGCCACCACAGGCTGCCAACCGCGTCGAGCAGCCACAATGCGACAAGAGCCGCGCCGAGGAAGACCGCGACGGCGGGCGCCTCACGTCGCAGCATGGCGCTGAGTGCCGAGCCCAGGCCGGCCTTGGCGAGACCGAAGCGGACATCGAGGACGAGGCGCCGCCACAACGCCGTGCCCAGAGCCAAGACGGCGAATGCCCCTGCCGCTGTCAGCACCACGAGCAACGGCGGCAGCAGCCCGTCGATTGCCGCGATTCCGCCGCCAACGCTGAGGACAAGCACCAGCAAGCCGGTCAGCGCTGCCGCAAGGCACAGCAGGCGCTCACGCGCCACGGTTTGGCGCGTGGCCTTGGCGTCACGGTCGTGACCACGCAGATATGCGATGTTGCGCAGGCCAAGCCAAAGCCTGAGGCCAAGCCCTGCACCCACGCCCAACAGCAATATTCCTGCGCTAACCGACACGATCCCTGTCACCTTTGGTTTCTTCTACATTCAAATGATTCAAAAACATTAAAACCACCAATAGTTAGTATCCATTGCAATCCCATGGGCGGCAAGACTAGGGTTCATCAGTTTCTTGGACGGCGCTAAGGGGCTTCCACATGGCCCACTCCCGATACGACTTGAGATCGCGTTCGTTCGATGGCTGAAAACATGGAGGAAGTTCCTATGAAATGGGTTGATCCCGCATATTGCGATCTGCGCCTTGGCTTTGAAGTCACCGCGTACGTCTACGTCCGCTAGGACCTAGACCAAGACGGGAAGAGGGGCCGAGTGGCCCCTCTTTCAAGTTCACCGTCAGGAGACCGGCCATGCCCGATGCGACGGAGCTGTCGCGACAGGACCATGTCGAGATCAATCCGCTCTTCATGTTCCGTTGGGAGGAGTCGCAGGACTCACACATCCTGCTCTACCCGGAAGGGGTGGTGAAGCTCAACCAAACCGCAGGCGCGATCCTCGAGCGGGTCTCCAAAGGCCTGTCGGTGGGCGAGTTGATAGACGATTTGCAGCAGGATTATGTCGACGGCGATGTCGCCGATGGCGTGTTCAAGTTCCTGGAGATGTCCCATGCCAAAGGCTGGATCAGACGCAAGTGAGGTTTCCCTCGACGGCCAACAGAACCCCATGTGGCTCTGTTGCGAACTGACCTACCGTTGTCCCCTGAAATGCGTCTGGTGTAACAACCCGCTCGATTTCGACCGCTACAAGGAGCTCGAGCTCAGTACCGAGGAGTGGAAACGGGTGCTGCGCGAAGCCCGAGAGATGGGCGCGCTGCAACTCGGGTTGACCGGCGGCGAGCCCGCCGTGCGCGACGACCTCGAGGAGATCGTCGCCGAAGCCCACGGCCTCGGCTACTACACCAATCTCATCACCAGCGGCCTGCACCTCAACCGCTCCCGCCTGGAAGCGTTGAAGGAAGCCGGGCTGCACCAGATCCAGGTCAGCATCCAGGGCAGTGACCACAAGGTCTTCGCGAATCTGGTCGGCGCCGATGCCCTCGACCACAAGATCGCCATCACCCGCGAAATGAAGGCGCTCGGCTTCCCCATCGTGCTCAACGTGCCGGTGACCCGCGACAGCATGGAGCAAACGCCGCAGATTCTCGCTTTGGCCGAGGATCTGGGCGTCGATTACATGGAGTATGTCCAGGTCCAATACTACAATTGGGCGCTCCTCAATCGCGACCAGCTGCTGCCCACCCTCGACCAGCTCAAGCGTGCCGAGGCCCAGGTCATGGAGGCGCGCGAGCGACTGGCCGACAAGATGACGATCTACTTCGTCATCAACGACTATTATTCGGTCGAGATGGGCGCCGAGCGCGCCGGCAAGCCCAAGGCCTGCATGAACGGCTGGGGCGCCATCCATCTTACCATCGCGCCCGACGGCGGTGCCATGCCCTGCCAGGAAGCGCGCGTAATCAAAACCATCGACTTCCCCAATGTGCGCGATCACGACCTCGCCTGGATCTGGCAGGAGTCGCCGCAGTTCAACAAGTTCCGCGGCGACGACTGGATGAAGGAGCCCTGCCGCGGTTGCAACGAGAAGAGCGTCGATTTCGGCGGCTGCCGTTGCCAGGCCTATCTGCTGACGGGTGACGAAGCCGGCTGCGACCCGACCTGCACCAAGTCTCCCGATCATCACCTGATCACACGGGCGCGAGACGACGCCATGCGCGTGCCCTATGTGCGCAAGCCCCTTGTCCGGCGCCAGCCGGGTGCGGTTATGACCGAGGTCGGAGGCCCATCCTGAGGTTCTTGCCAAGACGGAACTGGGGATAGGCGGATGCCGCGTCCGGAAACCAAGGTCGATGGCGCGCGGACACCGATCTGGCTGTATTGCGCCGTTACCTACCGCTGTCCGTTGGCTTGCGCGACCTGTGCCAATCCGCTGGATTTCGAACGCTATGCCGAGGCCGAGCTGGCGACCGCGGAATGGCTGCGCGTGCTTGAGCAGGCACGGGCGCTCGGCACTTTGCAGGTTGCGTTCACCGGCGGCGAGGCGGTCTTGCGGGACGACCTGGAGATCCTGGTCGGCAAGGCCCGCGAGCTGCAGCTCTACAGCAACCTGGTCAGCAGTGGTGTGGGACTGGACGCACCCCGTGCGGCAGCACTCAAGGACGCCGGCCTCAACCAGGTCCGCATCAGCTTGCCGGCAAGCGACCGAGAGTATGTGGACACCCTGACCGGCGCGCCTGCCTTCGACCGGAAGATTGCCGCCGCCCGTGCCGTCAAGGCAGCCGGCCTGCCGCTTCTGATAACCGTCACTTTGTGCCGCGATACCATCGAACAGCTGCCCGAGACTCTGGCCCTGGCCGAGCGGCTCGAAGCGGATACCGTGGAGGTGACGCAAGTCCGGCCCATCGCCTGGGCCGCGCAAAATCGGGCGGCGCTTTTTCCCAGCCGCGAACAGTTGGCGGCGGCGCAGGCCTGTGTGGCGGCTGTCGGCCAGCGCCTCAGGGTCTATGCGGCGCTCGACGACGGCGCCAGCGGCAGGCCCCAGCTTTGCCGCAACGACTGGGGCACGGTGCGCCTCACGGTGGCGCCGGACGGAACGGCCCTGCCTTGCCGCGATGCCGCCGCGATCGAGGATCTCGATTTTCCCAATGTGCGCGACCGCGGCCTCGACTGGATCTGGCACCAGTCGCCGGCCTTCAACCGCTTTCGCGGCACGGACTGGATGGCGGAGCCATGCCGCGACTGCGCCGAGGCGACGGTCGATTACGGCGGGTGCCGCTGTCAGGCCTATGCGCTCACGGGCGACGCCGCGAGCGCCGATCCGGCCTGCGCCATGGCGGCGAGCCATGACCTGGCCTGGCCCGAGATCGAGGCGCCGCAGCCGCTGGCCTATCGCGGTGCGCCGACGGAGACCGTGGCATGAAATTGCCGCACGATTCTTTTGGCGGCACGCTGGTGGCCGGCATCGTGCTGTCTGTGCTGCTGGTGGTTGCCTTGCGCAGCTTCGTGGGCTGAGCCGGATCATGGAAGCCGCCCTCATCGATGCCGTGGTGCGCTGGCTGCATGTGCTGGCCGGCATGGTCTGGATCGGTCACAACTATGCCGGCCTGGTGTTGGTGCCGACCTTCCGCCCTTGGGAGCCGGCGCAAGATCAGGGCGAGGTCACCACCTCCTCCTATATGGGCCGCCAGACGCGCGAGCATGCCATATTCCGCTACAGCTCCGTGGTCACCTGGGTGACCGGCCTGCTCATGCTGTGGCGCCACGATATGCTCGTCGAGGCCCTGACCTTGAGCGGCTATGCGGCGCCGATCGGCCTGGCGTTCTGGATCGGCACCATCATGCTGGCCAATCTCTGGCTGGTGATGTGGCCGCATCAGAAGAAGGTGCTGGGCTTCGTGCCGGCACCCAACGAAGAGCGTATCCGCTGCTCGCGCATCACCTTTCTCAGCGCGCGCACCAACACCATCCTGTCGATTCCGATGCTGCTGCTGATGGTGGCGGCACCGCACGCGCCGGATCTGTTCGGCTAGGCCGATGGCAGTCCTGGCAAAAGAGCGCACGCGCGTGGCCTACAATTTCGCTGCCGGGCCAACCATGTTGCCTGAGCCGGTGCGCCAGCGCGCCCGCGACGAGCTGCTCGACTGGCACGGCAGCGGCATGTCGGTCTGGGAGATGCCGTTCACGGGCGACGATTTCCGCGCCATCGCGGCGCGCTTCCGGGAAAGCCTGAGGCGCCTGCTCGGGCTGCCCGAGGCCTATCACATTCTGCTCATGCATGGCGGCGCCTCGACCCAGTTCTCGCTGCTGCCGCTCAATCTGCTGCCGCCGGGCCGCAGCGCCGACTATGTCGAGACCGGCCACTGGGCGCGCAAGGCGATCCGCGAAGCCCGGCGCTATGGCGATATCCGCATCGCCGCGAGCGGCGCCGACAGCGACTTCACGCGCATCCCCGCATTCGATGGCTGGCAGCTCGATGGCGCCGGCGCCTATTGCCACATCACCGACAACGAAACCGCCGAAGGCAGCGAGTTTCACTGGCTTCCCGAGACCGGCACGGTGCCGTTGATCGCCGACATGACGTCGAGCTTTCTCACCCGCCCGCTCGATGTGTCGCAATACGGCGCGGTCTATGCCGGGGCGCAGAAGAATATCGGCCCGGCCGGGCTCACTTTGGTGCTGATCCGCGACGATATGCTCGGCCGGGCACGGCCCGAAACGCCGACCGTGCTCGATTACACGGTGCAGGCGGAAAGCCAGAGCATGGTCAACACGCCACTGACCTATCCCATCTATCTGGCCGGGCTGGTGCTCGACTGGATCGAGGACCAGGGCGGCCTGAAAGCCATGGCGGCCGCAGCGACGCGTCGCTGCACGGAGGTCTATGACGAGATCGACGCCGACGGCTTCTATGATGGGCCGATCGCAGCCGCCGATCGCTCGCGCGTCAACCTATGCTTCCACACCAAGGATCCGGTGCTGGAGCCGCGCTTTCTCGAAGCCGCGGCGGAACGGGGCCTTGCCAATCTCAAAGGGCACGCGGCAATCGGCGGCATGCGCGCCAGCCTATACAACGCCATGCCCGATGCCGGCGTGGAGGCACTGCTGTCCCTGATGCGCGACTTTCGCCGCCGCTGGGGATGAGCAGGTCATCGAATGTTAGGGAATTGGGGGTTAGAATCATTGAGACAGCCATGTTGAGGAGCCGGCCATGATCACCGATCGTATCGACGCCATCACCAAGATTCCCGAAGCCTACCGTAGCGTCACGCCGCCATGTCCGAACAGCGTCAAGATCGAGCTGACGGCGCGTTGCGACTTCAAATGCTTCTTTTGCGCCACCGGCTACAAGCTGCGCGATCGCGCGGATATGGATTTCGACCTGCTCGCCCGCCTTTTGGCCGAGATGCGCGAAGCCGGGGTGGAGGAGATCGGCCTTTTCTATCTCGGCGAATCCTTCCTCTACAAGAAATTGCCCGACGCGGTGGCCTTGGCCAAGGAGCTCGGCTACCCCTACATCTTCCTCACCACCAATGGGCGGTTGGCCAAGCCCGAGCGCGTGCGCGAATGCATGGCGGCGGGGCTCGACAGCCTCAAGTTCTCCTTCAACTGGGGCTCGGCCGAGCAGTGCAAAGAAGTCACCCAGGTCGATGCCTTCGACACCGTGGTCGCCAACATGAAGACGGCGAGCCAGATGCGCGAAGAGGTCGAGGCCGAGAGCGGTCATCGCTGTGGCCTCTACGCCTCGTCGATCCTCTATGACGGCGAACAGCAGGAGCGCATGGAGGCGGCGGTGGCCGAGGTAAAACCTTATCTCGACGAGCATTACTGGCTGCCGCTCTACAATCAAGCGGGTCTGACCGGCGGCGCCCGGGGCACCAAGCCGGTGGCGGGCAATATCGGCCGTGTCGGCGCCCTGCGCGATCCGCTGCCCTGCTGGGCGGTCTTCACCGAGGGCCATATCACCTATGACGGCAAGCTCGCCGCCTGCTGCTTCGACCATGACGGGCGCTTCGACATGGGCGACCTCACTGAGATGTCCTTCATGGACGCCTGGGGCAGCCCAACTTCCAGGCCCTGCGTCAGGCCAACCTGAACAAGGACGTGACCGGGACGGCTTGCGAGGAGTGCATCGCCTACGCCTGAGGGCGCAAGCGGCAGGCCGACATGGCTAGAGCATTGCCGGCATGGTAACGGGCACAGTAAGTTGGCTGGTCTCGACCAAAGGGGGACCATGGCATGAAACACACGGCACATTGCCAATGCGGTAAGCTGACTGTCGAGAGCCGGAGCGACCCGGACTTCGTCGTCGTCTGCAATTGCGTTCAGTGCCAGCGGCGCAGCGGCTCGGCCTTCGCGCTCGGCGCCTTCTTCCGCAAGGAGGACATGACGGTGACGGGCGACCTCAAGGAATGGTCGCGGCCGGGGCGCAGCGGGCTGCCGCTGACCAACCATTTCTGCCCCGAATGCGGAACCAACGTGTTCTGGGCGCCGCAGATGCGGCCCGATCATTACGGTGTCGCGGTGGGCTGTCTGACCGCGCCGGTCGCCGAGCCCGGCAATGGATCTGGTTATCCGAGAAGCAGCCCTGGCTGAGCTTTCCGGAGCATTGGGGGCACTACCAGCAAGCGGTCTCGGACGGCTGACGGATAGGCACGCCATTTGCCGTGTCGGTGTGGCGCTCCAGCTCGTTGGGAACCCGTCCTAGTCCGACAGATTGGAGGTCTCCATCGGGTAGCCGGCGGCGTCCCAGGCCGGCGCCGCGCCGGGGAAGTAGTACACGTTCGTAAAGCCCCAGGTCAGCGCCTTCGCGCAAGCCCAGGCCGAGACTGGGCAAAAGCTCCCCACGCATGAGAGCACCACCGCGTCGTCCTTGCCCACGACTTCGGAAAGATCTTCCTCGGTCAACCCCATATTGAGATCGAGGTTCACCGCGCCAGGAATGTGGCCACTGGCGAACATCCCGGCCGCGCGCACGTCGACGAACACTGCCTCGCCGCTATCGTACAAGGCCTTGGCCTGCGCCGCGTCGATCTTGGTCGAGCCCTGGACTTCGTACAGGCCATTGATGTCGCGCCGCAACAGCTCTCTGTACTCGGCGAAGCGATCGGGCTCGCCGGATCCCTCGGGAACCCCCGCCTTGCCTAGGCCATCTTGCAGGGCCTGCGTATAGGCCGGATGATAGGAAAAACTGTCCCCATACCACCAGACTCCCATCTCCTGAATGTTCATCGGCGTGTAGCCAACCGCGGCCACAATGTCGTCATATGTCTTTCTTGCGGCCTCCGCTTCCTCACGGCGCCCGAGATGACCGTAGGCGGCGGTGAGCGTCACGTAGTCGCGCGGGTTCTTGGAGCCTTGACCAATGACCCGTTCCAGGAGCACTGCAGCGTCCACGTATTGCATCTGGTTGAAGCGTGCCAATGCCAGCACACGCAAATAATTCGGTCGGTAATGTGGATCCAACCGCATGGCTGTGCGGACACTTTGCTCGGCTTCTTCGGCTCGGCCGATGGCATTCAGGATGCGGGCCTTGCTCACGTAGCTGTCGGGGCTGTTGGGATCGAGTGCCAGAGCACGATCTATCTGCGCCACGGCCTCGCCGTGGCGTCCCTGGGTGGAAAGAATTTCCGCCGCAAGCCGATACGTCTCGGATGTGGGTGTTGTCTGTGCTTTTTCGAGGCTTGCGATAGCTTTCTTAAGGGTCCTGTCCCAGTCGAAACCGTGGGTCTGCTCCCAATTCTGGCTGATCCTGTCCCAATAGGCCGCTGCCAGCCCGGCATAGGCGCGGCTGTAGCCTGGATCGAGCTCGATCGCCCGCTCGAACAGGGAAATCGCTTCGAGGTTCGCATCAGGAGTCCCCCTGTGGTAGTACTCCCAGCCGAGCAGGAATGTGTCGTAGGCCTCGACGACATCGGTTTCGGTTTCTCCCGCAATAGGAGCCTCGGCGTCGGTCAATACGATCGCCAGATTGGTAATAGTCTGCTCGAGAACCTTGTCTTGGAGTTCGAATATGTCAGCGAACTCCCCTTCGTAACGCTCGGCCCAGAGATGGCGACCTGTCAATGCATCGATAAGCTGGGCATTTATCCTGACCGCATCCCCGGTACGCCGGACGCTGCCCTCAAGCACGTATTGCACGCCGAGATCGGCAGCCACGGTCTGCACCTTGGTCGGCTTGCCCTTGTAGGTAAAAGACGAGTTGCGGGCGATGACGAACAGGCCCTGAATCTTGGACAAATCGGTTATCAGATCCTCGGTCAGGCCGTCGGCGAAATATTCCTGCGCCGCATCATCGGACAGATTGCTGAAGGGCAGCACCGCGATGGAAGGCTTGTCCGGCAGCGCCAGCGCCACCTGTGTCCCTTCCAGCCCGCCGCCGGAGTAGTGCCAGACCGCCAGTACGCCAAGCCCGATCACTGCGGCAGCCGCCGCGGCCACACCAATCTTGCGTGCACCAAGCTTCCTCGGCTTGACTGTTACGGTGTCTCCGCCCGTGACGACTCGATAGGCGCTCACCGGTTTCTCGATATTCTTGACCTCGTGCTCGCCGAGCGAGACGAAGGCCACGTCGAGGCGGTCCTCGACCGCCCCCTGCACGATTTCCGAAGCTGCGATGGTGCCCGGCTCGGCGATGCCCTCGAGCCGTGCCGCGACATTGACTCCGTCGCCGAAAACGCTGCCGTCGGTCTTTTCCATGACATCGCCGAGGTGAATGCCGATGCGGAAATGCATGCGGCGGTCCTCGGGCATCCCCTCGTTGCGCCCGCCGATGTCGTGCTGGATGGCCAGCGCCGCGCCGACGGCACCACTGGCTATCTCGAAGACCGCCAGCACGCTGTCGCCCGCGGTATCGACGAGACGGCCGCGATTGGCCTCTATGTGCTGCCGGAAAATGCCCCGATACTCGTCGAGGGTCGCCATCGTCGCGGACTCGTCGTCGTGCATAAGGCGCGTATAGCCCGCAGCATCCGCCGCCAAAATTGCCGCCAGCCTTTGCGTGGCATCGGGTCCGGGCATGCTCTTACCATCAATGGCTTAAGCGTTGAGCTCCGGGTAATCCGACGATGCTACAGGTAGCACCGACGATTATCAACTAGGCCGCTAACGGCACATGCTGAATTCACGGTGACTTGCCTTCGATCATTCTCAAACGCTTGGGGTCTAGACGCTGATGGAAAACGGCGCCGGGTCGCTCTCGCCTGGCTGCTGGCCGCCGAGCGCTGCCGAGGCCGCATCGGCGGCTGTCGTCGCGGGGGCATCCTCGGCTTCTGTGGGCTGGATCTCCTCCTGGCGCTCGGCCACCAGTTCGGCGCGGGCCTCGGCAATGCCGGCAGCGGCTGCGGCGGCGATGGCGCGGTCGGCGCCCGAGGGGTCGGCGGGAGCGAGCGCGGCGCGCTTGACCTGGGAAAGCTTCTGTATGGTCGCCGCCGGATCGCCCGGTACCGGCGCCACATCGATGGGAACTTCGCCGCCGGTGGCATAGCGCTGGCCGTCAGGGCCAGTGGTGTAGCTCAGCGCTACCGCGCCCGCATAGGCGCCAGCAACGGCCTTGTGGGCGCGCTCGTGGGCGCGCACGGCGGTATCGCGCCGCGACAGCTCCGCCACCTGGGCCCGCTCTTCCTGGGTCAGACCCTGCTCGTCCGTGTCTGCAGGCTCGCTTGCCTCCTGCGCCGCCAAGGCGTTGGCGGGCGCGACCAGATTAGCCGGCGGCGCTGCCTGGCGATCGGGTTTCTGCTCAGCAGGGGGCTGCGGCGGTGCCGGCTGCGTCTTTTCCGGGTTCTGCTGCGGCGGCGCGGTCGTGCCGGGTACGGCCGTCGGCAGCAGAGTGCTGGAAATCTCCATGCGGTTCCTTGGGCTCTACAAGCCCGCTCCGCCTATAGTGTGGCGTAACCGCGTCGGTTGTGCAAGGTCAGCGCTCCACCTCCGTTACCTCTGCCATGCGATAATAGTAGCCCTCCCAGCTCTGTTCCAGCAGCTCGAAGCGGCCTTCAACGACGATGGGATCCAGGGTCATCTCGATGGGGCCGTCGGAATAGAGCTCGACGAAGCTTTCCGGCCCGGCGGTCATGCAGAACGGGCAGTGGGGCGCATATTGGCTGAGCAGGATGCGTTCGCCGGTGGAATCGAGCGGCAGCATCCAGCCCACCATGGTGATGGTCTCGCCGTCGAGCGCCTGCACGTCTGCGCCATATTCCGGCACCATGTCCGGCCCGTCCATGACCAATTCGACCGCGGCGAGGGTCTCCCAGGGCACGGTGCCCTCGACCTCGGGCAGGGGGATCGGCTGGTAGCCGCCCTCGGCCCAGGGGTTGTTCAGCGAATCCTGCGCCGCGGCGGGCAGCGCCAGGGCCAGAAGAATGAGGGCCAGCGCGCGCATGCTCAGAGCTGCATCTGCGAGGCGCCGACCGTCTCGCCGTCGACCGTGCAGGTGGTGTCGTCGAAGCGCACTTCGGACTCAGCGCCCGCGTCGCAGGTCATGCGGAAGTGGCGGTTTTCGATGATGATGGTCACCGGGTCGGTGGTGGGAATGAAGGTCGCGGTCTTGCCTTCGCGCAGGCGGTACATCCACTTCTCGATCCACACCATCATGGTCTCATTGCCGTCGTTTGTGACGGTCAGCGCCGAGGCGTTCGGCGTCCAGGCAGCGAACACGGCAAGGGCGAGAAGTAGAGCCAACGGGCGGTGCATCGGGAATCTCCAATCGGTCATTCGGCGTCGGGTTGGTTCTCCGGCGCAGCATCGCGGAAGGCCGGCAGCTCGGCGCAGGCGCCATCGATGGCGACGAGCGTCGGATAGGCCGACAGGTCACAGTCGAAGCGCCGTGCGTTGAATATTTGGGGCACCAGACAGATCTCCGCAAGCCCTGGCGCATCGCCGTGGCAGAAGCGCCCGCGACCGGGCAGCCGCGTCACCATGGTCTCGACCGCCTCCAGGCCGTTGGCGAACCAATGGCGGTACCAGGCCATCCGTGTGTCATCGTCGACACCGATCTCGTTGCTGAGATAGCCGAGCACCCGCAGATTGTTGAGGGGATGGATCTCGCAGGCCACGGCAAGCGCGATGGCGCGGATGCGCGCCCGCTCCAAGGGCGTCTTGGGCAGCAGCGGCGGCTGCGAGTGAACCTCTTCGAGATACTCGATGATCGCCAGCGACTGGGTCAGCGCCTCGCCATCGACTTCCAGGCTCGGCACTTGCGCCTGGGGGTTCTTCGCCCGGTAGTCGGCGGTGAACTGGCCGCCGCCGTCGCGCAGCAGGTGCACGAATGAGTTGTCGTAGGCGAGGCCCTTGAGAGCGAGCGCGATACGCACCCGATAGGCGGCGGAGGAGCGGAAATAGCCGTAGAGCGTCAGCTTGGGCTCAGCCGTCATAACGCACCACTTCCTGGTCTATGGCACCGAAGATCGTGGCGCCGTCCGCATCCAGCATTTCGAGCCGCACGCGGTCGCCGAAGCGCATGAACGGCGTGACCGGCGCGCCCTGCTCGATGGTCTCGATCATGCGCACTTCGGCAATGCACGACCAGCCCTTGCTGCGATCCGAATTGCTCACTGTGCCCGAGCCGACGATGGCGCCGGCGCCGAGCACGCGGGTGCGCGCGGCGTGGGCGATCAGCTCGCCGAAATCGAATTGCATCTCGACGCCCGCATCCGCCCGGCCCACCTGCTTTCCGTTGAATGTGACCAGCAAGGGCCTGTGCAGCTTGGCGTCATCCCAGGCCGACCCGAGCTCGTCGGGCGTCACGGCGACCGGCGAGAAGGCGGTTGCCGGCTTGCCGTGGAAGAAGCCGAAGCCCTTGGCCAGCTCGTTGGGGATGAGGCCGCGGAGCGACACGTCGTTGACCAGCATCACCAGCCTGATATGCGCGCGCGCGGCCTCAGCCGTCACGCCCATGGCCACGTCGTCGGTGATCACCGCGACCTCGCCCTCCATGTCGATGCCGAAGGCCTCGTCCGCCGCCAGGATGGCATCGCGGGGGCCGATGAAGGCGTCGGAGCCGCCCTGGTACATCAGCGGGTCATGCCGGAAGCTCGGCGGCATCTCGGCGCCGCGCGCCTTGCGCACCAGCTCGACATGGTTGAGATAGGCGCTGCCGTCGGCCCACTGATAGGCGCGCGGCAAGGGCGAGGCGAGCGCCGTGACGTCGAGGGCAAAACCTTCGTTGCCGGCGTTGAGACTGTCGGAGAGGCCTTGGAGCTTGGGCGCGCACGTGACCCAGTCCTCGATCGCCGCCTGCAGGGTCGGCGCCACCGCTTCGGCGACCAGCGCCCGCGACAGATCCCGCGAGACCACGATCAGCGTGCCGTCGCGCCCGCCCTGCTTGAGGCTGGCAAGCTTCATGCGCCGGGCTTCCCCTGCCACGACTTGGCGTAGTCCTCGACCTCGATGCCGCCCGGCAGCGTGGCCACCTCAAGGGGGTCGCGGGTGTCGATCATCATCGCCACCTCATCCGTTCCCGGCTTCGACTGCTCGAAAGCGTTCTTGAGCGCCTTCGGGTGGGGTCCGTGGGTGAAGCCGCAGGGGTGGAAGGTGATCATGCCGCGGTCGATATTGTCGCGGCTGAAGAAGTCGCCACGGTGATAGAACAGCACCTCGTCATAGTCGTCGTTGTTGTGGAAGAAGGGCACCTTCAGCGCCCCCGGATCGCTCTCGAAGGGCCGCGGCACGAAAGTGCAAACGACGAAGCGCGAGGCCATGAATGTGGTGTGCGCCGAGGGCGGCAGGTGGGCGCGGTGGCTCATCAGCGGGCGGATGTCGCGCCAGTTCAACTTCACCGGTGCCAGGTCGCCCTGCCAGCCCACCGCATCGAGCGGGTTGTAGGGATAGGTGATACGCGAGATCTCACCGCGATGCTTGACCTCGACCCGCCATTCGCTCTCATCCTGCTGGGCGCGGAAGGCGTCGTCGAGCTTGGGTGTGGCGAGCACCGCGGGATCGAAAATGGCGTGGCGGCCGACCGGGCCCTTTTCCGGCAGGCGGTAGGCATCGTTGGTGGCCTCCACCAGCATGACCTCGGCGTCGCCGTCGAATTCCGTGCGCCACATGGTGCTGCGCGGCAGCACCACATAGTCGCCGTCGCGAATCTCGAGGTGGCCGTAGTCGCAGAACAGGCGACCCGAGCCTTCGTGGACGAACAGCAGCTCGTCGCCCTCGGCATTGCGGGCGAGCGCCGGCATGGCGCCACTGGTGCGCCAATAGCGCATCTTCACATGGGCATTGCCCAGCACCGCCTGCGCCTCCCACGGCATGGCAGCGCCGGCACTGTGCCGGTTGAGGTCGAACAGGCGCGGGCGCATGGGGCCTTCGAAGCTTTGCCAGCCGGTCGGCGGGTGGCGGTGCAGCATCTGGGCGGCGGGGCCGAAGAAGCCCTCGCGGCCAAGCTCGCGCTCGTATGTGCCCTCGGGCAGGTCGCAATGGGCCTGGCGGGGGTCGGCGCCCTCGACGCGGGGCAGCGATATCCACGATTTCATGGCCGGATTCCCTCGAACTGTCTCGCAATGGCGGTACGGTAGAGGAATTGTGTACCGCGTCAAACGGGGAAGCTATAACCGCGCAACGCCCTTCTGAGAAAGCTCCCCGTGGACCGAACCCGAGTCTCCGCCATCCTGCTACTGGGTCTGCCCATCGTCGGCGGCATGACCTCGCAGACCCTGTTCAACCTGGTCGATACCGCCATGGTGGGCCAGCTGGGGACCGATGCGCTGGCCGCCGTCGGCGTCGGCGGCTTCGTCAACTTCCTCAGCGTGGCGCTGGTCATGGGGCTGTCAGCGGGGGTCCAGGCCATGGCCTCGCGGCGCAAGGGCGAGGGCCGCGAGGCCGAGACGGCGGTACCCCTGAACGGCGGGCTGGTGCTGGCGCTGATCCTCGCCCTGCCGGCCATGGCGGTCTTGATGGCGTTCGCCGGCGACATCTACGCCCTGGTCAACGAGGATCCGAAAGTCATCGCCCTCGGCGTGCCCTATTTCGAGGCGCGCCTGTTCGCCTTGCTCGGGGTCGGCATCAATTTCGCCTTTCGCGGCTTCTGGAACGGCATCGGCCTCAGCATGGTCTATCTGCGCACGCTTATCGTCATGCAGCTTTCCAACATCGTGCTCAATTACGGCCTCATATTCGGCGCCTTCGGCCTGCCCGAGATGGGCACCACCGGCGCCGGGGTGGGCAGCGCCATCGCCACCTATATCGGCGCTGCCACCTATCTCTGGATGGCCTGGCGGCGGGCGCGCCCGCTCGGCTTTCTCGCCGCCATGCCGACGCGCGAGACCATGGTCACGATGGTGCGGCTGTCGCTGCCCTCGTCGCTGCAGCAGGTCTTTTTCGCCGGCGGGCTGACGGCGCTGTTCTGGATCGTCGGCCAAGTCGGCACGGCCGAGGTGGCGGCGGCCAATGTGCTGATCAATTTGACCCTGGTGATCATCCTGCCGGGCCTGGCGCTAGGGCTTGCCGCCGCCTCCCTGGTCGGCCAGGCGCTAGGCGCCGGCGATCCGGTCGACGCCCACCGCTGGGGCTGGGACGTGGTCAAGGTGGCGGCGGTCGTCATGGCCGCGCTCGGCCTGCCCATGGCCGTGGTGCCGGAGCTGATCCTGTCGATCTTCATTACGGACGCGGACACCCGCGCCCTGGCGATCCCGCCCTTGCGCCTGGTCGGCATCGTCATCGCCATCGATTCGATCGGCATGGTGTTGCAGAACGCCCTGCTCGGCGCCGGCGCCGTGCGCACGGTGATGACCGTCTCGATCGCCACCCAGTGGGGCGTCTTCCTGCCCGTCGCCTGGCTGGTCGGCCCGCAGCTGGGCTATGGCCTGTTCGGCATCTGGGTCTGCCAGACCGGCTGGCGCGTGCTGCACTCGTCCATCCTGGCCATGTTCTGGCAGCGCCGCGCCTGGACCAAGATCAAGGTTTAGCCGGCCATGAACTCGGCCAGCGCCTGCAATACGATGGGGTTCTCCTCCTCCGTGCCCAACGAGAAGCGCAGACACGTCGGCAGGCCGTAATTGTCGAGGCGCCGCGGCACGATGCCGCGCGCCATCAGGAACTCGTAGGCGGCGGGCGCATCGGGGAATTCGACGAGCACGAAGTTCGCGGCGGACGGATGCACGTGCAGGCCCAGCGCGCCGATCTCCGCCTCCAGGCGCGGGATCCAACGCTCGTTGAAGGCCACGGCGCGCTCGAGGAAATCGCTGTCGTGCAGGGCGGCGATGCCTGCGGCCTGGGCCGGGGCGTTGACGTTGAAGGGCCCGCGGATGCGGTTGACCACATCGACCACGCTTTCGGGGGCATACATCCAGCCGAGCCTGAGCGCGCAAAGCCCGAAGATCTTCGAGAAAGTGCGCGTCATCACCACGTTGTCGCCCTCGTCGACCAGCGCCCGGCCGTCCTCGTAATCGTTGCGCCGCATGTATTCGGCATAGGCCGCGTCGATCACCAGCAGGGTGTGCTCGGGCAGACCCGCGCGCAGGCGCCTGAGCTCAGCACTCGGAATATAGGTGCCCGTGGGGTTGTTCGGGTTGGCCAGAAAGCAGACCCGCGTGCGCTCCGTGGCGCGGGCCAGCAGCGCATCGACATCGGCGGTGTGGCCGTCCTCCGGCGCGATCACGGGCGTTGCACCTTGCGCCTGCGCCGCGATCTTGTAGATGGCGAAGGCGTGCTCGGTGATCAGCACCTCGTCGCCGGGCCCGGCATAGGCCTGGGCCAGCAGGGTCAGCAATTCGTCGGAGCCGTTGCCGCAGATGATGCGCCCCGCCGCCATGCCGTAGCGCTCGGCGAGCGCGTCGCGCAGGTCCCAGGCGCCGCCGTCCGGGTAGCGATGCAAGCGGTCCGCCAGGCCGATATAGGCGGCGGTGGCCAGCGGGCTCGAGCCCAGCGGCGTCTCGTTCGACGACAGCAGGATCAGGCGGTCGCCGCCCTCGGCGCTTTGCCGCCCCGGCACATAGGGCGCGATATCGAGAATGCCTGGACTGACGCTAAGCTTGCTCATGAGTATGTCTCGGCTCGGGTATGGATGCGGGACCATAGCGCCGACTGTGGGGTATTGCGACTTTTCGCTTCATACAGATCGCGGAATATGCTCCAAAGCCCGCCATGACAGACAAGCAGCTCGCCTTCCTCTGGCCGGAAGAGGACTTTCGCGCCACGGGCCTCGACGTGCCCGCCGGCTTCGCCATCCGCTTCGGCCGTGCCGCCGTGCCGGAAGAGGCCGCCACGGCCTGTATCGGAGTCGACTATATCGTCACCGGCTCCGGCTTCGGCTATATCAGCAAGGACATTCTCGACAACGCCCCCGCCACCCGCCTGGTGCAGCTGACCGGCGCCGGCTACGAGAATGTCGACCACGAGACCTGCGGCGAGCGCGGCATTCCCGTCTGCTATTGCCCCGGGCTCAATGCGCCGTCGGTGGCGCAGCTGGTGGTGCAGCAGACCATCAGGTTCCTGCGCCCCCTGACGGCGCTCGAACACGGCGGCGGCGAGGAGTGGTTCGCGGCGCGCAAGGAAAGCGTCATGGGCCACGAGTTCGGCGGCCGCGTCGGCATCGTCGGCTACGGCAATATCGGCCGCCAGACGGCGCGCCTGTTGCAGGGCCTCGGCTTCGACGTGGTGCGCGCCGCCCATCGCGGCCAGGAAGAGGACGCGGTGCCCGCCATCCCCTTCGCCGAGTTGCTGGCAAGCTCTGCCTTCATCGTCGTCTGCCTGCCCGCACGGCCCGACACGCGTGGCCTGATCGGCGCCGCAGAAGTGGCACGGATGAAGCCGGGCGCCGTGCTCGTCCATGTCGGGCGCTCGGGCGTGGTCGATGACGGTGCGGTGGCGGCGGCCCTGGCCGATGGCCGGCTCGGCGGCGCCATCTTCGATGTCTTCGAGACAGAGCCCCTGGCCGAGGACCATCCCTTCCTGGCCTTGGCCCCCGAGATCCGCGCGCGTGTCTTGCTGACGCCCCATGTCGGCGGCCAGACGCGCGAATCCAAGGCCCGAAATTTCAGGATCGCACTCGAAAACGTCCAGCGCGTGGACGCGGGCGAGGCACCGCTCTATCCCACACCCCTGTCGCTGAGCCCTGGCACAAATCTTTGATTTTGCTGGTGCCGCCTGCAGGATTCGAACCTGCGACCCCCGCATTACGAATGC